>NZ_NPML01000019.1:319815-639631 GCF_002252565.1 Petroclostridium xylanilyticum
TCTGTTAAATTGGGGAACTGCAACAGGCGATATAATATCTTGAGCTAAAATCCTATCGAATGAATCTATAATATCTACGCTTTCTATAGATAAGGTAAAGCTTGCAAACACTGCAGCTAACCTTTCTTTTACCTCATTCACCGAAAGCACTTTTAAAAATCTCATTTGGTCTATCTACCCTCCCGTTTTTCAAATATATAACTTTATCACAAATTCGTTTAGCCTGTCTAGTATTGTGGGTAATCATAACAACGGTAGCCCCTATTTCTCTGTTAAAGTTTATGATTTGGCGTTCAAAGTCCTCCACTGTATCTGAATCTATGTTCGAAGCAGGTTCATCCAAAAGCAATATCTGCGGTTTAAAGATCAATGCTCTTGCGAATGCCACTTTTTGGCTTTCACCACCGGATAATAAATGTGCTTTTTTATTCCTTAATTCTGCAATCCCCAGTTTTTTTAAAATATCTTCTACTTCTTTTTCCCGCTGAGACTTGGGAATGCCTCTAATTTTTAAAGGATATTCGATATTTTCATATACACTTCTTCTAAGTAGATATGATTTTTGAAAGACCAACGTCATTTTTTTCAACACATCTTCATCCAGATTTTTATTATCATATCTTACGCTACCGGAATACCTCTGATCCAGTCCACTAATAATGTTTAAAAGAGTGCTTTTACCTGCTCCGTTTGGACCAACCAAACCTGTTATTTTCCCATTTGGAAAATTTAAATGTTCAATATCTAAAATCAGTTTATCGTTATAAAATTTTTTTAAATTACGAATCGATATCTGCAATTTTCTCCCTCATTTTATTATGAAAATAACATATCAAAGTAAATAGTTTTAACGTTTATCTTATTCTCTTTATGGGCATTGTATAAATCCATGTGCCCAGAGACAAGCACCACAAACAGGAAAAGTATTGCCAAAACAATCTTTCTTGTTTGATTGAAGATTATCACATCCTCCACAGCTATGACATGGCGAAAAGTCAAACGCATCTACTTTTTCTCTAAAACTTAAATATTCTTCTGAATTCCAAATATCTTTTAAACTTATTGCAGTGATATCTCCTAGAATATATGCGTCTATACATCTCTCAAAATCATGTATGTAGGTTGTATACGAATGAAGCAGCCCCATACACGGGACAACTTTACCATCCCATCTTATAAAGGTACACCGCTCTTTAATAAACTTGCAGGTCTGAGTACTAATATTTAACCTATGATTCAATAAAGAGATGTTATGATTAAACTTAAACAAAGAACATAGTGCTTCTTGTGTAATATTATTGATTGGTATTCTTGGAATATTAATCATTGGTTCTACAGAGGCATAAACCATTGGGTCAATACTGACTATATCTTCATACAACATTTGTTCTCTCATGCTTTTATCATAAGGTAAAACATTGCTGACTGAGATCTTTTTTGCTCCAACACGCCAAGCTAAATGAGGTATTTTTTTTAAATCGTTAACGTTTCCTTTCGTAACGACAAAGGCAATTCCTACCTCAATCTTGTGAGAACTTCCTTTATTAGCTTTTTCTAGATATCTTAGGCTATTAACAATTTGATTAAAATTCGCCCCCTTTCTTACATCTTCAAAATTATCTACATTTACACCATCGAAAGATACCCATAAAGTATCCAATCTATTTTCTATTAGCCCATTAATAAACTTTTCATCTAATAATGTTCCATTTGTCACCATCGCTACTTTCAAGCCTAAAGATTTGATCCTGCCAATCATATACAATATATCCTTATGATAAGTGGGTTCTCCGAAACCGCCAAACATTACGGATTGTATATCTTCAAAATCTTTTAACTGTTCAACCAATCTATCAAATATTTTAATATCCATTTCTCCCATTGGCTCATCCCAATTATTTCTTATACATGTTTTACAAGCCAGATTACATTTGGATGTAGGTTCAATATATACTTTTGCAAGACTATGTATATTTGCTAACAACTCAACCCTATCTTCTCTTAAAATCAGCTTTGCTTTTGATGCATTAGTTAAACCTAGTTTCTTAAGAACTGCTTTTGGTATTGTAAGAAAGCCCTCTTTGGTTATCGTAATATTATAAAAATCCTCACCTAAATTTATATCATTATTTGTCTTTTTAGTAGTCATTTAGTTAAATTCCCCCTCGATAATATTGTTGGCAATAAAGTAAGCTATCTTATTTCCGTTTCCCTAAAGGAATAAATCGTACTATTTATTAATAAAGAAATCAATAAAAGTATCAACCCGAGCGCTATCGCCATTGTATAATTGCCCATAGAGTTCCACATAGCAATGGACGTCGTTATTACTCTTGTGTGCCCTTTTATGTTACCTCCCACCATCATTACTGCTCCTACTTCAGAAATCGCTCTGGAAAAAGCTGCTACTATATTTATAAATAAATCCAACTCTAACTCTTTAATAACCAGCACTATCACTTGAACCGGACTAGCACCCAAAGTAATTCCTAATTTTTCAATCTCTTTTCCCCTGTTTCTAACTAGGTTATATGTTAATCCCAATGTAAGAGGGGTAACAAGTATGGTCTGCGCTATAATCATCGCTATAGGAGTATATAACAGCTTTAGAAAACCTAAAGGCCCTCTTCTTGAAAGTGCAATAGACACCACCAGTCCCACAAGCACCGAGGGTGTACTCATCAATGTGTGCAGAATCCTCGCAAACAATCTCTCCCCTTTAAAATGCTTAAGACCTAGCCAAACTGCTAAAGGGATAGATATCACTGAAGAAATAATAGTAGAGAGAGAAGATACAATTAAAGACAGCAAAACGATTTTATAAAGTTCCATATCAAATGAAAATATCAATTTTAAAGCATGCACTATCCCTTCTGCTATATAATCCATCTTCTCTCCCCCTCTCTAATCTAAAAAAATTTTTAATATTTCTTTTCTCACCGTTATGATGTTTCCTTACTTCTTGGCATTCGGCGTAAATAACGGTTCACCAAACTTATCTTTGCCGAATTCACCAATCATTTTCTGTGCTTTTTCTGAAAGAATCCAATTTACAAATTGCTCAGCACCTTCACGGTTTATATTTTTATTCTTTTCCGGATTTACCGCAATCACTCCATATTGGTTGAACAGTCTACCATCCTTTTCCACTACAATTTCAAGGTCTAATGTGCCTTTCATGCTCAAATAAGTAGCTCTGTCAGTTAAAGTATAAGCATTCACATCATCTGCCATCTTCAAAACTTCTCCCATTCCGCTGCCAGCTGATACGTAAAAGTCACCTTTAGGCTCAATACCTGATGCTTTCCAATGCGAGAGTTCATTTTGATGCGTCCCTGATTGGTCTCCTCTTGATATAAATTTGTATTGGTTTTGATTGATCAATTTAAAACTCTCAACAATATTGTTTGGGCACTTTTCCTTCAGTTTTAGAGGATCATCCTTGGGTCCTACCAACACAAAGTCATTGTACATTACATCAAATCTTTCAAGGCCATGACCTTCCTTCACAAATTGCTCTTCTGAAGATTTTGCATGAACCAAAAGCACGTCTGCTTCTCCATCTTTCCCCATTTGAAGTGCCTTTCCTGTTCCTACCGCTATTACTTTTACTTGTATATTTGTATCTTTTTCAAATGCAGGCAGCAGGTAATCCAAAAGCCCGCTGTCCCTTGTGCTTGTAGTAGTGGCTAAAATAATACTAGATGGCTGCTGACTTTCTTTTCCCGTTTCATTGCCAGCAGCAGGTGTTTCATTCACAGGAGCAGGTGACTCCTTGGTAGCTGCAACAGAACATCCTGCAAATATAGTTATAATAAGAATCATTGTTATTATTGCGCACGTTCTCTTCATAGATGGACTCCTCTCAAATTCTATTTTTATATAAAAAAAAACAACCCTGAAGGATTGTATTTTGACAAGTTTATTCACATACAGCATTTAATAAAAACTATTGTTCTTATCATTGATACTATATGAAAACGAAGAGTCAAAATAATCCTTTCCAAATAAGGGAGGCAAAAAGATTTCTCTTTTTACCCATTGGCATACCATTCATGGTACCAACACTTTAGAATGGCAGCTCGGATATTTTGAGCTTATTCAATTAAACCCTAAATCATTGTCTTGCACACTCGGCAGTTTTTCCAAGCAATATTTCCAAACCATGTTGTATACTATCCATTACATACTCCAACGACTCTTTTACCGCTTTTGGACTTCCCGGAAGGTTTAATATCACTGTTTTCCCACGAATGCCGCATACGCCTCTGGAAAGCATTGCTCTGGGGGTAAAAGCAAGGCTGTAAGCACGTATTGCTTCTGCAACACCCGGTACCTCACGCTCAATTACACTCTTTGTAGCTTCAGGTGTTATATCCCTTTCACTAAATCCTGTTCCCCCGGTTGTAAGGATCAGGTTAGCCTTTAGAGTGTCAGCCATATAGATCATCTCTCTGCTTAATTGTTCGTAATCATCCGGCAATACCACATATCTTATTACAATGTAGCCTTTCTCACTTAAAATATCTTGAATTACTTTGCCGCTTTCATCGACCCTTTGTCCTTGAGCGCCTTTGTCACTTGCTGTAATTATTCCAACAGAAAACATCTATAAACCTCCTAAAGAGTATCCATACTACCTGTATGTTTGTAAAAAGAACAATTGCAATCGTTCTTTTTTTACATTAATAATATACTGCAAAATCGATGCCAAAATTGAAGCCTTGATAATTAAGCCTTTTCCTAAAATCAATGAATTATAAGTTCCCATTATGGTAATTAATGATTAAACGTGCCCATGTGGTAACAAAAATTCAAATTCCCATTATGGGAATTTGCCCCATAATGGGAATTTGCGTTACAATATACTCCAACATTATGTAATTATAAGTGTATAACATTATATTCATTCTCTAACACATTAATAAATAAAAGTTTTTTTCTCAATAACTCCCCTCGTCCAGTTAGTATCTTAATCACTTCGCTTACTTGAATTGATGCAATGAGTGGCGGACCAAAGGTAGGGGTTCCTATTTTTTCTTTTGACTTTTCCATCGGTATATTTCTATATATTTTGTTTAATGTCCTATCTCCGGGGAAAATAGTAGTTGCCTGTCCATACCACCCGCCAATAGCACCATGGACGAAAGGTATTGATGACTCTTCTGACAGTTCTTGAAGGATTAATCTTGTTTGAACATTGTCCAAGCAATCCACAATCACATCATGCCCTGAAATGATTTCTTTACCATTTTCTTTGGTAAAATTTCCATAAATAGGAGCAACCTGTACCGAAGAATTTACAATCCTCATTCTTTCCTGAGCAATAAAAACTTTTTCTTTACCTATATTTATTTCATTTGATAATAGCTGGCGATTAAGATTAGATAATTCGAATACATCCTTATCAACTGCTGTAATAGAACTGACCCCTATTCTTCCTAACATTTCTACTACATATCCGCCTAAACCGCCACATCCTATTACGCACACCTTACTGTTTTGAACTTTGTCATTTTCTTCCGGAGATAAAGTACCAATATTTCTGCTGTATCGCTCCATAATCAATCTTTCCTCATCCTTTAAAATATAGGTTATACGCCAACTAGCTTTTCACACTTTTTAATCCATATATAATCCACCATTTATGTCCATACAGTACCCGGTGATAAAATCAGCAAATTTTGAGGATAAAAAGGCTATTGCTTGTGTTACTTCACTGCATAAACCTATTCTTTTTAAAGGTATCAACTCTACATGCTCCTTCATCTGTTCCGGAGTCCTCCATCTTATCATCTCGGTATCTATCATGGCAGGTGCTATAGAATTAACAGTAATGCCATGGGGAGCCAATTGATTGGCTAATGCCTTTGTAAAGCCGATTACACCGGCCTTTGCTGCGCAATAATGTGCACCGGCTCCAATAGAACCACTTTTTGCTACTACAGAAGACATATTTATGATCTTTCCATAGCCCTGTTTCATCATGTAGGGCACTACATGCTTGCAGCAGTTATATATACTTTTTAAATTGGTATCCATCATTCTATCCCAGTCTTCTTCCGATAGCTCAAGAAAGAATCTAGGGTCGGTAATGCCTGCATTATTGATCAATATATCAATCTTCCCAAACTTTCCGATTGTTTTTTCAATAAGCTGCTTAGCTTCCTCATATTGGGCTAAGTCGCCTTTAAATAATAACGCTTGCTGCCCTTTTTGGGTCACTATGTCATATAGTTCTTTCGCCAGTTCATCATTCCTTGCATAACTTATAACTACCTTCGCCCCTAATTCGGCCATTAATTCTGCGGCTTCTCTTCCTATTCCTCGAGAAGCGCCTGTAATAATAGCCACCTTACCTTCTAAAAAAGGAGTATGCATGTCTTTAAAATAATTTATATAATCCACTTTTCTTTTTCCCCCTCCTAGTCCATATACAGTCCGCCATTTACATCGATTGTCTCACCAGTAATGTAATCACCTGCTTTGGAAGCAAGGAACACTACAGCAGCTGCAGTATCTTCCGGTCTACCCATACGGCCCATGGGAATTCTGCTGATAATAAATTTTTTCTTTTCTTCACTTCTGTTTTTTATCATTTCTGTTTCTGTTGTTCCAGGTGCTACCGCATTTACATGAATTCCTTGAGGAGATACCTGTAAGGCCAATTGGCGCGTTAATGCCATGATTGCTCCTTTGGAGGCACAATAATGCACTCCTGCCAGCGGGAAGCCTTGCTTGCCTCCAGTTGAAGCAATATTAATAATTTTACCCTTCCTTTTCCCCAGCATATGACGTACTGCAGCCCTACAGCAGTAAAATGCGCCCGTCAGGTTTACAGCCATTAGTCTGTCCCAGTCCTCATCGCTGATTTCTGTAATTGAAGCATCCCCCAGTATCCCTGCGTTATTAACCAAGATATCAATCTTCCCATATTTCTTAACGGTATAATCCATAAGAGCTTCTACACTTTTACTATCTGTTATATCCGTTTTTGCCATCTCAGCCTGAAGCCCGTTAGCAGATAACTCATCGCAAATCTGTTGACCGCTGCTTTCATCTATATCTGCTATAATCACGGTTGCACCTGCTGATGCAAGAGCACAGACAATAGCTTTGCCTATACCTTTGGACCCACCTGTAACTATGGCAATATCCCCTTTTAAATCAAACACATCTCTCAACTCCTTACATGACTTTCATTTAATACCCTAATGCTAAGGAAGGTAATATCAATACTATTTGCGGGAACAATGTTATTAAAAGAAGCACTACAATTAAAGGTATATAGAAAGGTGCTACAGCCCTTACCATTTTGTCAAGGCTTAATTTAGCAACCCTCGCTACCGCATATAAGCACATACCTATAGGAGGTGTTAATAAGCCTATCATTAAATTCAATACCATGACTATACCGAGGTGAACAGGATCAATACCAAGTTTTGCAGCTAATGGTATCATCATAGGTGTTAATATGATAATCGCTGCATTGGTCTCCATAAAACATCCTATTACTAATAAGAAGACGTTAATAAGCAGTAAAATAATCACTGGATTCTGGCTTACAGCGAACAACTTCTCCATGAAGTACTGTGGCATTTGCGTTTTTACAAGCAAATATCCATAAAGTGAAGAAGCAGCAACGATAAATAATATTACCGCAGTTTCTTTGATTGTTTCCATAAAGATATTGATAAGATCCCTTACCGAAAGTTCTTTATATACAAAAACAGTTAATATGAAAGAATAGACAACTGCTACGGCTGATGCTTCTGTAGGCGTAAATATACCTGATAAAATCCCGCCAATAAGAATGACAGGCGTCAATAAAGGCCAAAAAGCATCCTTGAAATCATGCCAAATTTCCTTCCACTTGGGGAAAGGAATCTTAGGATAATTTCTTTTGATGGAATAATATGCAACCAGCACCATCATGGCTCCTCCCATTAAAAGTCCTGGAACGATTCCCGCTAAAAGAAGAGCTGCAATGGAAACATCCCCCATAACACCATACATAATCAATGGTATACTTGGTGGAATAATCGGACCTATGGTTGAAGAAGCTGCCGTAACTGCAGCACTAAACTCTTTATCAAATCCCTGGTCCTGCATTGCTTCTATTTCAATGGTTCCCAAGCCTGCAGCATCGGCTACTGCCGACCCACTCATACCTGCAAAAATAATACTTGCCACAATATTTGCATGTCCTAATCCCCCGGGTAGATAGCCTACAAGTGTATTGGCAAATTTAAATATTTTCTTTGTAATGCTGCCAGTATTCATTAACTTTCCTGCTAAGAGGAAGAAAGGTATTGCAAGTAAAGTAAAATTATTAATTCCATATACCATTCTTTGTGAAATAATACCAAAAGGTATTTCGGTTATACCTCTTTGAAAAATAAGTACAACAAGCGAAGTGAGGCCTATCGCATAAGGCACAGAAAATCCAAGTATAAATAGTAGTACTAAAACTCCAAGGAATATTGTTAAAATCATTATCCTTCTCCCCTTCTTTCTCCACTGTCTATATTTTTATTAAAATTTATTACCTGTTTTATCAGATACCAAGCAGCTAAAGGTGCACCAATTACTGCAGGAATATAGATTACACCACCACTCATCCATGGTATAGATCCTAGCATATATATCCAGGATTCTCTAAGCATTTTAATGCTGCCCACAAAGAAGATTATTAAAAAAACTATGGAGAGAATATTTATTATAACTTCTAATACATATCTTACTTTTAAAGGCAATTTCTCCAAGAGATATGTCGTTCTAATTTGAGCGTTTTCCGCTTCAACAATAGCGACACCTATAAAAACGAGCCAGATATATAAAACCCTTGCAATCTCTTCGGTCCATGGAACAGACGTTTTTGCTACATACCTGAAAAACACCTGTAAGATCACTAATGAAACAAGCATAACAAAAATGAATAAACAGAACCCTTCGACAAATTTTATAACTTTACTTTTACTCATGTAGCTGCTCTTTCCTCCTTTTTAATTATCAAACATATACAACATCAAATATCCAGAATTTAATGAGATTTGGATGGACTAGCCATCCAAATCTCATTTTTCTTTACCTTATTCTAAGAAACCTTTTACTTCATCCCAAACACCTGGTGCCCAATTCTTGGATAATTCCTTAATCGCAGGAAGTGCAGCCTGTCTGAATAACTTCTTATCAACTTCAACGATTTCATTGCCTGCATCTTTTAGCTTTTGCTCAAGTTCTTTATCAAGTTTCTCCTTTTCCTGGTCTCCCCATTTTGTTGCTTCATCTGCAGCTGTAAGAATGATTTTCTGCTGATCAGGACTCAAACCATCAAACCATTTCTTACCGACAACCCAGTGGAAAACGTTATAAAGGTGCTCTGTTTTTATAGTATATTTTTGAACTTCATATAACTTCGCACTAAGTATATTTTCATAAGGATTTTCCTGTGCGTCTACAACCTTCGTTTGTAAGGCACTATAAACTTCAGCCCAAGCGATAGGAGTAGGCAGTGTACCTAAACCTTTCCATACCGTTACCCATGTAGGAATTTCTGGTACTCTTAGTTTCAAACCTTTTAAGTCTTCAGGTTTTTCAATTTTCTTATTAGCTGTAAGGTTTCTTGCACCTCTTTTTTGAAGTGCTACTAGCTGCACACCGCCTCTATCTATTAAGGCTTTCTTAATTTTATCTCCTAGCGGACCATTCCAAGTTTTATATACTTCTTCAAGGTTAGGATAAATAAAAGGAATCACAGTAGGATCGTATTCAGGTGCTAACTGTGAAGTCAGTATATCACCAAAAATACTCATTTGAATTTCTCCTACTTTTAGCTGTTCCATGTTATCCTTTTCTCCACCTAAAGCAGCGCCCGGAAAAAGTTTAACAGTAATCTGCCCGTTACTTCTTTCTTCAACTAGTTTTTTAAACATTTCTGCCGATTTAACTTCATTCGTATTTGGTTGAGTGTGGATTGCAAAAACAATCTCGACTTGTTTTCCTTTAGAGGCAGTCTCTTTTTTCTCTTCTGGTTTAACTTCTTGCTTGGTTTCTTTTTGGGCATCTGATGTGCTCGGGGCACTGGAAGTGCCAGGTTTTTGTCCACACCCCGTTAAAGTAGTAGCAATTAGAACACCAACTAACAACATAGAAAAAATTTTCTTCATCTTACCTTCTCCTTTACTTTATTTTTTTGATCTGGGGAATGCTTTTACAATCTAATGTTGTCCACCACCTCCTTTTAGCAGCTATCTCGAATCGTCCTCATGTCACGTTCCTGACCAACATACCTTCAACTTTACAATCACACATCTATATACTAGAATAACTTTTTGCATATATCCAGAGTTTTTGCAATATTAACAAACATCTTACTTATAAGATTGACTGAAGATGTTGGTAATCCTCTTTTAGATGGCTGTATAATGTCTTGTACAGTTGAAAGTACTTATCGTAGAGATTGGTAACTTCTCCCTTTGGCTTGAACTCTGATTGTATTTGGACCATTTTCTTGACCTCATTATACTTACTAAATATTCCTACAGCTTTACCAGCTGTAAAAGCACTCCCCAGTGTTTCTGTTTCTACGATTCTGGGCTTTACTATTGTTTTGCCTAATATTTGAGCCATAATTTCTATCCATAATGGACTCAAGGCTCCTCCACCGCCTATTTTGATCTCCTTTACCTGTATTCCCAGCTCTTTTTCTAAAATCTCCAGGTTATGTTTTGTAGCAAAAGCTACGCCTTCCATAATCGCTTTAATAAAATGAGCTTTTTTATGTGACGGAGATATCCCAAAGAAAACTCCCTTTGCATACGAGTCCCATATAGGAGAACGTTCTCCTGCTATATATGGTAAATATATAAGTCCATCGCTGCCTGCGTTTATTCTGGAAGCTTTTAAATCAAACAATTGATATGGACTTAATCCCATATTGTCAGCTGTCAAGGTCTCCATTTCTCCAAAAGTATCCCTAAACCATTTAAGAGAGATACCGCCTCCATTTGTTGGCGCCATTGCCATCCAAGGAGTTTCAGATGTGTAACATACATTTAGAAATCTTTTATCAAATATACTTTCTTTTAAACCGATAGAAAGTCTGCTTACTGTTCCGATAATCAAAAACGGGTCATGCACTCCTATGGCTCCCATGCCTATTGCAGCAGCTGCTGTATCCATAAGTCCTACTGCTACCGGTATGCCTTCCATTAAATCGGTCATCTCTGCAGCTTCTTTTTTAACTTTGCCTATTATTACATCTGAAGGATAGCAGTCTGGCAATTTATCCATAGGTATTTCCATTTTGCTACACAAATCAGTTGACCATTGCCTGTCCCTAATATCAAAAAGGAGGGTGGTAGAAGCTCTTGTATAATCCATAGAAAATTCTCCCGTAAGCTTATACACCATAAACCCGGTTGGCACCAAAAACTTGCTTGTATTTTTAAAAACTTCCGGCAGGTTGTTCTTTATCCAAAGGATATTAGGAGCAGAAAAAGTACCGGCAGCTATTCTGTTTCCAGTAACAGCAAATACCTCATCTTCCCCTATCGTATCTTTAACCCATGATACTTCCTGGAGACACCTGTTATCGATTTGCATAATTGCGTTTATAAGTGGCTTGCCTTCCTTATCTACAGCTACCAGACCGTTTGTACAGCTTATTGCAACCCCTGCTATTCTATTTGCATTGATTTTTGCTTTACCAACACACTCTCGAATAGCTTCCGCAACTTTCAACCACCATTCTTCAGGGTCTTCTTCAGCCCAACCCACATGGGGGGAAATAATCTTGTACTCTCTGTAACCTGAACTAATTAACCGACCCTCAATATCAAACAGGCTGGCTTTACAGCCAGTAGTTCCAACATCTATTCCCAGCAGTAAGTCCATCTTTTTGCCTCCACAACTTACTTTTCTATCTTAAACACGGATTTTAACCCCTGATAATTTGCTTTCATATTAAAGGCCTGTTCCCAATCTTCCAAATGAAAGGTCCCGGTAATAAGTTTTTTTAAGTTAATCTTTCCGGTACTTAAAAGTTCCAGTACTTTACTTTGATTCTCAGGGGATGAAGAAGAAGATCCTGTAAACATGATCTCCTTATAGTGAATAAGGTTAGGGTCTATTGTGATGCTGGAACCTACAGGACAACCTGCAAAGAGTAAGAACATTCCTCCTTTCTTCACATAGCTAAGGGACCCCTCAATCACCTTAGGTAATCCAACATCAAGTATTACCACATCTACTCCTTCACCTTGGGTAAGATCCATCACCTTATTGTGGACATCACCATCTAAGGGATTGATTGTATCAGTGGCACCAAATTCAAGTGCTAGTTTACGTTTTTGTTCGTCTGGTTCTACAATGATTATTTTTTTAGGTCCTTTTAGCTTTGCCAACTGCACATGACATAGACCTATGGGGCCTGTACCTATTATTGCTACTGTATTGCCCGATTTTAATCCTGAACGCTCAATTCCGTGGTAAGCTGCCGTCATAGGCTCAGATACAGCACCCTCTTCATAGCTTACATTCTGCGGAAGCTTGATAATATTTCCTCTCTCGACAGCTTCTTTAGGAATCTTTACAAATTCCGCAAAACCTCCGTCCAATTCATAGCCAAGCGTAATACGGTTTACACATATATTTGTCCTTCCTGAAAGACATGTGTAACATTCATTACATGCAATCATAGGATATACAGTAACTCTGTCCCCCACCTTTACAGATGTTACACCTTTGCCTATCTCTATAACTTCACCTGCAAATTCGTGACCTGTAATTCTCGGCGCACCAATCTTTTTTGTCCCATTGTATATCCTTACATCAGTACCACATACACCGGCATATTTTACTTGTACGAGCACTTCTCCCTCTTTCACTTCCGGTATAGGCCTCTCTTCAACAGCAAATTCTTTTGGTTTTTTAAAAACAAGTGCCCTCATTCTTTCCCTCCTCATTCTTACTGCTCTCATTACATTTTCATTAAATTTAAGTCATTTTCTATAAACATTTACTTATCACACAAGTACTTTAGTTTTCAGATATGGTTTATTTATATTTCTCTAAAATTGCTTTTACCTGCTGCTCAGACAAAGCTCCTTGACCCTTTAGCATAATATGCATTTTGGCATTCTCTTCTACTTCTTCAGCTATATTAAAGGCTTCTTGAAGCTCTTTTCCCACTACCACCATTCCATGATTTTTCATTAACACAACATTAGACTCTTTGATCTTTTGGCTAATACTTTGTGCAAGTTCCGATGATCCCGGGACAAAGAATGGAATAAGGGCCATACTTCCAACTCTCATCGCATATCCCGGTGTATAAGGTGGCATTGGACTGCCTAGGTCATTTTCCTTTGCCAAAATTCCAACAAGAATTGAATAGTATGAATGGACGTGGACTACTGCACTTACATCTGGTCTGGATTTATATGATTCCATATGTAAAAATAATTCTTTTGAAGGTCTAATTGTACCCTTTACATCTCCATCTAATGTTACTTCTACAATATCTTCCGGTTTTATATTCCCCAATGAATATCCGCTCGGAGTAATGTAGACGGTATCTCCCACCTTTATACTTATATTTCCCCCCGAACCACTTACCATGTTTTTATCATATACAGCTTTACATAGGTTTGCAAGCTTTTCTCTGACTTGCTCATTTATACCCATGACAGCCTCACTCCTTATCTTATTTTAAGATTTTGAAACCTCTCCTGGAAATATATAAGACCTTAATTGTTGACCTACAATACTTTTTACATATAATAATATAAGCAAAATTGATACCAAATTAAAAACTTTGCTATTACTGCATTTGAACTTTGACTATTTTCTAACAATTCCCTTTTAAGGAAAAACAAAAATATAATTATTCTTACAGCTGCAAACTCGGTAACACCCCTAAATTCCCAATACGGGATTTTTAATCCCATATTGGGAATTTGTGCTTAATATCTTTCCGTATTTAATACTGTTATATTTTTCCTGATACTAAATTAGGTAAAAACATTGTGATCTGCGGAACATATGAGACTAAAATTAGTACAATAACCATAGCTATAAGTAAAGGCACTATCGCTTTTGATATTCTGCCAATAGATACTTTTGCTATGTTACAGCAAACAAATAACACAACACCTACCGGAGGAGTTACAAGTCCTATGGCTAAATTCATAATCAACATAACCCCAAAATGAATAGGAGACATCCCTGCTGAAACTGCAATCGGTAATAAGACTGGCGTTAAAATAATAAGTGCAGCTGTAAGATCAAGGAATGTTCCTGTAACCAATAGAAGAATGTTAATAATCATCACGATCACAATAGGATTAGATGATACCCCCTGCATCCACTGGCCTATCATTTCTGGTATCTGCTCATAGGCTAACAGCCATCCGAACAAAGATGCTGTTCCGACAAGAAACATAGTCCCGGCTGTACCTGTTATCGTTTCGTGCATGATTTCCTTAAAATGTGTCAATTTGATCTCTTTATAAACGAATGCACCCACAAGCAATGAGTAAACTACAGCAACGACAGCAGCTTCAGTTGGTGTAACAATTCCGCCGATAATCCCGCCAAGTACAAATACAGGCATCAATAAAGCTAAGAAAGCTTCTTTAAAGTTATGCCAAATAACTGTTAAGGTAGGAAATTGTTCCTTAGGAAATTGTTCCGGGTGCAATAAAGCTAAAATATAGGTAGTAATCATTAAGCCTAATCCTACTAATACTCCAGGAATCGCTCCCGCTAAAAACATTTTTCCGATCGATTCCCCGGCGATTACTCCATATAAAATCATTGGAATACTTGGCGGAATAATAATTCCGATAGTTGCTGCTGCAGAAATAACAGCTGGTGCAAATGCTTCATCATAGCCCCTTTTCTTCATCGCAGGGATGAGAATAGCTCCTACTGCTGCAGCATCAGCTACGGATGACCCTGAAATCCCGGCCATAAGCATGTTAGCAACTGTATTCACCATCGCAAGTCCTCCACGAATAAATCCCACAAAGCAGCTTGCGAAGTCTACCAATCTTTTTGCTAATCCGCCTTTGTTCATTATACTACCTGCTAAAATAAAGAAAGGAATTGCCAGCAAAGGGAAAGATTCAACCCCCGTTCCAAAACGTTGTGCTATTAAAGATAAGGGAAGGTCTCCAATATATAAGACTGCAGCAATTGAAGCAATTCCAATTGCAAAAGATACCGGAACTCCAATTGCTAAAAAAATAAAAAATACTCCTAGCAAAATTGTAATAATCATAATTATTCACCTTTTTCAGAGATATATATTTAAGACGTTGGACTATCTACTGCTTATATTAACTCATTCATCTACCGATACATTATCCATTAAGGTATGAGCTGGTCTGACTATAAGTTTTGTAATAAATGAATAGAACGTATTTATAATCATCATGGTCATAGAAACAGGAATAGCTGCATAAACCCAACTCATTGAAACATTAAGAGCAGCAGAAGGCTGATTTACTGTAGATATGGTCAATTCAATTCCACTAGCCAGGACTATACAAGCAAAAACAATAATAACTACATCTATAAAAATACTTAAAACTAATTTTGGAATACCTTTCAAAGTGTTTAAAAGTGCATCAACAGCTATATGGCCTCCATTTCTTAATACAATTTCACCACCTATGAAAGTAAGCCAAATAAATAGAAATATTGCCAACTCTTCTGACCAAGACAATGAATTATGTAAGACATATCTAAAAAATACCTGGGCAAATACAACAATAACCATTGCAATGACAATTAAAACGGTCAATTTTTCAAAAAAACTGTTTAATGCTAATCTAATCTTATTTAAAAAGCTCATTTTATTCACTCCATAATTGCGGGATTATATGAATAATCCCGCATTTTTTGTAGTTTCATCAAATTTTATTTTGCTGCTTTTAGAAGCTTTTCATAGAAATCTGCACCGTATTCCTTGTCAAATTCCACGTGAACATCCTTCGTTGCTTCGATAAAAGGAGCTATATCTGGTCGACCTATCTTTACTCCTTTTGCTTCTAATTCTTTAATTAAATCACCTTCTTGCTTAGCGCTTAAATCACGTTCATATTTTTTAGCTTCATCAGCCGCTTCCTGTATCACTTTCTGTTGTTCTGGAGATAATTTACTCCAAGTCTTCTCACTAATTACAAGAACCATAGGCGAATAAATATGACCTGTCAAAGAAACGTACTTCTGTACTTCATATAGCTTCGCAGAAACAATAAGTGCTAATGGATTTTCTTGTCCGTCCACTGTGCCCTGTTCTAATGCAGTATATAACTCACCAAATGACATTGGAGTGGGGTTAGCACCTAATGCTTTGAAAATTGCAAGCGAAACAGGACTCTGAGGCGTTCTTATTTTAAGACCATTTAAATCTTTAGGTGTTAATATTTCACGTTTAGAGTTTGTTACATTTCGAAAGCCATTTTCAAAATATCCTAAAACACGGATTCCTTGCTTTTGAGGAAGATCTGCAACCATTTCCTGACCAATTTCTCCATCAAGAACTTTATATGCGGTTTCTCTATCTTTAAAGATATAAGGCAGGTTAGTAGCTTTTAATTTTGGTGCAACGTTGGTTAACGGTTCAACACCGATCATACCCATTTGAATAGTACCAAGCTTCATACCTTCTACCAAATCACGGTCATGTCCCAGTTTACCATCCGAAAAGAGTTGAACTTCAAATTGACCATTTGATTTTTTTTCTAAGACTTCTTTAAATTTTTCAGCTCCAGCATGGTATAGTGAGTTTGTTGCTGTTCCATGACCTAATTTCAATACAATTTTTTCTGCTTGTTTTGGTGCTGCGTTATCTGTTTGTTTTGATGCAGCTGCATCAGATTTTTCACTATCTGATGAAGAATTTCCAGAGCATCCTACCATTACGAATACCATAGCCAAGATTAACACACAGGCAACTAAAAAATTAATGTTCCTTTTCATAATAACCTCCTCATTTAATCTCTTTTCATTTAAAAGTCTTTACTGCAAAAATATTTTTGGTTTCTTAAAAAGCTACATCTCTACACCTCCTTATTCGTTAAAAAGGAGAAATGTACACTAATTATAGGCTCTAGATAATATTTAATTGCTTAAATAAGTATTTGTTAAATATCATCTGAAGTGTACAATCTGACTATTAATTAAGCTATTCAACTTGATGAAAACACCTGGCCAATAGCTAATTAACCGGTGATGTATTAGTTTGACATAGATCTCTAACTGAGAAACCAAATTTATATGGTTATAGACATGGGCACGCATGCCCGCCCCAGTCAAGCCATATTATTGGATTTCGGGCCGACACATGGGTCGGCCTTCATAAATAAATATATCTACAATTGGATATCTACAATATGAAATGTATGTTAAGAATTGTTTTTGCCAGTTTTGTCCGTTTTGCACGTAATACGAATGTCGATTTAAGCTATTTCATTTAATTCCTTTCATAGCTTTTCTAGTAATATCTATAAGGTCTTGAACTGTTGATTTTCTTGGATTTACAGTTACATTTCCACTCTTGTATGCTTCTTCAGCGATAGGCCTTAAGCTTTCTTCTGTTACTCCGAAATCTTCCAGTCCTTGGGTTATGCCTATATCCTTCATGAGTTTCTTTACTGCTTCTACAGACTTATAAGCTGCTTCCATCTGAGGCAGGTTATCAACATTTTCTCCAAATATTTTTGCTATCTCTATAAACTTCTCCGGTACAGCCATAATATTAAATTCCATTACATGTGGTAATAGTATTGCATTTCCTAATCCATGAGGCACATTAAAGTTTGCTCCCAGAGGTGAAACCAACGCATGGGCCAAACCAAGACGAGTAACATTGAATGCCATTGCCGCAATCAGGCTTCCCATAATCATATCTTCTCTTGCATCAATGTCATCACCATTCGCTACGGCTTTTCTAAGGCTTCTTGCTATTAGTTTCATTGCATGAATAGCCAATCCTTCAGATACCGGTTGAGTAGCCTTACATACATATGATTCCATTGCATGCGTTAACGCATCCATTCCTGTGAAAGCGGTAACTTTTGGTGGTAATGTTTTAGTAAGAAGCGGATCTACAATAGCCAGCGTAGGCATGAGTGCCCATCCACCAACACCGGTTTTGAATTTTGTTTTCTTATCAGTAAGTACTGACCAATAAGTAGCTTCGCTGCCTGTTCCTGAAGTAGTTGGTATTGCGATGATAGGTAGTGCCTTGTTTTTCACTTTATCTATACCGATGTAATCAAAGATCTTTCCTGGATTTGTAGCCATGGTGGCAACTGCTTTCGCAGCGTCCATGGAACTTCCGCCGCCAATACCTATTACAATGTCACACCCTGATTCTTTTAATACTTCTGTTCCTTTGGCTACAGTTTCAATACTTGGGTCTGACTCTACTTCATCAAATATCACATAAGGAACGTTAGAATTTTTGAGAGATTCTTCTATACCACCAAGAAGCCCAGCCCCTAACACCCCTTTGTCTGTTACAACAAGTGCTTTTTTTCCTCCTAATTCTAAGACTTTCTCTCCTACTTTACCTGCAGTACCTCTACCAAAAAATAATTCTGTAGGCATTTTGTAAGTGTATAACATAATTAAGTTAACCCCCTCTTTGTTCATTATAAGCTTTATATTAAACTAAATAAGCTTTATATTAAGCTAAGTTTTTGCAATGTTTCTTCGGTCGGTATACCCTCTTCTGACCAACCTCTATATTCATAATAATCGCTCAACATCTTTCCTAAATGAGGCAGATTTACTGCAACGTTTTCTCCTTGACGTTTTTGTGCTAAACTTCTTGGTGGGAGGGTATCATCCTTTCTGCTGATGCCACATTTCACATTGAAAAGCCGCTTTATATTGTATATTCTCTCGCCTGTTTCCATAAACTCTTCAAAAGAATAATCCCATCCAGTAACCGCATAAACCCATTCAACTAGACGATGTAACTCCATCCCATTGCTCCACATGAACTTACAAAGCTTTAAGGAGTCATACATGCCGGATACATTCTGCATTTTCGCAATAAACTCACCTTTTCCTTCAACTGTAAGTCTATCATGTGGTTTGTCATAACCCAGTTCAGGCATAGGCAAAGCTCTTTCAAAACCGTGAGAGAATGCAGCTAAGTGACATGCTCCCCTATTGGATGTAGCATAGGACAACGCTAAGCCGTTAAAGGCCCTTGGGTCATGCGCAGGAAATTCCAACCCTTTTACATGCATTGCAAATTCCCTTGCCAAACCCCCCATCTCTTCAGCAGCTAATCTTACTCCTTCTCCTAGTAAGCGGCCAAGCCCTTCGCGATTAGCAATCTGTTTTATCATTTCAATCATAGCTTCATGGTTTCCGAATTTCAGTTCAAGTCCACCCGTGTCTTTTTCTGTTATAATGCCTTTTTCAAATGCTTCCATCGCAAAGGCAATGACGCCGCCTGCAGATATGGTGTCCATACCAAACTTATTACATAACTCATTGGCATAGGCAATAGCTTCCAGGTTATCTATAAGACATAAACTGCCGAGGGTACCCAGTGTTTCATATTCTGGACCTGCCCCGTCTACTCCGGCATATGGACCGGATTCTATCTTTATTTTTCTTCCGCATCCGATTATACAATTTTTACAGCGATAGTTTCCAGTCAAAATAGTTTCTGCCATCTTCTGACCGGAAATCTTCTCTGCTCCTTCAGGCCATCTGCCTTGGGTCCAATTCTTCACAGGAAAATTACCATAACTTTCATGTCCTATAACACCACTTGCTGTACCATATTTGTTCATTCCTGCACTGGATTTTACAATCTTAGGAGAGATCTCTTTTATGGATTTACTAAGTAAAGCATCATCATACACTTCTACATCCATTGTCCCTCTAACGACAATAGCTTTGAGGTTTTTAGACCCCATTACTGCACCAACACCGCACCTGCCGGCAGCACGCGCATCTTTTCCGTCTGTAATCATAGCTGCAAACCTTACAAGTTTTTCTCCGGCTACACCTATGCTCATCACTTCTATATCATCACCATACTGTTGTCTTAAGATAGCATCTACTTCTCTAGTATCTTTTCCCCATAAATTTGATGCATCATGTATTTCTACTTTTCCATCGTCTATCCATATATACACTGGCTTTGATGCTTTTTCTTTAATAATAATACCGTCGAAACCTGATTTCTTAAATTTATATCCCCAGGTACCTCCAACGTCGGATTCCGCAAAAATTCCGGTTAGCGGCGACTTTGTCACAACTGCATGCCGCCCTGAGGTTGGAACTTTGGTACCACAGAAAGGGCCAGTCATAATAATTAATGGATTCCCGGGACTAAGAGGATCTACGTTTGGATCACATTCATCTAGAAGGTATTTTGCTCCTAACCCGCTTCCTCCAATAAACATTCTGGCTTTCTTCTCCTCCAGTGGTTCATGCCAAATAGCATTATTCTTTAGGTCTATTCTTAGAATCTTACCCATGTACCCTTTCATATCTTTCACTCCCTAGCGTGGTTAATTTCAGATAAGCTGAGTTTTGAATTTGCTTTGTTTACTTTGCGATTTATATGAGATATTATAGCTTTTCGGGATACTGCAATAACGCTTACCCTCCACTTATTGATCCGAATAAGTCAATAGTATCTCCGTTGTGTAATGTTTCATCTAGACTTACCAAATTATTATTAATTACAGGAAAAACATTATTGTAGAATATGTATTCATCATTCAAATCCGGAACCATTTCTACCAATTCTGGAAAGGTATTTATCAACTGCTTAAGCAAGCCTATAAATCTAGTACCATCTTGCAGTGTAATTTCTGCCTGCTTTTTCTTTGTATAATACGAAAATGGAGGATAAAAATTCACAGTAATATTAACCATTATTGACCACCTTCACTGTGAATGGTACAGAATATATTTCCCCAAGTTCCTTTAGATCATCTAAAACTGGTATTGTAATTGGGATACCTTCTTGAAGCCGTTTGGTCTGAATATTGTATTCAATCTCTCCTGGTAAGAATATTTCTTTTGTGTTTTTACCTTTTGGTGCACCCTTAATTTCTCTTATCATTCTATCAACCATTGATTTAAAGTTTTCTACGGGAATGAACTTTTCAATGTTTATAACTCCGAAAAAGTGTCCTACACATTGTGGATCCTTAAAATTCTCATATAAGTTGTTAATGTGAGGCCCGTATGGTCCCCCCGATAAAATTCCTGCTAAGATATCGATTAAAAGTGAGATTGCGTAGCCTTTCGGTCCGGCGAATGGCAGAACAGAACCTACCAGAGCTTCTTCTGCATCAGTAGTTACTTCTCCTTCCTTATTAATTGCCCATCCCTCAGGAATCTTTTGTCCATTCTTTGCAGCCAGTATAATTTTCCCTCTTGCGACAACACTTGTTGCCATATCGATAACAATAGGTTTTTCATTTCCAGTAGGAATCGCGAATGAAAAGGGATTTGTCCCCAAGAAAGGCTTTATACCTCCCCATGGAGCCATTGTTGATGGTGCATTGGAAGCTGATATTCCAATCATATTTTCTTTTAAGGCCAACATCGAAAAGTAGGAGGCTGTACCATAATGGTTTGAGTTCTTTACGCCAACCATCACAGAACCACTTTCTTTAGCCTTTTCAATTGCCCGCTCCATTACTTTTACCCCTACTACTGGCCCAAGGCTATTTTGAGCATCTACCAGCATGGAACCCGGAGCTTCATTCTGTACTTCGAAGCTGCACTTTCTATTTACAAGTCCTTCTCTTAATCGTTTCATGTATATAGGCATTCTGCTTACACCATGAGAATCTACCCCTCTTAAATTCGCTACCACAAGACTGTCAGCCATGTAAAAAGCTTCTTCTTCAGGTACACCTTCTTTATTAAGCAGCTTTATGCAGTAATCTCTTAATGACTCAGAATCAATATTTAATACTTGTTCATTACTCAATGATTTCACATCCTTTTGCCTTCAGCGTATTATCTACCCAGCTCCTATCCAGAGTGCCTTTCTCTATTTGTTCAAATGTCTTCATTTCATTTTGATTTTGTGCTTTAGCCTTTTCCAAAATGTCTTGTGCATCCGCAGGCCTTATAATAACTACCCCATCAGAATCACCGACGATGATATCGCCCGGAAGTACTACCTGACCCCCACAGTTTACTGGAACATTAATCTCACCAGGACCATTCTTGTATGGACCCTTAGGATTTACTCCTCTTGCATAAACTGAAAATTCTAAATCTTCAAGTGCCGCAGCGTCCCTAATGCATCCATCAATTAGGAATCCAGCTATGCCCTTCTTCATTGCATAGCGCATCATTATCTCACCACAGAGGGCGTGATTCATATCGCTCTCTCCATCTACAACAATGACATCCCCTGGCTTTGCCATATCTAAAGCCTTATGAAACATAAGATTGTCTCCCAATGGAGCTTTGACTGTAAATGCAGTACCTAATAACCTCACCTTATTGAAAGGCTTTATGTAGGAATCTACACAAGAAATCCTTCCCATATTATCTGCTATATTCGCTACAGGAATATCTCTGAATGCCTCAATAAGTTCCTTAGAAGGTCTGTTGATTGTTTTATAAATTCTAAAACCCGGATTCACCTAAAATCCCACCTTTCTTATTTTTGCTGTTTTCTACAGCCATATTGTTGTTAATGATTGTTTTAACGATACCAGAAATACCAGGATCATGATAAATAGTCTAATCATCTTTAAACCACAATGAAATTATCCTTAAACTATTTATCATCAACATATTTCTGTACACCTATAATATAAGCAAGTTTTATGCCAAATTAAAAAGCCTGTTATTCTGGCATTTCAAATATTTACATAAATTTATAATTCCCGCTTTGAAAAAAGAATGACTTACAAAATCGTTAAACCTTAGAAATACTATTATAAAAAAGAATTCCCAATGTGGAAATTAATAATTCCGACATTGGGAATCTTTGCTTATATCTACACTATATTCAGCTAATTTTCTATATAAAGTAGTTTTTCCAATACCTAATGCTTTTGCCGCTTTAAACTTTCCTTCCGTTGTGTCTCCAAACAATTCTAAAGCATTCAATATTGCTTCTCTTTCAATCTCTGCCAGAGGTGTAACACGCTTTATCTTTTTTACATTGCTGTTTTTTACATCGCTTGGAACTTGCCCCTCCAGAAGCTTATTGGGTAATATATCTACATCTATGACTTCACTATTACTCACAGAAATTAAATACTGTATCAAATTTTCAAGTTCCCTTATATTGCCAGGCCAATGATACGTATTTAATATTTCAATAGCTTGTGGACTTATCTTTTTGATACCTACATTAAATATAGTTGAATACTTTTTTATAAAATATTCAACCAATAATTCTACATCCCCTTCTCTTTCTCTTAAAGGGGGTATTTGTATCGGTATGACATTTAGTCTATAGTACAAATCTTCTCTAAATTTCCCTGTACGCACCATTTCTTCTAGATTTCTATTTGTTGCTGCTATAATTCTAACATCTATATCTTTTTGTACAACGCCACCAATCTTTTCAATAGTCTTATCCTGCAGTACTCTTAATATCTTAGCTTGAAGATAGAAAGGCATATCACCAATCTCATCTAAAAATATTGTACCTGTATGCGCAAGTTCAAACTTTCCAGGTTTACCTGTTTTATTAGCACCTGTAAAAGCACCTGACTCATATCCAAACAACTCGCTCTCCAACAAACTCTCGGGAATTGCTGCACAATTTACAGCAATAAATGGATTTGCATGTCTATCACTGGCATAGTGAATAGCCCGGGCAAACAACTCTTTACCTGTACCGCTTTCGCCTAGTAATAAGATATTTGTACTATTCACTGATACTTTTTTAGCTAACTCCTTAGCATCAGTAATTTTTCTACTTTCTCCAAGTATATCATTAAATGTAATCTCTTTCGTGTAAAAAGCTTTACTGAAAACACGGCTGCTAATCTTATCTACTATCTTAAAACTAATCACTGCGCCTACCGTTTCTTTATTGTCCTTCATGGCACTTATAAAGACACCATATGTTTTTTTATTGATTTTAATTTCATCGTAAAATGCATTTTCTCTATTTGACAAAATACTTTTTAGTTCTAAGTCTGGTATTACCTCAGTTATCACTTTATCTTCAGCTTCTTCCTTGGTCATACCGAGAATATTCAGGGCGTGCTCATTTATATGCGTTATTTCTTTTTCAGTATTTATAATGATGTATCCATCTGAAACGGTATTTAGAATTTGATGTAACATTATATTATGATATTCGATTTTTTGATACATTTCTTGTTCTTTTTTATACATTTCATATTCTTTTAATTTTGAGGTGATCAGTGCGCACATGTTTTGAATAAAGGATAGAAGGGAGTCCTGTTTAGATATTAGCTTCTCTCTCTGAGTATCATTAAAGCACATAAGTCCCATAACACCGATGACTTTATCGTCAAAAAATATCGGGCAGTGCATAAAAGCCTTTTCTTTACAATTATGTTTTTGCGGACATTGGTTGCAGTGCACGTCTTCTTTGGTATGATGCGTCAAATAATACTGCCCTGTTTCAAATACTTTCTTTATGACCCCAGAAGAAATAACCTGCGTTACCTGCTTTTGCGCAGTTCCTGCAATACGTATAAGGTTATGATCAACTACCGAAGTATCAATTTCTAATGCTTCCGCAATTGCCTCTGCAATTTCTTGAATGAAGCCTTTTATCTCCAGCAGATTTGACATATATACCCCCCCCGCTACTTAACACCTACTAATGAAAATTAATCTTATTGTTGTTTTTTGTGAAATATGTTGTTATATTTTACTAAATATATAATAATATTTTACCATATTTTTAGCTTTTTTCAACACATTTTACACCACTAGGTACATAAAGTATATATGACCCATTATTTTAAAAATTATAATATAGTTTACAGTAGAAGATACTTTTTCACATATGTGATAAACTTTCCAGTGAAGATGGGCATAGCTACCCAATTTATGGATATATTATTTTACATGGATATTATTTCATCTATTCATTGACAACTTTTATAACATCGTCCCATCTATGACTCTCATATTTTGCACGTAATACAGCTATATACTGGCTACCATTGATGCTCCAGCGCATACCTGCCTGTTTCATCCTTTGTCCAATCACCATTTTATTACCGCTTTCTATAGCTTCACTGCCTATATAATAGCCTTTTTCTTTAAAAGTTTTATAACGTATTCGTTCACGGTTATTCTCCATATATACAGGGAGATTCACTACATTATCCGGTAAATTTTCAATCTTTACTTTGTTCACCTGATTGCTTCCTCAACAAAATTCCTTAAAATACCTTCGCCTTTTATGAGATTTCGTGTTAAAATCTCATTTGAGTTTTTTATCATGGTCTAAGACACCCCTTCTAAAAATTTGAATTCTCATGGGTATCTTAGACTATTTTTTTGTCTCTTTTCAAATGAAATTCTTTCCTTGGAATATTATTCATCAACTAGATTAAATGCACCCCTAACAAGCGACTTTTTACAGTGGTATCATAGATCTTTCTTAAAAAAAGGAATAACCCCACCTCTTTCAATAATGTTCAGAACATGTTCAGAAAGTTTATCACCTTCTATAACTACATTATTATCAAGATTCCTTATAATACCGCTCTGCAAATCAATTGATATTGTATCTCCTTTTTTAACTTTTGAAAGTATTCCATCACAAGTTATAACAGGCAGACCAAGATTTATAGCATTCCTATAGAATATCCTTGCAAAAGAATTTGCAACAATTGCCGATACCCCTGCATTTTTTAATGTGATTGTTGCGTGTTCCCTGCTGGATCCGCAGCCAAAATTATCTCCAGCTACAATGATTCCACCTTTTATAAATTCTTTGATAAAGTTACTGTCAGCTCCTTCCATAGCGTGTTTTGCAATATCACTATGTTCCGTAAGTTCCAGGTATCTTCCGGGATAAATTTGATCTGTATCAATATTGTTTCCAAAAGTCCATACTTTTCCTTGAATGATGCTGTGCATTTTATTATTCCTCCATCAAAATGTATTTTCTCGGATCAGCCAACCTGCCTTCCAATGCAGTTGCCGCAGCTGTTGCTGGAGACACACAGAATATCTTTGCTTCTGTGCTTCCCATTCTCCCTGGAAAGTTTCTACTGGACGTGGTAACACAATATTCACCGGGTGCAAGTACTCCTTGATGCGCTCCAAGACAAGGGCCACATCCCGGTGCAGATATCGTAGCTCCTGCTTTTATCAATTCTTCTATATAACCTTTTTGCACTGCTTGCAGATAGACTCCTTTAGAAGCAGGAATTACAACCAGTCTTGTCCTGGGGTTAATTGTTTTGCCCTTTAATATTTGAACAGCTACCTCAATGTCCTCTAGCCTTCCACCAGTACACGTACCAATGAACGCCTGATGCACCTCTACCTTGTCTACATTATCGATACCATCTACATCATCAATGTTATCTGGTTTAGCAACCTGTGGTGTCAAATCCGCTACGTTGAAATAATACTCTTTGGCATATTTGTAATCTTTGTCGGTGGTAAAGATCTCAAATTCTCTGTCTATCTTTGATTTTATATACCTCATGGTTTTATCATCGGGTTGAATGTAGCTTGTTTTTGCTCCCATTTCAACCGCCATATTACATAAAACCATTCTTTCATCTATGGACATATTCTCTACCGTACTTCCACAATACTCAATTGCCTTATATACGGCAATAGATGGACCTAATTTCCCTATGATATGTAGTACGATATCCTTGGCTGAAGTACCTTTTTGAGGTATGCCATCAATTTGAATTTTTATTACCTCAGGAACTCTAAACCATAATTCTCCGGATATTAGAATTGTAGCAAGGTCTGTAGCCCCGACTCCTGTACCAAATGCACCAAAAGCGCCATGAGTAGTGGTATGAGAGTCTGTAGCAACTAAAACCATGCCGGGAAATACAATTCCTGCCTCGGGCATTACCTGGTGACATACTCCTTCATTGATATCAAATAGATATTTTATTCCCTGTTCCTGAACGAATTCCCTCATTGCTTTTTGGTTGGTTGCAGATTGGATTGTAGGAGCAGGTGCGTAATGGTCTAAAACAAAGCATACTTTATCAGGATGTTTCACTTTTTGTCCGCCCATTTCTTTAAAAGATTTTACCACTTGCAGATACAGATCATTTACTTCTGCCATATCAACTTTCGCAGTGACTATCTCCCCTGCAGCTACTCTCTCATTACCCGATGCCCGGGCAAGTATCTTTTCTATAGCATGCATATTCTTTCCCCCTATCTATCTAATTAACTGTACCTGATATTTTTTATTAGCACAATACTTATATTATTGACTACTCTTATCGTTCATTTATTCAATACCGGTAAGGTAGAACCCCCTACAGGCATAAATATAACTTTGGATTTATTGCCCAACTGCCTGAAAGCCTCTTCAAGCGCATCCGTTACTTCAGTAAAAGGCTGCATAAATATGTTCTTAACTAACTCAGGGTCCAATTCTGAAACTAAGAAGATTTGAGCTTTTACCAATACTCCTGCAATTGCAGCAGCTTTATGCCCACCTAATTGAAAGTCTACCTGAATACGCTCCAATATACTTTGAGGATCTTTTGCACTGATGATCCAGTCTTCAAATACCTCCTCACCCAGGCCCTCCTGGCAGCGGCCTGCCCATATGATAATGCCTCCTTGCCTGACAGCATGTCTCGCATTATCCAATGCCTTTTGTGCTTGGTAAAGATTTAGATCCTTCGGAAATCCTCCAGCAGATACAATAACTATATCAGCTTGTTCCTTGATAGGTACCTTATAGAACTGGTCAAGAAATTTGCACCCTTCTCTATGGGCAAGTATGTGATGCCCTGCAACCGCTTTTATAATGTTTTTGTTTTCATCAAGAACTACATTTACTATAAAGTGTATAGGCACAATGTTTGCAACTTCTTCGATATCATATCTTACCGGGTTATTCTCCATATCCCCGGCTTTTGCTTCCTCTCTTACAAGAAAACGATGGTTACGTTGTATAGCAGCCTTTGTAGAAACTCCAGGCATGATTGCTTTAGCTCCACCGCTATATCCGGCAAACCAGTGATATTCTATATTCCCCAAACATATTCTTATATCGGCTTCTGCAACAACTCTAAAGATATCCACAGGTGTTCCGCTTTTAGTCATCCCCATATGTACATAATCGTTAGGATTGCTGTCAATACATTTTACTCTATTATAAGTCTCTTCTCCAACCAAATACTTTTTTTCTTCCTCAGTATGTTCCCTATGGCTTCCTACGGCAAATATGATAGATATATCGTCACATCCAACTCCACCTGCAAGTAATTCTTCAATTACATGAGGGACTACCAGTTTACTAGGCATAGGCCGCGTAATATCACTGGTAATGATGACTACTTTTTGAGCCGGCTTGACGATGTCCTTTAACCTTTTCGAGCCAATAGGATTTGATATTGCTCTTTTTACCTCATCTTCTCCTACTGCATTAATCTCTAAAGGATTTGGTAACAGTTCAGTTATAAGGTTATTTTCATTCAAGTAAAATTTTTTAAAGCTCTTTCCATATAAACATCTATATTCCTGCATGCCTTCTTCCCCCTCCTTAAACTTAGTTGTTATAAACTATACAACCTTATTATATCTTTATAGCCCATATTATAATATTGCTTCAATTCCGCTATTTTCCAATAATTATATACAGCTTTCTTGAAATGCCTTTAACGGAAAGCAATAAATCAAGGAATAATTATACTTTGCCTAAGCATTATAAAAAATCCAGCATACCATCTTCCCTATCGTTGTACCAATATAATGAATAGGAAAATGAATATGCTGAGATTTAATAAGCATTAATGATTTTTTATTAACCCTTTAGTCCGGTTGTAGCAATACCCTCTACAAAATACTTCTGTGCAAAGAAGAAGATTAAGATTGGAGGCACCATAGTTAATACTGACATCGCCATAAGCCGGTTCCAAGCTACTACATCGGTAATGTCAATAGACATTCTAAGCGCTAATGCAAGTGGGAATTTACTTACGCTATTAATGTAAACTAAAACATTGAAGAAATCATTCCATCTCCAGATAAATTGGAATATACCCACTGAAAAGAGTGCCGGTTTAGCTAGCGGGATCAGTATTCTTATCAGGATAGTAAAAGAGTTACACCCATCTATAATTGCAGATTCATCAAGTTCCCTCGGTATTCCACGAAGAAACTGCACTAACATGAAGATGAAGAATGAATAGGTTGCAAATAATGCCGGTATCCAAAATGTTAAATAAGTATTTAACCAACCAAAATTTTTAAATAGTATATACTTTGGTATAATTATAATCGCGTTAGGCAGCATTAACGTAGCGATTACCAAGGCAAACAAAACTTTCTTAAACGGAAACTTAAATCTTGCAAAACCATAAGCCACCGATACGCTAGAAACAATCGAAGCAATTACAGTTGGAACTACCAACATAAATGTATTTAGAAAAAATGTCGTATAAGTATACTGGCCGCTCCCCTTCCAACCTTGGGCATAAGAATCTAATACCCACTTCTTCGGGATAAGCCCGATTGTAGCGAAAATTTCCTGATTGGTCTTAAAAGAAGATGCAACAAGCCACAGCAATGGGTAAACCATCACTATTCCTAATAATGTTAGCAATATATACGCAATTATATTTTGAACACGAACCTTCATTAGAAATCACCCCCATCTTCATAAAACGTCCAATATTCTGAAGACTTAAATACTAGCATCGTCATAAGCATAATAATAGCAAATAATATCCAGGACTGTGCAGATGCATAACCCATTTTAAAGAACTGGAATCCATTTTGATAAAGCATTAAACCATATAAATATGTTGCCTTTGCAGGACCTCCATTGGTAACGACAAAGGCTCCTGTGAATTCTTGAAATGCGTGAACCATTTGCATAATTAAATTAAAGAAAACAATAGGTGTCAAGAGAGGTAATGTAATGGTTACAAACATTCTAGGTTTGGAAGCACCGTCAACTCTAGCAGCTTCATATAATTCTGATGGAATGTTTTTCAAACCCGCAAGAAAAAGTACCATTGATGATCCGAACTGCCATACTGTTAGAAGGCTTATTGTATATAATGCGATCTTAGGGTTTCCAAGCCAGTCAACTGCAGGAATATGAAATATTGAGGTTACTTTGTTAACGAGACCCTCTCGCATAAACAGGAATCTCCAGAGAACTGCTACAGCAACACTTCCCCCCAATATGGACGGCATATAGTAGACAGTCCTAAAAAAATTGACAAACCTCAATTTAATATTTAAAATCATTGCAATAAATAAAGCAAAGGCAAGTTTTAAAGGTACCGCAATTATAACGTAAATAAAGGTAATCTTTAGTGATTGTAAAAACAGCTGATCTTTTGTAAATAAATCAATATAATTCTTTAAACCTACAAAACTTGGTTTTTTAAGCATAGTAAAATCAGTAAAAGAATATATAAAAGAAGCTATAAAAGGATACAATTGAAATACAAAAAGTCCAATAAGCCACGGGGCAATGTACAAAAATGCTACATATTGATACTTCTTCCTAACTGCTTTTGTTTTAGAAGCTGCTTTCTGCGATTTTAAAGCTACATCTATATTCATCTGGTGAGATCCTCTCCTCTTGCTCTTATTTAATAGAATTATCACTTAAATATTAACTACTTTCTGTGCTATAAAAGTACTGCCAATTTAAGGCAGTACTTTTATAAAATATGCTTGCATATTAATCATTTTTTTGCTTTAAGTTCGGCTAGCTTTTCTGTATACCTCTGTATTAACTCGTCTGCAGCCTTTTCTGGAGTAAGTTGCCCATAACCAACTTTTTGTATAATATCTCTATCAATTTCAAGAAGTTCCGGATCGTTTGTAGGTCCGTTTTCAGGGTCCCCGGAATTTTTTATTGCAACTTCTGTTGCACGTACTATCCTTTCATCTAACTTCTTACTATCAGTCAGCATTTTTCTAGCTTTTTCAGTTGCAGGTACTCCCCTAACATCTTCCAGTATTAAAATAGCTTCATCATCATTAAACATCCAGTTAATAAATTTAGCAGCTTCACTGATGTTTGCTGAGTTTTTATTAATACACATTACTTGAGCAGCTCTTGTTATAACACCCGATTTTTTTGCATCTTTTGATATCGGAAAAGCTGTTACATCCCATTTTGCATCCTTATTAGCAACTGATTCCGTAAATCTTTCAAACGAAGAAGGCCAGTTGATATTCATAAGCAGTTCTCCATTAACCCATTTAGGGTTAGTTTCTGCTTTTTTATCATATAAAATCATTTCTTCAAAAGGTTGTACAGCACCACTGTCAACAGCTTTTTTTATCCAAGTAAGTCCTTCCACAAGAATTGCTTTATCAAACCCCAGGGTGTAGTCATCCTTCACCCATTGCTCACCAGTTTTTTCCTTCACAATTGCCTTCATAATCCAATCGTACTTATTAATGTCCAAATTTAAGAGATATATATTTTTATCCTTTTCATGTACTTGCTTGCCAATCTCAATAAGATTATCAAAAGTCCATTGCGTATCAGCAGAAATTCCAAATTTTTCGAAAGCGGTTTTATTGTAGAACATCGTGATTCCAATTAAACCCGTTGGCAATCCCTGAAGCTTGCCGCCAATGGTAAGCTGTGAATCTAAGAATTTTTTATCAAACGCACTTAAGTCTATTTCTTTCAATGTATTGATATCAACAAACAAATCTCCCTGTGAAGTCAGGCTAGGAAGCCAAGGTTGGTCGACCTGCATAATATCAGGAGCAGTACCGCCAGCCAATTGAGTTGTTAGTTTTTGGAAATATCCATCAAAACCGCCATACTCAGCTTCAATCTTTACGTGAGGATTTTTCTTGGTATAAGCTTCAATAGCTGCTAAAGTCGCTTTATGGCGACTGTCTCCTCCCCACCAAGAGAACCGCATTGTGACATTCTTTGGTGCAGCATCTTTCTTGTCTGTCTTATCCTTATTGTCTGCAGCAGCTTGTTGTGTGGAATCCGTTCCAGTTTTAGGCGCCTCTTTTGCGCACCCAATGAACAGTGTAGCCAGAATTGAAATGATGCAAAGGGTGCTGATTAATCTCATTGCCCTTTTCATGATGTTCTTCCTCCCTTTACTTGATTTGATTAATTTTTTTTTGTTAAAATACAGTTATAATTATAACATTAAGCCTTTCTGTATGTAAGGTATATAATTTCACATAAGGTATCAATAATTAGCCTATTTGTAATAAATAAAGAATCATAATTTAACATTTCTTATCATTTTTTGCTTGTTAAAACAGGTAGACAGCTGGTATAACTATCTGGTATAATTATTAATAATGTTTTCTATAATCAATAACCCGTATTCATTATATGCTAACCTAACTACATGTTTGGTGATCCGTCTTGCTCTATTATATTCACACTTGCTTCCATAAAAGACCAGCTAATTAAAGTCAAGAGTTTTTAAGAAAAATTTTGAGAAATTTTTTTAGACTCCTGACGTTAATCAAAGGCATGACAACAAGACCACCTAAGTGAAGTAGACATAAAATAGCTGGTCTGAAATAATAAGTTGCTCTTTGAAAACTGAACATCAAGTACAAGTACTATTAAGCTGCTGTATGCTTTGCTGCAAGATTCTTCGCATGCTCTTGGGGGCTACGTAGCTGATAAGGCTTTCTATCCCTCAGAACAGCAAAAATATAATTAACAAGCTTACGCATAACAGCTCCCAAAGCTACTTTTTTAGGTTTGCTCCGGCACTTCTGTTGATAAAACTCCAGTAACACAGGGTTGCAAGCTGTCTTATCCCTCTTGGTACGGATATTGGCAAGAGCAATTGTAAAAAGCACCCTGCGAAGCAGCCTTGAACCCCTCTTAGACATCTTGTTACGTGTACCGGTAAACTCTCCGGACTGCATGACAGAGGGGTCAATGCCGAAATAAGCAACCAGCTTGCCCGGCTTTTTAAAGGCCGAAAAGTCGCCAATCTCCGCAAGAATGGTGGCAGCAGACAGAAGGCCTATGCCGGGAATGCTCTGCAAGAGTTCAAGCGTCAATGCAAGTACAGGCATGTCCTTTGCCAGGTCCTCATCAATCAGCTTATGGATGGCTTTAAGGACTTTCTCCAGGTTTTCCTCCAGGGTTCTGATCATGGAGATGTACACACCGAGCATGGCAATATTTGAGGAATTGTGAATGCTCAAAGGTTCAAAATCTCTGGCCTTGGAGACCAAAAGCTCATACTTTTCAGTTGCCCATTTAAGGCTTTTGTGGGACTTTTCCTGAATCATTGAAATCAGCTTGTTCCTGTCAGCCTTAAGAATATGGGCAGGCGTAGGATACTCCTCCAGGACTGCAAGAGCAGCCTTTGAAAAGATGTTGGGGAATACATCCTTAAAGTTTAGCATGAGTTGGTCAACAATACCCGTAAACCTGTTTTTGTAGGCAGTAAGCTCGTCAGAGAGCTTGTAGTACTGGCGGCAAAGGCTCCTTAAGCATTCAATATCCTCATCGAGGATATTAGTAGTTTTAAGCTCCTGAAATCTGTAGAGCAATGCAATTTTCCGGGCATCCACTTTATCATTTTTCACTTTTCTAATTCCAATATTTTTGATAGAATCAGTCTGGATGGGGTTTGTTACTGAAACCTCAAATCCAGCTTTACAAAGTGAATGGAAAAGGATTTTGTGATAGTGCCCGGTGGATTCCATGACGACGAAAGGCCTTGAATCAAAGTCCTTTTCCGTTTTTTTCAGCAATTCAACGGCTCTTTCAACGTCGGTACTGGAATCATGGCGAATCTTCATGCGGGCAATTACTTCATTGGATGGAGAAAGAATCGCCATCTCACTGAAGAACTTGCCCACATCAATGCCTGCAATGGGTCTGAAATTCATTAAAAATGCCTCCTTTACAAGATTGATGGACTTAAAAGCCTCCATTCCTTCCCATGTAAGCAAACAACCTTGCATGTGACACGAGGAACCAGCTTATTAGCTGGCCTCAACCAGCCAAATCATGTAGACTTACCGGAATGGATAAATACTCTTTCACACGGGTAATCGGCCCGCTAAGGTCCGTCCCAGGAGGTGATACACACACCTTCCAAGTCCGGAAGATATTATACATGATTTTCAAGGTTCAGGCCAACAGGTGCTGGCATAATGGCTAAGATGTGAAGCCGTATGATGTGCTTGATGTTTAGAAAAGTATGAAGTTTGAAGTGTTATGTTAACAATGATTTTTAATGGGTCGAACAGTGGCTTCGGTCACTGATTTAATACAATATTAATTGTACAAGGAGGAGAGAAATAATGTATAAAATAATGATTGTGGACGATGAATACGAAATCAGAAATGGTCTCTGCAATTATTTCCCATGGAATGAAATCGGTTTTGAAGTTGCAATTCAAGCAGAAAATGGGAAACAAGCCTTGGAATACCTTCAAAAGTATCATATCGATATTATACTATGCGATATCATGATGCCTACTATGACAGGTATTGAACTTGCGAAAAAAATATATGATGAAAAGTGGCAAGTTAAGATTATTTTCTTGAGTGGTTATAGAGATTTCGAATATGCCCAGCAAGCACTAAGCTATGGTGTAAAGAGTTATATCGTAAAACCTACAAAATACGATGAACTGTTCAAGACCTTTTCTAATTTAAAAACTGAGTTAGATCTTGAGCATTCAGAAAAATTTAATAATGAAAATTCAAAAACAGATTGTGTAAGGAATGGGGAGACAGATATATCTCTTAATTTTCATGATAAAATTATTTCAACCATAAAATCACACGTAAAGAAACACTATAAAGACGTAACATTGGAAAACATAGCTGAATTAGTCCATATGAATCCCTATTATCTTAGTAAGTTTTTTAAGCAAAAAACAGGACAAAATTTTTCTGACTATGTCATAACGGTTAAAATGAAAAAAGCAGCGGAATTATTGGATGACATCAATTATAAAACCTATGAGATTAGTGATATGGTTGGGTACAGTAGTCCCAAAAACTTTACCCGGACTTTCAAAAAATATTTCGGCATGAGCCCGCGAGAATACCGCAATTCTAACAACTGAACAATAGATGCAGCAAATAGCTTAGTATAAACATGTTTATATACAAGCAGCCAGCCATATATAAGGAAGAAGGTGCATTACATGATAAAGAATACGCACTCGAGGTTTTTTTTGAAAAATCTAATTTTATTTTTGATACCGCTTCTCATTCCTTTAATTGCGCTTGGAACATTAGCTACTGTCATTACACAAAAATATGTTAAAGAAGAAATAAATAAGAACAATATCAATTTGTTATTGCAAACAAAAGAGAATATTGAGTTAATATTAAGCGAACTAGATTCTCTTAATTTAAATTTTAGCACTAATCCCGCAATTAATGTTGGACTAAAACGAATTCTAAGAAATGATAATGAATCCTTAACGAAGAATGACTTTGATAAACTATCAATGATTAAAAATTTCGTAGATTCGCCAGCTAATTCAAGACCTTATATACATTCCATCTATGTTTATTACTACAACAATAAAAACCAGTTTCTTTCCACAACATCAGGGATAACAACGTTGAACAATTTCTATGATACCTCCTGGTATACAAATGTAGAAAATCAAGATAAACACACATTAATATGGACTGAAATGAGAGATATAAAACAATACGATTTTGCAAAAGAGTCTACGAAGGTATTAACCATTTACAGGAAACTTTATTCACCAGGTTCTACTGCGAGTGACGGTGTTATTGTTTTGAATATCTGCGCGAAATATATTGAAAGTTTGCTAAATAACTTGGAAACTCTCCCTGAGCAAAGCATACTGATTGTAGACGAAAATAATCAAATTATTTTTAGAAATCATTCGGCAAATAAAATGAAGCACACAAATATAGAGCAGATTTACAGACAGTCGGAACCTTCTTTTAAGGTAAATCCACTTATACGCAAAAAGGCATATACCATCTCTCAAATTCAGTCAGAACGGTATGGATGGAAGTACTTATCAATTGTTCCTCAAAATATAATATATGAAATTCCAATTAAGCTAAGCACCTTTACTTTTATTATACTTGCGCTATCATTTATATCAGGATTAAGTATAACATATTATTTAACTAGCAGAAACTATAAAAATATTCAGAACATAATTTCCATTATCGATTCGGCTGAAAACAACCAGCCATTGCCCGCACTGCCCTCCCGAATAAAAGATGAATATAGTTATATCCTGCATAATATTGTAAAAACCTTCGTTGAACATAGCTATTTAAAGGTGCAGTTATCTGAGCGAAAGTATAAGGTCCAGGCTATGGAGTTGTTAGCTTTACAATCCCAGATAAACCCTCATTTTTTGTTTAATACCTTGGAGACCATCAATTGGAAAGTTCTTAGCCTGACAGGCCACCCTAATGATATAAATGAAATGATCGGAAATCTTTCAGATATATTAAAATATTCATTGGAAAGTGACAAAAAAAGTGTAACAATCAAAGAAGAAATAAAATATACACAAAGCTATATCAATATTCAAAAAGCCCGGTATAAAGAAAAATTTGATGTAATTTGGGAATACGATGAAAATTTAACTCAGCATGAAATAACGAAGTTACTGTTGCAACCATTAATTGAAAACAGTATCTATCACGGAATTAGAGTAAAAGAAGGAAAAAGCTGCATCAAAATAAAGATACACTTTGTTCAGTCCTTTATAAAAATATCAGTGGTTGATAACGGACTAGGTATCAACCGTAAGAAGTTAATAGAAATTAGGGAAAAGTTACAGAAAGAAAAAGAATATAACGAGCATATCGGCTTATTCAACACAAACAAAAGATTAAAGCTAACCTATGGAGACCAATATGGAATCAAAATCAGGAGCAAATCTGGTTTTGGTACAGCGGTATATATGTATATACCTATATAACGTGGGACAACAACGAAACTGCTGAAAAAGCAGTGCTTTATCGTTTGGGCAAGACATAAGAGTGCACCGCTCGTTCCTCACGGAATTTCCCTAAGTCTTATAAGAGACTGCAAGCATGCAACCGCCTATATAACATTGCTTGCAGTCTCTTTCCAATTTCGCTTAAATATCTTAAAATCCTAACAATTTAGTTTGCGTCTACTATTCTGCAAATAGATCAAATATTCCATCCTGGCAGATATTCTCTTGTATTTTGGAGCATTTGGTTAAATAACTCCTCTGCATCTTTTATATCAATATTTACTAATGGATCATTGATAAACGTTCTAAATGCCAAGGCCTTATCTCTTGTTAGAGCAGCTTTTAAAGTAGCTTCCTGGTTTAACACATGTCTAATGACCAAATTTTGTACATCATCAGGAAGTTTGCCTGCCATTACCGGCTGCACATTATCTCTGCTAAAGTATGCGTTCGTTTCTACTACAGCTCCCATAGGTATGCCTTGCATTTGACCCACATTTGGTAAGTTGACATTGGTTACGATGTCTTTTAGCCCAACCAAGGCCTTTATCTGACGAACTCCTTCTTCACCCGATGGTTTTATCTCAACCGGCTCTTCTCCCCGTACCAGCCTGTTGCTCTTTTCTATCAGGTTTTCTCTGTGCTGTATTCTCCAGCTTACCGGAGTAATGCTAAATTTCCATTTTTCTACTGTTTCAGGATCTTTTAGATACCATGGTGGCATAAATTCTGCCAGATGTCTGTCTCCTGCTGCAGCAATCAAGCCATACCTTCTAAATAAATCAAATTTTACCCTATTTGCATAGGAAAAGCATTTGTTTAACCAGTTCTTATTCTTATCCATAAATCCTTCTTCATAGTATTTATCCACAAGTTCCCTATATAAAGGTATAAGATCCATGTTCTTGTATGATGCCTTATCAAACCATGTAAAATGATTGATTCCTAAAACGTTTACTTTAATTTCCTCTCTTGTTACCCCTTTGATTCCTCTTAATTCTTCAAGCATGGCAACCAATAAGTTCTGAGTTCCGAAAACCTCATGGCAGCACCCAAAGGCTTTAATTTGAGGAAACACCTCATAAAGTGTTCTTGTGCAGAGAGTCATTGGATTCGTGTAGTTGATGATCCACGCATTTGGCGAATATCTTTTGATATTTTCTGCAATTTCAACATACATGGGAATGGTCCTTAATGCTCTTACCAATCCACCCGGCCCTACAGTATCTCCTACAGATTGATAAATACCATATTTCTCAGGGAGATGCACATCGGACGCCATCTCATTGAAGGTTCCCGGTACAATAGAAATGATAACAAAATCTGCTTCTGTTAAGGCTTCTTCCAATGTTTTTACTGCTACATACTTCCACTTTCCTTTCGCCTGATCAAGTTCGGAATATTTGTTTCCAATGACCTCATTGTTATGTGCAGCTTGAAAGTCTATGTCATATAACCGAACTGTTCCTGACAACTGTTCTTCCAATGCAAGGTCACTCATAAACCTCCACGCCCATCCTCTGGAACCTCCGCCAATGTAGGCAAGGTTGATATCCGTAACCCTATTCTCTAAATATTTCATGTTTTTCCCCCTTTAGTTGATTTTTTTGTTCAACAAAAAACCTTATTTCAGTTGATGTTCTGCAAATAACATTTAGGTTTAGAGCTTAGGTTTCACAATGTCTCTAAATAGGTTATATTTTTAAAACACTTTTAGACATTATTAATTATAATATTTATACAAATATTATAAAGGTATGTAGTTTTACATAAGGTATCAAATATTGGTCAATATATTCGTTTTGATCAAAAAAGTATCACTATTTAGTTTTTATTCTCATAATTTATGTTGATATTTTTTATTAAGAGATATCCATACTTCAAGTCGTATCTGGCAAAAACATGTCCGATATTGCAATGCTTAAAGCAGTTAAATAAAATTAATTCCATAATCATCCATCCAAAAATTGTGGCACATATAGACAAAATTGCAAACCAGAAATTGAATAAGTAACAGTCTTTATAAATCCATAAAGGTTCAACGATAAATTTTGTGATAGATAGCACACCTACTCTGTCAAGAGATAGTCTACAGGAAAATTATTGATATATCTTCCTGTAAATTGGAAACATAAGTTTTCCTACATTCCGAATATTTTCCTATGTATAGCTATTATCCCTATATAGGATAATTATAGCAATAACAGTAGTTATATGTATCCTAAGCACCTTGAAAACTAAAAATTTAAGCACATTCAAATTCGTATTTTACTCTAATTTCCCAATTATCACGGTTACGATATCCATAGGCTCTACGCTTAATGTTTTTAACCTTATGGTTATTGCCTTCTGTAGTGCCATTAGATATCGGATAGTCGTAATAATTTAGGATATATGGCATCCAGTTATCAAGAGTTTTTATGAATTCCTTTAGCTTAGGAATATCATACTCTGCTACCAGGTCTTTGTAATATGATAAGAATGCTAAAGCATCTTCCTTGGTTGTAATATCAAAGAAGATCCTGAATTCTTCTTTGAGGTAATGAAGATTTTCTAACTCCTCATATTTTGAAAAAGCCATCAGCAGATTGTTATATTCCTCAGCGCTAAGGTCTTCTACGTTTTTTAATATAGCCCAGCGTATTTTAAATACTTCACCTTTTTCGCCATGCTTACGTGCATGATTTTGAATATGCTTTCTTTCATCATCTACACAGTTATGAAGATGTTGTGATATATGGAATCTATCTATAACCGGCTTTGCATTGGGCAGGCATTCTAATACCGAATAGCAGTAGCTTTTGCTCATGTCCATAGAAACTGCTTCAATTCCAAGCCTTACATCTTCCGGTAAACTTTTAAGGTAGGATACTACATCTTCCTTCTTTCTACCGGAGAGAATAGCAACTACCTTACCGGTTTCCTGATTATAGATGATCATATCATAGTTATGGCCTTTTCTAGTGGCGATATCATCAATACCTAAAAGTCTAAGTGGCCCAGGCTTACATGCTGCAAGGGATTCTTTTGCATAATGGCTGTATATCCTTTGGCATGCGCCTTCACTAGTGCCTACAATATTACTGACATTTTTAATAGTGTTTTTATGGGCTAGCGTAAAGATATATTGCTCATAGGCAATAGTATAACGCTGATATTTTCTGATAAAAGCAAAGTATTCATCAAATGGATGTTCTGGGTTACAATCGCAGACATACGCTTTTTCTCAAGCATGATAACCGTATCCATGCCCCATATAGGTAGATGCTTATATGCCTGATACCTTTTGTCATGCACGGTATACGTGATACGACCACAATGGGGACACACGGCAAAATCAAACGCAGATATTGCAAATACTTCAAATATATCATTATTTACATTGGAATAGATTACCTCTATCCCTTGCAATCCAATTAGTTTTCGGATAATATCATAATTGGTATTCATATCCGATACCCCCCCTTTTCTATTTTGGATTGCACTTAAAATCATAAGGGATGTATCGAATTTTTTGTACCCTTTTTACCAGTGGACTGGTAATGTAATTTATGGTGAATCTATCGTTTCACAAAATTCGTGGTTGAACCATCATAAAGAGTGTTAAGGACTATAAAACCACTGAAAAAGTGCCTTTTCTTCCTGCTCAATTGGACTTTTTCAATGGTTTCAGACTATCTGCCTTAACACTCTTTATGATTTATAGAACATTCCCATTTTCCGATGTGCCGGCAAGTGTAAAATCAATTAAAAGCTCTCCCGGTGCAACGATATCGTACACGACTTATCCTCCTGCCATATCGATTTTAATTGCCATACATCCAGTGAAATCATCTTAACAGTCCCTCCATGACTGAATATATCTATTCCCTGGCTAGAAGGACTCGGATATATATTACTTGACATTACTACCTTTCCTTCATTCACAAATACTTCTACTGAAATTCGGTCAATAAAAATGTGTAGCTTTAATGTTTTATTATTACTGATCTCTACCTTACACCTGCGTATCTCTTCACTACTAGCATCTAATTTATTTCTGACAAAGATTAATTCCTTTGCTTTCGTATTGTATTTTACATACGTTTGCTCTTTGCCATCGGAAGAACATCTTAGCTTAAAGCCGAATTCGTTAGCGTTACATGAGTTAAGATCAAATTCTCCTATGACCTCAAGGCAATTTCCCTTAAAATCTCCGAGAATGTTGCTGCTGTCCTGTACGATTTCAAAGTCTTTAAACTGCCGATGTTGTCTACGTAAACTTTTTAATTCTTCTACCGGTTGGAAGATTAACCGTCCATCAGAATCAAGGGAAAGAACACGTGGTACTGACATTATTCCACACCAGTTATTCGTTACAGTTGGGCCAAAAGATTTAAACCACGGCATCCAATCCCACGAATTCATCCACCCAATCATAATTCGCCGTCCCTGGCCATCTAAAAATGTTTGTGGAGCATAAAAATCAAATCCGTAGTCTACTTCTTCATATCTGTCCGAAGTAAATCTACCAGTCCCATAGTCCATGTTCCCAACCATATAAATTACCTTGTGATTGTCCATTCCCATTGGTGACACAATCAATACATACTTATCTCCTAGTGGAAAGAAATCGGGACATTCCCACATGGTTCCTTTCGTTCCATCACTTTCTGCCAGTACACCAACATAATCCCAATTTCTTAAATCTAACGATTTATACAATAATGCCTTACCTTTTCCGTTTTTACAAGACCCAACCACCATGTACCAGGTATCATGATGCTTCCATACCTTTGGATCCCGAAAATCTGAAGATCCGTCTACTGGTGGTTGATTGATTACAGGATTACCAGGATATTTAGTAAATGTTATACCATCTGTACTTGTAGCAACACATTGTACTTGCTTTACCTGGCCATCCTTTTCCAATACTGTCCCAGTATAAATCAAAGTAAAGAGGCCGTTATCATCAACTGCACTTCCTGAAAAACAACCGCCTCTTTCATGATAGTCATAATCTTCACTTGGCGCTAAAGCGATAGGAAGGTATTCCCAGTGAACAAGATCCTTACTTTTTGCATGGCCCCAGTGCATGGCTCCCCATAGAGGTCCATAAGGATTATGCTGATAGAATAAGTGGTATTCTCCTCTAAAATAGATAAGACCGTTAGGATCATTGATCCAATATGCGGGTGCCATAAAATGATAGGCACAGCGTTGAGGGTCTTTTGCAACAACCTCCTTGACGCTCTCAACCGATTCATTTGCTTTATCCACTAATTCCTGGTGACTAGGTCTCTTGATCTTACTATTAAGCATTTTGCTGCCCCCCTCTTTTACCCCTTTACTGCTCCTAAAGTCATGCCACTTACGATGTATCTCTGGATCAGAAAAGAGAATAACATAACCGGCATACTAAATACAATTGCCGCTGAAGCCATCGGCCCAAGGTCCAGATTATACGCTGTTAAAAATTCTGATATCCCTACAGGAACAGTTTTTGAAGAGGTACTTGTAAGTAGCAATGCAAAGAGGAAATCATTCCATGACAGCATAAAACTAAAAATAGCAGTAGTCGCCAAACCTGGCAAAGATATTGGCAAAATAATGCGAATAAATGCGCTTAATCTTCCGCATCCGTCTACTCTGGCCGACTCATCAAGTTCTTTTGGTATTCCATCAAAAAATCCAATCATCATCCAAATAACAAAAGGAATATTAATAGCAGTATATACAAGAATAAGCGCTAGTTTTGTATCTACCAAGTTAATATTTTTTATAACTGTATATATAGGAATAGCCATACTAATTAATGGAACAATTCTAACAGCTAATGTGAAAAGTAAAAAGTAATTGCCAATATTTGATGAAAAGCGTGAAAATCCATATGCAGCCATCGATCCCAAAAATACGCTTATAAACATACTAATCCCTGCAGCTATTAAACTATTGATAAAATATTTGCCAATTGGCAAATATTCTATCATCCCTCTATAATTCTCTAAGGAAAAAATGGTGGGTAGTAATCTTGGCGGAGACGCAATTACCTCCGTTGCCGGTTTAAATGATGTAATCAATAGATAAATGTACGGACTTAGAAAGAATAAAGCCAATAAGCATGTAGTAATTGCAATTGGATACTCCATTAATCTATTAAATTCAAGTTTTGCATTCACTCTTTTGTCCATTTATAGAATCGCCCCTTTATATTGTATTAACTAACATTTTTCGTCAATCCGCTTGTCTACTAATTTACTTCCTTATTTGGATTCCATATTTTTTTCATGAATAAAGCACTTACAGCTAACAACATTATCATAAAAATAACAGCCATTGCACTTGCAGAACCTATTCTGCCATAGCGCGCCAATTGCTTATACATATAAGTACTTAGAATCTCTGACGAAAAATTTGGTCCCCCTTGCGTCAATACCCAAATAATATCAAATGAACGAGCAGCATCAATAACACGTATTATAATTGCCGTAGTTGCAACCGGTATTAAAGATGGGAGGGTAACAAACCAAAAAGTTTGGCTCCTGCTGGCACCATCAATTTTAGCTGCTTCATATAAATCCTTAGAAATCCCTTGAATTCCAGCAAGCAGCACCAACATCATAAAAGGTGTAGTAAGCCATATATCTGCAATTGCACACGATATTAATGAATACCGCTCATCTGATAGCCATAAAACTTTATGTGGGTCAGAAAGAATACCAATATTATAAAGTGTCCAGTTTACAATACCAAATTGGTCACTAAGCATAAACTTCCAAATCAGCCCAGCTACCAATGGCGCAAGCATAAGCGGGCTTAGCAATAATGTCCTTATTATATTGCTTCCTCGAAAACCTGTGCTTAATAAAAGAGCAAGAATTATTCCCAAAATAAATTCTATTCCTACAGCTAGTACAACATATAGTACTGTATTTGCTGTAGTTTTAATAAATCGATCTGAAGTCAATGCTTTAATATAATTTGATAATCCTACAAATTCTTTTACGTTGAGCTTATTGATGTCATATTGGTAGAAACTATCAACCACAAGAAGTACAATAGGATATATAAAAAACGCTATTAAAAATATGGCAGCAGGTATAAAGAATAAGATTGACAGGGTTGGCTCTTTTAGTTTCAATTTATCACCTTCTTTTTCTAGTTCTATTAGTAGCAAAGGATAGGAAGCATTCCTATCCTTTGCTTTTGTGATATCTAGCAAAATTTATTATTTTTGAAGTATTTCTTTAATCATTTCCGCTGCCCAGTCTAAAGCTTCTTGCGGAGTTTTCTTACCAGATAAAGCATATTGGACAGCAGGTACTAATGCTTCATTTTCTATTTGTGACCATTCTGCCAAAGCAGGACGATTTTGAGTCTGAGGACCCCCTAATGTGTCTGAGAGTGATTTTAAGTGTTCATATCCACTCTTTTTGCCGAATTCATCAAATACGGATTTACGTGCAGCTACTCCCAAAGCATCCATATACAGGGCATTTTTCTCATATAGGAATGAAAGATATTTCTTTGCAATATCTTGTTTTTTTGATGAACTTGGAACAACCTGATACCATGGTCCAGGAATAGCACCAACCCCTGCATCACCTGCAATCATAGGTGCTGTACCTACCTTACCTGCTACTTTTGATTTCTGAGGATCATTTGATGGCACGTAGAAATGTCCCCATGCAAGCATCATTGCCAACTTGCCATTCCAGAATAATTCTGATGTCTCTGCAGAAGCCATTTCTAAAGCTCCTGGTGGTACGGATTTATCTTCTCTTAAAATTGTTGTTAAAAATTCCAATGCTTTCACATAAGGTTCTTTGTTTACCAATACTTCACCATTGTTACCTACAACCAATGGTCTTGCCCCGGCCTGCATTACATGATCCAGCCAGCTTGCTACGGAGTCCCCGTTATTTGCGCCAAATACACTGGTACCATAAATATCAATCTGTCCATCATTGTTAGTATCACGCGTGAAGAATTTTGCTACATCTCTATATTCCTTCCATGTTTTTGGTGGCTGTAATTCATAGCCATATTGCTTTTGGAATGCTTCTTTTTCTTTTGGATCTTCAAAAAGGTCTTTACGATATAGTAGTGTTTTACAGTTTGTCCATACCGGCATTCCATAAACTTTATTCTGATAACTTCCTCCTTCAACCAATCCAGGTAGCAAATCCCTTTTCACTTCATCTGTCAAGAGATCATCAATAGGGAGTAACCCTTTAGCAAGTGCAGGGAACCACAAAATATCAATTGTAGCAACATCATATGCTCCTGCGGCCGAAGATACTTCTGCACGAAGTTTATCAAAAACACCGATGTAAGGAACAGCATCAATTCTAACTTCATATCCTGTAGCATTTTTAAATTCATCAGCTGTCTGCTTTGCTACTGCATAAGCTGGACTTCCACCTTCAACTAATACAGTAATAAATTTGTCTCCTGAATCCTTGTTCTCAATTGTTTTAGCTTCCTCATTACCTTTGCTTTCTTGTTGGATAGATTGGTCATTTGCTTTTTGATCATTTACTTTACTGCTACCACAGCCAGTCAGGAAAGTTGTAAATATCATCGCAATAACCAGCAAAAGAGCTACTACAACTTTTCTTTTTCTGAACATTAACCTTCACTCCTCTTAATATAATCTAGATAAACTTATTGTGCCTGTTTCAAGAAGCAATATAAAATATATACTTTATATTACTTCCTGCCTGGGCACAATAAGTTACTTACTAATATTATCATTTATCCCATAATCCATGTTCAGGCCATCTTCTCGGAAGTCGTTGTTTAACCGGTGGTAATTTTGTTAGCGGCTTGTGAGGTTCTAACTGATACCAATAAGCCACACTAGAATACTCATTTCCTTGATCATTTGCATGTCCATGTTCAATAGTAACTTTTATAGATTGGGTAAATCGGATAGGGTCTTCTATATGAAAGCGATAGAGACTCCATTTGCCAAAATGCTCTTGCACATCGCTTCCAAGAGATATTCCGTGATATGGTCCTGCATATTCGCCACTTGGAAATCCCCATGCAGCATTAAAATAATCCTCTGTACCAGTACCATGTAAGGAAGGAGGCCATTTCTCACCATCAATAAATATCATGTCATCTCCTTCACCCGGCCACGTATACACTTGATTAGAAGCATCAAAATTGTCAATATTTAATACACAACCTACGTAATGTCCTTTACCTTCTGCTTCAAGTATTACATAGTTTTCTTCTCCAGTCAGGTTTTTTCCTGGCAAATCCCATGGTGCCGGATCATCCATTTCTTTCGGATGAACCACCTTTTTACATGGATTTTCACTATTCCATGCAGCATGGAATCTTCCAAGATCCTCAGGAACTTCATCTTCATACAGCTCATAATCTATCATAAAGAATAGATTTTTAATTTGCTCTTCACTTTCATTAATCAGCTGTATTCTAGCACCATCAGCAAAAGGCATTGGGAAATAGCTATTCATCGCTGCAGCAAATGGTCCTTTAGGTCCTCTCTTTTCCCCAAATACCATACTTAAAGGTAATGAAACATAATGCTTACATGTAGCATGTCCAATGCCAAAGAAGTCGCCCAGAGGTACTCTTACACTCGGATTTTCTTCACCATCCCAGTACATTTCCAAAATTAGTTTTCTCAAATACTGTGGAGCATAACAACGGGTTGTCATCCAGATATGCTTGATGCATCCTGTCCCTTTTATGTTAGCCATTACTGCAGTTTCTCCTGGTTCTACAATCCAAAAATCTTTATTTCCTCCTGTACGATCCCAGCTAGACTCTCTAAGCGATCTAGCCGACTTAATAAACGGTAATCCTCCTAATGGACTATTTGGTGTCCATACATTCATACATATACCTCCTTAATCTATGCTTTTATAGAGAAAATAACTAACATATTAGATAGATTGTTTGGTTACCTACAACCAATCTATAATTAAATAATAGCATATACAGAATATAAATAATTTTATTTTTCTATCAGGTTTATTGACTTATATTATGAAAAACTATTCGTATAAAATTTTAATTTCTATCAATGAGTCTTGAACCATACTATTGATTGTATTATATTTTGATAATCTTGACTTTTTTTATTATTCTAACTAAAAGTGTCCTTTTTCCACTTCGATTTATAATTTAAAAAAGTATATAAACCTTTACTTGTTTATATACTTTTTATAAGCAGCTATTCTTTTTAAGCTTATCAAATCTATAATTTGCTTTTTTGTTTTCTGTACATAAGAGGTGTTATACCATATTTGTCTTTAAAAACCCGATTAAAGTATTGATCATTATTAAACCCAACACTATAAGCAATTTCATAAATTCTGATATTGCCTTTCCTAAGCAGTTCTTTAGATTTTTCCAGCCGTACATTTAACAAATAATTTGAAAAGCTTACTCCTGTTTCCTTTTTAAATACCATACTAAAATAATTAGGACTAATATTTACATAATCTGAAATATCTTTTAATGATATATCTTCGCTATAGTGGCTTTCTATATATTCAATCGCTTTTATAATATCAGTTCTATGAGAAATATTTTTTTCATTATTTAACTCAATAATTTTCTTTACAATTGAAAAAAACCATCTTTTAATTTCATGTATATTATGTTTTGCTTCAATCTCTTCGTATGGATTAAAATCAGAATCGAACAGTTGTCGAAATTCTACTTCACATTTTATTGCTATCTTGATAACTAAATTGAGCAAATCTAAAATAAAGATTTTTAGATTATTAAAGTGTATAAAAGATGCTTCTAGCCTGCTAATATAATTGTCTATTAGTTTTTCAGCTTTATCTATGTCTCCCTCTATAACAATCCCCAAAAGATTCTTTTCATCTTCTAGTGTTAACATGCAATTTTGACGAAGTTTTTGATTTTTCAAAAAATGTATTTTGTTTTTATATAGCAGCATATAGCCTTCAAGCATACTTTTTGTAGAACCATAAGCTTTGTATATATGCGAAAACTTACCGCACACGTTACTTATACCCGCACTGAAGGTATACGGAGTGTTCTTTTCAATATAGTCACAAATCTTCTCAACGATGTTGCAAATTTTTTTATGAGTTATCGACATATCTTCATCAGCATCAAAGCTCAATAAAAGTGTAAATTCATTATTATGTGTTAAACCAATTATACCAGATACTATCTCTTTAATAAACCCTGCTATTGTTTCAATCACAGATGAATAAATGAATTTCAATTCATCTGAACATATAGATTTTTCGATACTTATGTAATCATCAAATTTAAAAATAATAACATAATATTTATTATCATCTTTAAACAGGTATCTGTAATTTGGATAGTGTTGAATGATTTCATCTTCATTTATAATAATGTTACTCATTATATTTTTAAGTAAATTTGAAGCATCAGCATTATTATAATTTTGCCTATATTTTGCATGCTGTCTTTCTTCATCCAACGATTTCTTTGCTTTTTCTAGAATACTAATAAAAGAATCCTTTGTTAAGTTTTGCTTGAGGATATAATCGAAAGCACCGCATTTAAGGGCTTCCCGTACAAAGTCATAATCGCTGTAGCAGCTCAAAGCTATTACTTTAATTATTTTTCCACTGTCAGCTATATATTTTATTAATTCAACTCCATTCATAATTGGCATACTGATATCTGTTATGATTATGTCAGCAGGATTATTCTCAATGAATTCTTTAGCTTCCATACCATTTTCTTTCTCAGCAATAAGTTTCAAGTTATATGAGGACCAATCTATTAAACTTCGCAGATATGTTCTAACCAGTGCATCATCTTCAACAATCACTACATTATACATGCTTTTCCACACCTTCCTTTTCCTTAATAACAGGCAAACGAATTACTGCTTCTGTCCCTTGTTTTAACCCACTTACATAATACAATCCATAATTGTCACCAAAATATAGTTTAATCCTTTCATTAACATTTTTTATTCCTATACCACTAAACACGTTTTTGTATTCATCCTTTTTATCCTGAAACATTTTTTTCAAGATATCTTCCTTAATTCCTTTACCATTGTCTTGAATTTTAAATATAACTGCATCTTCTTCCATTCTACCTATGATTTTTATTACAAAATCTTTACAGTAATTCTCAATTCCATGAAGAATAGAGTTTTCAATAATAGGCTGAATTAATAACTTTAGAGTATAATAGGTTTTAATTTCCGGGTCTATATCATATATAATTTTAAATTTATCTCGATATTTATAAGATTGTATAAAAATATATTTCTTTATATATTTAATTTCTTCGTTAATAGTAATAAATTCCCCACCCTTGTTAATACTTGCCATTAATAAACTAATAAGGGAATCCAACATTTCTTCTATCTCAGCCTGTTTTTTTATTGAAGCAAGGCATTTTATGGAAAATAGCGTATTATACAAAAAATGAGGCTTAATCTGTGCTTGAAGTGCATGAATATACGCTTCCTTTTTTTCCCTTTCTTCTTCTCGAATATCATCCATTAATTTTCTGATCTCTGCAACCATCGTATTAAACCTTTTGCTTATTTTTCCGACTTCATTGCTTCCGTCAAAGTCAAGTTTAGTATTAAAGTCCCCTTTCTCTAAGCTCTCCATAGCATTTCCTAGCTTTTCTAACGGCATTGCTATTTTAGATGAAAGTAATACTGAAATACTAATTATAAAGATAGAACTCAATATAATAACGATTAGAGCTGTGGTAAAAATACGGTTAATTTCCAATTCAATAAACCTCATTGGAATAGTAGAAATTATCTTCCATGGTGTTTTATCAATTGCGGAGTAAACCACTAAATATTCTTTATTGTCAATCTTAGTAATAAAAGTGCCAGAAGCTTTATTAATGTTATCAAGCAACATAGGAACTATCTTAGTTGAAATACGATTTTTATCAGGATGTGATACGATTGAACCTTGTTCATCAATTATAAATATTGTAGATTCATTTCCAAAATAAGTGTCTTTATAAAGTTTACAAATACTTTTTTCATATATCTGTAACTGTATTACACCATTTACGCTATAAAAGCTAGGTATTGAACTAAGTAGATATATATAATTATTCTTAACCGGATCAGAACCGGCTAACGCTTCTGTTGTCCAAATTTTTTTATCATAATTAGTAATAAGACTTTTAAACATGCCGGTATCCTTATAATTAAGATCGTAATAAATAATGTTACTATCCGACCTTATAATATTTAAACGATTAACAGGATAAATAAATACCGATTTTATATCTGGTACATTATACGTAAAATAGTACAGCTTTTGCTTAACTGTATTGTATTGTGAGTAATTCTTAAAGTCTGTGGTTTTTTGAGATAGTAAAGAATAGAGATCATAATCTAATGCGATTGTTGAGCAAACTTTTTCATATTCTTCCAACTTTTTAGTAATGTCATTGCTTAGAATATTAAGTGTTTGACTTATAAAAGTTTTAGATTTTTCTCTAAGGGTGTGTGAAACAATATTAAAGGTTCCAATACCGAGCGCCAATATAAATACAAGTGAAATAGGTATATAGGTAAAAATAAGCTGAGATCTAATATTCAGAGATTTAAACATATTTAAAAGCTTTTTAAGCAAAGTTATATTTAATCTGTCCATCTGCTATCACATCCAATCATATTGATCGCTGTAGCAATATACAAAACAATACATAATCTATTATGTAAATATAATTAATTATATCATATTTATTGATATTACATAAGTACTTTTTATTTTTTCAGGTCATATAAGATTGCACAAATATTTACTCCTGCTGCTTGGTCAATTGTTCATTACACTCCAGACTGTCTTTTGTAATAATTTCATACATATCAAGATTCTCCTTTGTCCTAATATCAATTTTTGTTTTCATATGCTCAACCTAAATAATTTTTAGCAGAAAAAGGACGAGATTCTCTCGCCCCTATATATCTACTTATTTATATCCCCTTCATGGTCAGCGATATTCTCTTTCTCGCCACGTCTACTTCTAATACTTTCACCTTTACAATATTCCCTACTGCTACCACATCCATCGGATGTTTTACATATTTATCGCTGAGCTGGGAGATATGCACCAGCCCGTCCTGGTGTACGCCGATATCTACAAAAGCACCGAAGTCAATGACATTTCGCACAGTTCCTGTCAGAATCATGTCCGTCTTCAGGTCCTCTATATGAAGCACGTCGCTCATCAGCACCGGCTTCGGAAGCTCATCCCTGGGATCACGGCCGGGTTTTAAAAGTTCATCCACAATGTCTCTTAAGGTGGGTATTCCTATCCCAAGTTCCTCCGCAAGCTTTTTGGCATCTAATTGTGCAACCTTATCCTTCAGGTCTTTTAAATTATTGGCTTTTACATCCTCCATGGTATATCCTGTCATTTGCAGCAGCTTTTCTGCAGCTTCATAAGACTCAGGATGTACTGAAGTATTATCCAGCACATTCTCTCCACCAGGAATTCTTAAGAATCCTGCACACTGTTCAAAGGCTTTAGGCCCTAATTTACTAACTTTCAGCAATTGCTCTCTATTTGTAAACTTTCCATTTTCCTCTCTATAGGCTACAATATTCTTTGCTATCGCAGCACTGATACCTGAGATATATTGCAGTAAGGATGGTGATGCCGTATTTAAATCCACCCCTACGCTGTTTACGCAATCTTCAACAACTCCGCCCAGCGCTTCTCCCAACCGCTTTTGGTTCATATCATGCTGATACTGGCCTACCCCTATCGCCTTAGGATCAATCTTAACCAACTCTGCAAGAGGATCCTGTAATCTCCGGGCAATAGAAACCGCACTTCTGAGTGCCACATCGAAATCGGGGAATTCCTCTGCACCAAGCTTTGAAGCTGAATATACCGATGCCCCGGCCTCACTTACTACCATATAAAATACTTGTCTATCTAATTCTTTTATTAACTCGGCAACAAAGATTTCCGATTCTTTAGAGGCAGTCCCATTTCCAATAGAAATTATATCTACTTTATGCTTATCTATTAACTTCTTTAGTTCTTTTTTGGCCTCCTCTATCTTATTTTGAGGCGGCGTAGGATAAACCACTGTTGTGTCCAATACCTTCCCGGTTTCGTCTACCACTGCAATCTTACACCCGGTCCTGTAAGCAGGGTCCAACCCCAATACCACTTTCCCTTTTACCGGAGGCTGCAGGAGTAAATTTTTCAGGTTAGCTGCAAAGACTTTTATTGCCTGTTCCTGGGCTGCTTCTGTTAATTCGTTTCTTATTTCCCTCTCAATAGACGGTTCTATCAACCTCTTATAGGCGTCTTCTACAGCTCTTTCCACATATTCTGTTGTGATGGATCTCTTCTCCGGTGTTGTTTCCTTTAATAGATATTTTATAATTTCTTCTTCAGATATATCTATGGAAACGGTCAAATAACCTTCTTTCTCCCCCCGATCAATGGCAAGCACACGATGCTTTGCAATTTTGGCAACCGGTTCTTTAAAATCGTAGTACATATTGTAAACCGAATCCTCTTCTTTGGCAGCTTTGGATACCAGTATTCCATTGCGGAAAGTCATATTCCTTATTGCCTTTCGATATTCAGCATTATCTGATATAATTTCTGCAATAATGTCCATAGCACCATTTAGCGCATCTTCTACGGTGTTGACTTCTTTTTCCGGATCAACATACGGTTGGGCCAAGCTCTCGACGTCACCCTGATAAATATTCTGTGCCAATAAAATCTCGGCAAGAGGTTCAAGGCCTTTCTCTTTCGCAACAGTAGCCCTTGTCCTTCTTTTGGGCCTAAAGGGTCTATAGATATCTTCGATCTCCTGCAATGTCTCCGATTTTGCGATATTCTCAGCAATTTCATCGGTAAGCTTACCCTGTTCTTCAATGAGCCTCTTTACTTCTTCCTTTCTTGCTTCGAGACTCCTTAAATACATGAGTCTGTCATACAGTTCTCTTAATGTCTGGTCATTTAGCTCTCCGGTCATTTCTTTTCTGTATCTTGCAATAAATGGGATGGTATTGCCATCATCAATTAATTTTACTGTGTTTTCTACCTGAAAAGTTTTTAAGTTAAATTCTTCCTGCAACCTCTGCACTATAGCGTCCATATTTTGCCTCCGTTTCGTCTATAATACCTATATTATACTAATACACGGAAAGCAATTGCAAGAAAAAAGTGGGCACCAAGTTACCTCAGGCCCACTTCAAATTGCACTTCAAATTACACTTCAAATTACACTTCAAATTACACTTCAAATCCATTATTTTTAATGACCTCTTTATACCAATGTCCGCTCTTTTTAATAATTCTCTTCTGAGTTTTATAATCCACATAAGTTATTCCAAATCTCTTGGCATATCCTTCAGCCCATTCAAAGTTATCCATAAATGACCATACATAATAACCGGTGAGGTTTACACCATCCTGGATGGCTCTATATGCCTGGATAAAGTGTTTGTATAAGAAATCTAGCCTATTGTCATCCTCTACTTTCCCTTCACGGTTTACTATATCGTTAAATGCTGCTCCATTTTCTGTAACCATGATTTTTATACCGTTGTAATCTTTATGTAAACGCACCAGCAAATCATACAATCCTTCCGGGTAAATTTCCCACCCCATTGCAGTCCTATCTTTACCGGTAAATACATGTTTTAACTCCAGCGGCCATGCATCCGGGTCTGCTTTAATATATCCGGGTGCATAATAATTGATCCCTAAAAAGTCAACAGGTGTACTGATAATATCTAAATCTTCCTGGGTAATCACCGGGACTACCACCTTTTTAGAATACCAGTTAATCATATCCGCAGGATACCGGCCTTTAAAAACAGGATCAAGGAACCATCTGTTTTGGAATCCATCTCTTCTTATTGCAGCGGCAGCGTCCTCTTCATTGTGAGATGATGGGTCCGGATACACTGGGACTAAGTTTAGTGTAATTCCTATCTCTCCCTCAAACCCCATTTCTCTGTATGCCCTCACTGCTTTACCATGAGATAAGAGCAAGTGATGGGAAACCTGTAAAGCAGTAGAAAAATCAGTAATTCCCGGTGCATGTCTTCCTTCCCAGTTTCCTATAAAGGAAACCACCCACGGTTCATTATGTGTAATCCAAATTGGTACTAAATCGCCCAGCTCCTTAAAAACATATCTGGCATACTGTTCATAATAGTCCACAACTTCCCGGTTAGCCCACCCACCGATATCCTGCAATTTTTGAGGCAGGTCCCAATGGTACAGGGTTACGGCAGGTTTTATATCATTTTCTACTAATAATTTTATCAGATTCTTATAAAACTCCATCCCTTTTTCATTTGGCTGTCCTTTCCCCTCCGGGAAAATTCTCGGCCATGAAATGGAAAGCCTATAGGTTTTTACGCCTAATTCCTTTAAGAGTTTTACATCTTCCGGATATAAATGATAGTGGTCACAAGCTACATCTCCCGTATCTCCATTTGCTACTTTTTTAGGGATATGGCTGAAGCGGTCCCATATAGATTCACCTTTTCCATCTTCCTTCCAGGCCCCTTCAATTTGATAGGAAGCTGTTGCAACTCCCCATAGGAAGTCTTTTGGGAATGTAATTTTTGACATTGTTATCTTCTCCTCCTTGATACTACTATTAATATCTTATTTTATTATAAACGGTACATAACTATTTTACTATTCAAAATATTATTTATTCTTTCAAAATCTTATGATAGAATAGTGGAGAGTCAACAGTGGGGAGTGGGAAGTAAAAATGAATACAAAAATCAGGAGAGTCAAAATAACTGCAGAAGAGTTTTCACCCAAAGTGCTGAAAAGTTCTCTTTTTACCCAGGGTATGACTTATCCCGTAGGTTATAAGCTAAACAAACGGTATATCTATGATTATGAAATAGAATTCTTTTTGGAAAGTTCCGGTGCTATGTTTATTGATGATAAGTTGTATCCGATTCATAAGGGCGATATTGTTTTTAGAAAACCAGGGCAAACAACGCAGGGAATTATGCCTTACTGCTGCTACCTGATCTGTTTTGACCTTTTGGGAAATACCCATAAAGACCCTGAAACTTATGACTTTGATAGAGAGCAGGAGTTTCAAAATTACTATCTCAATCCGGTACTTGATTGCATACCGCCTTTATTTCATCCTGCTTCCGGTGAAAAATACCACCATCTGTTTGACGCTGTGTTAAAAAAATTCATTAACCCCGGAGAGGGATCCCCGCTGCTGCTTAAAGCACATGTACTACAAATTCTATACCATCTGCATGAAGATATTCGAAATCCTTTGATGAATACCGGCATGCCTTTGTCACCCCATTATATGACTCTAAAAAAAGTAGTAGAATATGCCCAAAAAAACATACAAGATAAAATTAACCTCCAAAAACTGGCAGAGCTAGCTGGCTTAAGCCCTAACCATTTTCATAAGATTTTCAGTGAAACAATGGGTATTACGCCAAATAACTTTATTACGAAATTAAGGTTGGACAAAGCTAAAGAACTTCTGGTAAAAACAAATCAGCCAATCTCTGAGGTTGCACTTGAATGCGGTTTTGAGAATATACCCTATTTCAGTTTCCTCTTTAAAAAGCACTTAAATATTTCACCAGGAGAATTCAGGAGAAAGCATAGTTCAATATAAAAAAGTAGGTGGTTTCTTATAGTGCCTTTCTATACTCTCTGGGAGGAAATCCTTTTACTTTCTTGAACATTTTTGAAAACAGCAAAGGGTCGTCATATCCTACTGAACGAGATATATTAGCTATGGAAAGATTTTTATTCTTCATCAATTCACATGCTTTATTAATCCTAAAATTAATCAAAAACTCCTGTGGAGAAATACCAAGATGCTCTTTAAAAATAGAACAGAGGTAGCTCCTGTCCAGTGCAATATAGTGGGCAATCTCATGAACCCTTATCTTTCTTGAATAATTCATTTCAACGAATTCTATTGCCTTCTTAATATACAATTCCTGTCTATCCCCCTCTGCATCTAAGAATCGATCTTTGGCAGCTATTTCTATCAACTGGGATAAAAAGAGATAAAGCAGCCCCAATAACCGAAGTTCTCTGCTTTTAATGAATCGTTTTGTGGCAATCATTTGCATAAAACAGTCTTTTATAAAATCGTCTTTATCATATTTAAATATCGGGTTATCAGCCGTAAGATTAGCGTGCTTTAGATAGGCCTCCGCTTTAAGACCATGAAAGCCCACCCATGCATAATGCCAGGGGTCTTCCCTATCTGCCTGGTAATATGTAATAATATCGGGGCAAATCAGAAAGCCATATCCCTCTGTTAAATGGTAGGTAGTATCCCCTACCTGAAAAAACCCTTTTCCTTTGAGAATATAATGAATTAAATAATGGTCCCTGATGGCCGGACCATAATGATGTCCCGGCGCACAATCTTCCATACCACATTGATACATATTTAAATCCGTGTGATTCAATCTATTAATCAAGATATTTTCAAGCATACAACACCTCATATTAATTAACCTCATTCTACTATCCAACATTATACCATATTTATTTAACATATTTCCATTTACTTTATACAGGAATGGATTAAAATAAAGGTATAAATGATTGCAAAGGAGAGATTATAATGCCTAAAATTACTTTTATGGGTGCCGGAAGCACAATCTTTGCCAAGAATGTATTAGGAGACTGCATGCTGACACCTGCATTAAAAGATTCCCACATCGCCCTGTATGATATTGACCTTCAGAGACTGAAAGACTCTGAAAATATGCTTAACAACATTAATAAAAATAACGGCGGACATGCAAAAATTGCCGCCTACACCGATAGAAAGAAGGCCCTGGAAGGTGCGGATTACGTAGTAAATGCCATCCAGGTGGGCGGATATGAACCCTGCACCGTAACTGATTTTGAGATTCCTAAAAAGTATGGCTTGCGTCAGACTATTGCAGATACATTAGGGATTGGCGGCATTTTTAGAGCTCTTAGAACCATTCCGGTTATGCTTGATTTTGCAAGGGACATGGAAGAAGTTTGCCCCGACGCATGGTTTTTGAACTATACCAACCCTATGGCCATCCTGACAGGCGCCATGCTAAGAGCTACCGGTATAAAAACCGTTGGATTATGTCACAGTGTACAGGTATGTGCCCCACATCTCCTGGAAGGACTGGGAATGAGTACAGAAAATATTCAGTATAAAATTGCAGGAATTAACCACATGGCATGGCTGCTGGAAATTACACGGAATGGAAAAGATCTCTATCCGGAAATTAAGGAAAGGGCATTAAAGAGAGAAACCCCCCATAACGATATGGTACGTTATGAAATCATGAAGCAGTTCGGCTACTACGTCACTGAGTCCAGTGAACATAATGCTGAATACATGCCTTATTTCATTAAGAGTAAATACCCTGAACTGATTGAACGGTTTAATATTCCGCTGGATGAATATCCACGCCGCTGCATAAAACAAATCAAAGATTGGGAAACCATGAGAGAAAAACTGGTTAATAATAAGGACATAGAACATAAACGTTCCCATGAATATGCTTCATATATCATGGAAGCAATGGAAACCGATATACCTTATAAAATAGGCGGAAATGTATTAAATACCGGCCTGATTACCAACCTGCCCAAGGAGGCATGTGTCGAAGTTCCGTGTTTGGTAGACAGGAGCGGCGTAACTCCTTGCTATGTAGGTGCATTGCCACCACAGTTAGCTGCCCTCAACATGACCAATATCAATGTGCAATTGTTGACCATTGAAGCGGCTTTAACCTTAAAGAAAGAATATATTTACTATGCAGCGATGCTTGACCCGCATACATCTTCCGAATTATCGATTGATGATATTAAAGCGCTGTGTGATGATTTAATCGAAGCACATGGGGATTGGCTACCGCGATTTAAGTAAGGTAGGTATTACCCAAATCCATTTTATATAAATTTTGTAAATTTAATTGATTTCTGCAAAAGCATCTAGCTATTTATAGTATATGGCCGTGAAAATATTTCACGGCTATTTTATTAACTTTTTCTAAGCTGCATGAGTTCTTCATCAGTTAGTTCCCTGCATTGCCCCAACTCCAAGACTTGGTCCAATTCTAGGAAGCCCATTTTTATTCTTTTCAGATATTTTACTTTCTTTCCCACAGCTTCAAACATTCTTTTTACTTGATGGAATTTTCCCTCTACAATGGTAAGTTCTATTTGTGACTGTTTATCCGATTTTAGTATAACTAATTGCGCCGGAAGGGTTTTATATCCGTCATCAAGGATTACCCCCTGCGCAAATGCCATACCGTCTTCTTCTGTAACTTTCCCTTCTATTTCAGCATAATAGGTTTTAGGAACATGTTTCCTGGGGGACAGCAAATCATGAGCTAGTTGTCCGTCATTGGTTAGAAGAAGCAGTCCCTCCGTATCCCTGTCCAACCTTCCTACAGGGAAAATATTGAAGTACCTATATTCATCCGGTACGATATCAACTACCGTTTTAAACTTGTTATCCCAGGTAGCCGATACAACTCCGGCAGGCTTATTCATCATCAAATATATGAATTGCTTATACTCTAATTTTTTCCCATTAACAATAACCTCATTTTTATCAGGGTTGATATGCATCCCGCTATCCTTTACAACTTTGCCGTCTACCACAACCTGTCCTGCTTTCACCATCTGCTTTATTTCTTTTCTTGTCCCAAACCCGCTGTTTGCCAGTACCTTGTCCAACCTTTGTGTGTCTGCCATAATATCCTCCCTACTATCCCATCTTCCTCCATGCCTTAGGATATCCGTTTTTCAACATTCCATCGCCCTGCTTGCCCCATCCTAATGGGTAGCCATCCACGCATACTGCAGTCCAACCCTTTTTCCCTTCTATCATCAGCGTTTCCCCTTTAAGATATTTAAATACCTCTTGAGATTGCATATCCAAATTAAGAATATTCTTAAAATGCTGCATAGGCAGTGCCATTGCCAGAGCTTGTGAGGGTTCAAACCTATCTTTCTCTACACTTCCCAGTTGCAAACCTGTCCTTACAACGTTTAATCCTCTCATATCAGGCAAATCCTCAGGTATCAGATAGATGTTGCTGCCATATACCTGGACAATGCCTTCTGGAGGAATATATGCAAGATTTTCCTGTACAAAATCCTCCCATAGTTTTTTAACTTTCTTATCCACTGCTTGTACCATATATTTGGTAGGAACAGGTTTTAACAGTTCTTTTTTCTGTAAGAGAGCAACAAAATGTCCTTCCCCTTTTGCCTTATGCGGCCAAAAACGCACACATTTGCTAAGATCATCCCTTGCATTTATCCAATGCGGCTGTCCCCGATCCATCCCTTCCATCTTCTCTATATCCAGCACTTCATAATTCGGGTACTTATCTAAAAACCACTCTATACTTCCTTCATTTTCCTCTGGTGAAAAAGTACATGTGGAATAACACAGTACACCTCCATCTCTAAGCATCCTGTCAGCATATCTTAATATATCTCTCTGCATGATGCAACAGGTTTGTATGTCAAATTTTTCCCAGCTTTTTGCGGCATGTTCATCTTTCCTCATCATACCCTCTCCGGAACAGGGAGCATCTACCAATATTTTATCAAAATAACCGACAAACTTGTCCGCAAGGTGCTGTGGTGTTTCATTTGTGACTACTGCATTTCGTATACCATATAGTTCAATATTTTTTACCAGCGCTTTTACCCTGCTGGTATTGATATCATTGGTTACCAGCACGCCCTGTCCATTTAATCCTGCTGCAATTTGAACTGTTTTCCCTCCCGGAGCAGCACACAGGTCAAGTATCTTTTCCCCGGGCTTTGCTTCAATGATTGCCCCCGGCGCCATCGCACTGGGTTCCTGTATATAATAAAGTCCGGCATGATAATAGGGATGCTTTCCGGGAGCATCACCTTCCTTATAATAAAAACCATCCTTTGTCCAGGGCACCGGTTCCAGTTCAAAAGGCGAGATTTTTGCAAAATCTTCTACGCTGATTTTTAAGGTATTCACTCTTAATCCATAATACCGTTCTTCATCATAGGATTTTAAAAAATCTTCATATTCGTCTTGCAATAATTCTTTCATTCTATTTAAAAATTTCTGCGGTAATTTCATGCAATTCACTCTTCTCCTTAATTAGCAGGAACATATCCATAATCCTCCATTACCTGACCTATCGCGTCCACTGCTGCCAGTTTTTCATATTTATCCCTGCACAAATCCATCGCATCAGAAATATATTCTATCACTTCTTGAACACTGTCAAAAGCCGGAGGAATCATATACAGAATTCTGCTCATTTTTGCCCTTCGAATGTCGTTTGGCATTTGCCTGATATGCTCGTCAATAAAATCAACCAACTGCTGTGCTATTGACTGTTATATTATCCACTCGTTCATGGTTATTATAATCAGTTATATGCTTATCGTTTTTATGACCTCTCTCCCATCTTTTGTCAACCTTAATCCGAATCTTTACTAAATGTATTATACCACAAGAAAAAAATTTAAACACCAACTTCATCCGGCTGGTGTTTAAATATGTTTTTATTCTTAATTATTTACCTTATAAAGCAGGGAGTGCATAAACCCATGAATAGAGGTGGTCATAATATCTCCGGCAACTACTCTGTCTTTATAAACCAATATATTGGCTCTGACTTCATCATTCTTATTCGTTGGATGGTTTAGAACCTTATATGTATATCTTTTTACTCTTTTTCCTTTATACTTTTCTAGATCCAATCCTATCTCTTTCTGAATTTCATTATAATTTGAATATACCTGGTCAAATTCTTTCGGAATCTGCAACTCCATAATTTCAATAGGTTTCTCTTCTATTTCCCATCCAAATTGTTTTAGAAAATTAATACGGTCTTCATTGGTTTTGATATTCGAAAAATTATATGTAATTTCTTTTTGCAGGGTGTTTAGTATACCTGCTTCTCTCGTTTTTACAAGGATTGAAACTGCTAGTACAATAAGCAATACAATTATAAGTATAACAATTGCTAATTTCTTACGGTTTAATTTGAAGGAAACTATAAACATAGTATACACTTCCTTAAAAATATTCTTACTACATCATATTTTTGAAGGAAGTAAAATATGCTTATAATTAACCAACTTTAAAACTAAATATTGTGATTTTAAAGTTGGTTAATTTCATCGATAACTATATTAATTTATTTTTAAATTTAATATTGGTTATCGATATTATTCTTCATTATTATTCTTTGCTTCTTCTATCACCTTTTGGGCAACATTAGGAGGCGCCTCTTCATATCTTTCAAATTTTGAAGTAAAGCTTCCCCTGCCCTGGGTCATCGACCTTAAATCAGTAGCATATTTAAACATCTCCGCTATTGGTACCTCAGCAACAACCTGTTGCATTCCCCCCGCTTGAGGGTTCATACCTAATATTCTTCCTCTTCTCTTATTAAGATCTCCTATTACATCACCCATGTAGTCATCCGGCACAATAACCTCCACGTGTGCAATAGGCTCTAGGAGCACAGGACTTGCCTGCTCCAATCCCTTTTTATATGCCAGCGAGGCAGCCACCTTAAATGCCATTTCTGAAGAGTCAACCGGGTGGTATGAACCATCTACCAATGTTGCCTTCAGGTTAACTACCGGATAACCTGCCAGCACGCCATGCAACATACTTTCTCTTAACCCTTTTTCAACAGCAGGAAAATAGTTTTTCGGTACAGCCCCACCAAATATTTTTTCTTCAAAAATGAGATCTTCTGTTTCCCCTGGTTCAAATTCAATCCAAACATGACCATATTGACCATGCCCACCGGATTGTTTTTTATGCTTCCCTTCAACCTTAACCTTCTTTCGGATAGTTTCTCTATAAGGAACCTTAGGAATGCTCAGGTCTACTGATACTCCAAATTTAGATTTCAGTTTGCTTACTACAATGTCCAGATGCTGCTCCCCCAAACCGGAAATAAGCATCTGGTGCGTTTCGGTATTAAGTTCAATCTTGAGTGTCGGATCTTCTTCAGTAAGTCTGTGGAGTCCTGCGCTTATCTTTTCTTCATCTCCTTTTGCCTTGGGTGCAATGGCAAGCGAAATAACCGACTCAGGGAAGTCAATTCCTTCTAATACTATAGGATTGAAAGGATCGCATAAGGTATCTCCTGTATTGGTATTTACCAGCTTTGTGACAGCTCCTATGTCACCAGCTGTGATCTTGTCTACTTCTATTTGTTTTTTACCTCTTAACACATATAAATGTCCTATTCTTTCGTTTGTATCGGTATTGGGGTTATATACGGTTGAATCAGCCGTCAATGTACCGGAGAAAACCCTGAAGAGCGACAATTTACCTACATATGGGTCTGCAATGGTCTTAAATACCAATGCCGATAAAGGCTCTTTCCCATCCGGTTTTCTTTCTGCCGTATCATCCGAGCCAGGTTTTGTTCCTATAATATTACCCATTTCATCAGGAGCCGGGAAGTATTCAACAATTGCGTCCATTAATACCTGCACTCCTGTGTTTGTCAATGCCGAACCGCATAAGACAGGTACAATGCTGCCTTCTTCTACTCCTACCCTTAAAGCATGATGAATTTCTTCTACTGTAAATTCTTCTCCGACAAAATACTTTTCCATTAATTCTTCGCTGGATTCTGCAACCGATTCCAGGATCATTTGCCTTACAGGTTCAACCCTATCTTCCATTCCGGCAGGGATAGGAATATCTACAACCTTTTGTCCATCAAATTTTCTTGCCTGCATATCTACTACATTTACAAAGCCGACAAAATGCTCTCCTTCTTTGATTGGGACCTGGAAAGGAGCAATGGCTTTGCCAAACTTTTCTCTTAACTGGTCCAACACTGCATAAAAATTTGCATTGTCTTCGTCCATCTTATTTACAAATACAATTCTGGGGATTTTTCTATCACTTGCATACTTCCACGCTTTTTCAGTTCCTACTGCAACTCCGGATTTTCCACTTACTACAATTACTGCTGCATCTGCTACTCTAACACCTTCCATTACCTCTCCAACAAAGTCAAAATAACCTGGTGTATCAATGATATTTAATTTATTACCTTTCCATTCACAGGGTGCCATTGCAGTGCTGATAGAAATTTTTCTCTTAATTTCTTCCGGGTCATAATCAGTGGTGGTTGTACCGTCAGCCACTTTGCCGAATCTATCCAATACTCCTGTATTATATAATATGGCTTCCGCCAATGATGTTTTACCTGCTCCGCCGTGAGACATCAGGCACACATTTCTAATTTTTGATATTGGATACTGCTTCATATACTTTCCCCCTTAGACTGTAATTTTTAGGTTAAGAGAATATTAAATCCATATTAATATTATTCGCTATCTTTTCCAATTTTCCTTTTTTTATTTTGATTTTTCAAGAAATATTTTTAATCTTTTATATATATTTTATATAAAACCTTGAAATTTTACCTTGTTAATTTCGTAACTAATATACTATTTTACTGTAATATTTTTCATATAATTGTATGTATATACATGGAAACATCCCAGAGTTTGAAAACCCACTTCACTAAGATTTCTCCGAAAATTAAAAGACAGGTTCCTAATTTTTTATTTAGATATATTCCTTTTTTTAATATAATCCTGTATAATAATATGAAAATAGTGGGGAGTGGAGAGTGGGGAGTAAAACCGAAACCACAGAAACAGTCCGGTTTAGCAGGAAGAAGGGGTGCGACTTGGGGACGGTTCGTCTGTCGAATGCGCTTTTCATGCGACTGAGGAACCGTCCCCATGTCGAAGCCCTGAGCAATTAAGCATATTTTCATCATTATTTGTGCCGAGTTTGCCCGGCGTGGCAGTTAATATGAAAATAGTGAGGAGTTTTTTGAATTGAGAGTTGATTCTATGAAAATACAGATTAGAAATGTACTGAATGACATTGCACCCTATATTCCCGGTAAGCCTATAGAAGATGTCAAAAGAGAATTAGGACTTGAAAGGGTAATAAAACTGGCATCTAATGAAAATCCTTTAGGCTGTTCATCTAAAGCTAAAGAAGCGATGGTTGATGCTATCAATAAATCTGCCCTTTATCCCGACGGTAATTGTACTGACCTTCGCAATGCATTGGCAGAGAAAATGGGTTTAAAGCCCACTCAGTTTTTCTTTGGTGCAGGTTCTGACGGGATTATAGAAATGATTCCCAAGGCATTTATTGAGCCTGGTGATGAATCCATTATGGCTTTTCCCAGCTTTCCTCTTTATGAAACAAGCATCAAGCTGGCAGGCGGGATATGTGTGCAGGTTCCATTAGATAAAAATTATTGTTTTGATTTAGATGCTATGGCAGAGAAAATTAATAAACGAACAAAAGTTATATGGCTTTGCAATCCCAATAATCCTACCGGAACAATGTATACTAGAGAACAGCAGGACGCTTTCCTTCAAAAAGTTCCGGAAAATATCGTAGTTGTGCTGGATGAAGCCTATTATGAATATGTTACCCGTGAAGATTATCCTGAATCGTTAGCGCTGCTTGATAAATATCCTAATATTATCATTTTAAGAACTTTCTCTAAAATTTACGGCCTTGCTTCTGCCAGAATAGGATATGCCATCTCTAATGAAACAATGATTGGCTATTTAGAACGGGTTCGTAGTCCTTTTAATGTATGTACCTACGCCCAGGTGGCAGCAACTGCAAGTCTGGACGATGAAGAATTTAAAATGTTAAGCTATTCGACTAATAAAGAAAACAAGGAATTCCTTTATAATGAGTTTAATAAGATAGGTTTAAGATATTTACCCTCTGAAACCAATTTTATTATGGTAGATACAGCAAAAGACAGCAAAGAAGTATTTCAGGCACTTCTTCGTAAAGGCATCATTGTAAGACCTGGATATGTCTTTGGAATGAATACGTGGCTGCGGGTGACAATAGGAACAAAAGAGGAATGTGAAGAATTTGTAGAGGCGCTGAAAGAAGTAATATGAAAGTAGCGTATTTTCATTATTTTTTGTGCCGGGTATGCCCGGCGTGGCAGTTAATATAAAAGAAGTAGTATGGAAGTATGGTAGAATGCAATACTAAAAAAAGCAGGAATGTAGAAAGGAAGGAATGGTATCATGATTATTGTTATGAAGCCAAATTCAAAAGAAGAACAAGTCAAAGAAGTATGCAACGTATTGGAATCCTTAGGCCTAGGGGTACATATTTCTCAAGGTAAGCAAGTAACAATTATAGGCGTTATTGGAGATAAGACAGTACTTAATGACGTACCCCTTGAGCTCATGCCCGGGGTAGATAAGTTAGTCCCCATTATGGAATCCTATAAACTGGCAAGCAAAACCTTTAAGCCGGAATCATCCATAGTAGATGTAGATGGCGTTAAAATCGGTGGTAAAGAAATAGTAATTATGGCTGGCCCCTGTGCTGTAGAGAGCAAAGAACAGCTGTTTGAAGCTGCTGACGCAATTAGAAAAGCTGGTGCTCAATTTTTAAGGGGTGGAGCATACAAACCCAGAACATCACCTTATTCTTTCCAGGGCCTGGAAGAAGAAGGTTTAAAATATATGGCTGAAGCAAAAGAAAGAACCGGTATGAAAATCGTAACTGAAGTAATCAGCCAAAAATCTGTTGAAATTGCAGACAAATACGTGGATATGTTCCAGATAGGTGCAAGAAATATGCAAAACTTTTATTTGTTAAGAGAGGTTGGTAAGACCAAAAAGCCGGTACTTCTCAAAAGAGGCCTCTCTGCAACCATTGAAGAATGGTTGAATGCAGCCGAGTATATTATGAGTGAAGGAAACTACAATGTAGTTCTCTGCGAAAGAGGTATCCGTACTTTTGAAACTGCCACCAGAAATACGCTGGATATCAGTGCTGTCCCTGTGATTAAAAGCAAGACGCATTTGCCTGTAATCGTTGATCCCAGCCATGCCACAGGTAAGTGGGAGTACGTGCTGCCATTAAGCCGTGCAGCTATTGCTGCAGGAGCCGATGGGCTCATGATAGAAGTTCATCCCAATCCGCGCTGCGCACTATCTGACGGTCCACAATCCCTTACACCGGAAAAATTCTCTGAACTGTGCGACAGTATAAGTAAAATTGCCTCCCTGCTTGATCGTGAGTATAAGATGCATTTAATTTAATTGATGAATATTATTTCATAATATTCATCAATTAAACAATATACAACAATAAATATATTAACAATTTATATAAAAAACACTAAATATATTACGGCAAGTCGCATCATGTATGGAATGTTGCAGCCGGAAAATCACCATGGATGGTGATTTTAGGCTCATCCCGGCACGGATGCCGGTATAAGCCGACGGCAAAACATGGAATATATGATGCGACTTGCCCCAACGTAACATATTAAGTGTATTATATATAGAATAGAGAGTTTTTTGATTTGTTTATTTGGAGGTAATTATGAACGTTAAATGTGTAGCAATCATCGGACTGGGTCTAATAGGTGGTTCTATCGCCAAAGCCTTGAAGGAGAGGTCCGGTATAAAGAACATAATAGGGATAGATTTCAACCAGGATACATTAACACAAGCATTGAACGAAGGGATAATATCCTTAGGCTCTAAAGATATTGTCCCTGAAATATATAATTCAGATATTGTTTTTATATGTACTCCTGTTAGCAAAACATTGGAATGGATAAAAAAAGTAATTCCTGCAGTCCGCCCGGATTGTATTATCACTGATGTAGGAAGTACAAAATCCCAGCTGGTTAGCGAAATCGAACAAATACCCGGGGAATTTCATTTTGTAGGGGGCCATCCTATGGCGGGTTCTGAAAGATCAGGCTTTTCAGCCAGTAAAAGCCACCTGTTTGAAAATGCCTACTATATCCTCACCCCCTGCTCAAAATCAACCCAGGAGGATATAGAAATATTAATCAATGTAGTTAAAAATCTTGGGAGTATTCCCGTTGAACTTTCTCCGCAATTACATGATAAAGTAACCGGAGCTATCAGCCATGTTCCCCATATTATCTCTGCTGCCCTGGTAAATATCGTAAAGAATTCCGATACTGATGGACAATATATGCAAAAGCTTGCAGCCGGAGGTTTTAAGGATATTACCCGTATTTCCTCCTCTAATCCGGAAATGTGGCATAATATATGCTTTAGCAATAAAGATGCTATTATACAAATACTGGACAACTATATTGTTATGCTCTCTAAATTTAAACTTTTCTTGGAGTCCAGAAATGATAATGAAGTATATAACTTTTTTAGCAGTGCAAAGGAATTTCGCGATTCTTTAGCGTCAAGAGTTACCAGTCTTATTCCCGGAACCTATGAGTTAATCATTGATGTGGTTGACAAGCCCGGAATTATTGGAGAAGTTGCAACCATCCTTGGTAAAAACAATATTAATATCAAAAACATCAACGTTAATAATAACAGAGAATTTGAAGGCGGCGTGCTTATTATCAGTCTTCCTGATATCCAAAGCCTGCAAAAAGCTGATGAAATACTAACCGGTCACGGTTACCGGGTTGTCCATAGAAAGTGAGGTGTATTGTATGATAATCAGTCCGGCAAAGTCCTTAAAAGGTGAAATAACTGTTCCCGGGGATAAATCCATTTCCCATAGGGCAGTAATGTTTGGTTCCATCGCCAACGGAATAACAGAAATTGATGGTTTCTTAATGGGTGAAGACTGTCTGAGCACTATTGACTGTTTTAGAAAATTAGGAATACACATTGAAATCTTACCGGGTAACAAAGTAAAAGTGCATGGAAAAGGTATGTATGGACTACAACCGCCTTCCGATATTTTGTACACCGGTAATTCAGGAACAACCACCCGGCTGCTGCTTGGACTACTTGCAGGGCAAAACTTTGAGTGCACGATTGACGGGGATGAGTCTATCAGGAGACGCCCAATGGGAAGAGTAATTAAGCCCCTAAAGCTGATGGGTGCAGACATCTCCGGACAAAAGGACGACAACCTCTGCCCTCTTGCTGTAAAAGGCCAACCGTTGCACGGAATCAGGTATGAACTGCCTATTGCCAGTGCCCAGCTAAAATCCGCCTTGCTTTTGGCAAGCTTATATGCTGAAGGAAATACTTTTTTGATAGAACCTGAAAAGTCCCGGGATCATTCAGAATTGATGCTGAACTATTTTGGTGCAAATATTATTACACATGAGCTTGGCATACATAGCACACCTGTTTCAGAACTATACCCGCAGCATATTACTGTCCCGGGTGATATTTCTTCTGCTGCTTATTTTATAGTTGCAGGATTGATTGTACCCAATTCCGAAATAACAATTAAAAATGTAGGGATCAACCCAACCAGGACAGGTATTATTGATGTGCTTATCTCAATGGGCGGAAAAATTGATATCTCAAATACGAAAACATTAAATAATGAACCGGTCGCCGATATTACCGTAAAATCATCTTCCTTAGCCGGTACTACTGTTGAGGGAGCAATTATTCCAAGATTAATTGATGAAATACCTGTTATTGCCGTAGCCGCTGCTGCAGCAAAGGGTACTACTGTTATCAAGGACGCGCAGGAACTGAAAGTAAAAGAGTCCAATAGAATCAAAACCGTAGTGACCGAATTATCCAAAGCTGGTGTGGACATACAGGAAACGGCGGATGGTATGATTATAAATGGAGGTAATCCTATTACAGGTGCTCAGTTTGAATCCTACAACGACCACCGCATCGCAATGTCCATGGCTGTAGCCGCATTAATAGCAGAATCTGAATCTACTGTTAACGGTGCAGAAGCTGTCAATATATCTTTCCCCGGATACTTTGAGATATTAAAAAGCTTACGGGTGTAATCCGTAAGCTTTTATCGTTTTATCAGAGTCAATTTTTTATCAGAGTCAATTTTGCATAGGCACTATTTATAGCTGTATCAGCATGTACGCGATATATTGCTCCGCATCCTATAATGGCAACCCTTAGTTTCCTCACAGCATCCACCTTCTCGTATATTTCACGCTGCGCTAATCTTTATCCTACTAACTACTATGACCTGCCTCAACAGGTCACAAATGATGATGAAAATAGCTTGGGCAGCGGTTGCATGGGTTTTACTCCTTACTCCCCACTATTTTCATGCTAATCCTCATTCTCCATTCTCAATTGCCAATTGCAGCATTGCCGCCTAGTACGTTCCATCCACATTTAAGGTTTTGTTTTCTATAGCCTTTTTCTTAAAGGTAGAGCTCTTAATCTTTTCCTGAAGCTTTTCATAAAAAAGGTCTTCATCTATAGGGAGTTCTACCCAGGCATCGGTCCATGCAGAAAGATGCATTGCATTAGAGATAGTTAAACCTTTGATGCCTTCAACTCCTGGTGCAAGAAGTTTGGTACCCTTCAGAATGGCTTCCACCCAGTTTGTCATAATACCAACATGGGCTGTTTCTTTACCAGTGATGGGGATTTCGCACTTCCAACATTCAGGTTCACCAAAACCTCCCGTATATTCTCTGTTAAATTGTCTTTCTCCTATTCTTGTACGCCAAAAAGTAAGTTTTCCATCTTCAACAACAATCTTGCCTCTATCTCCGGCAATTTCAAAACGGTTGGTTCCCGGTGTCTCCCCGGTAGATGTAATAAAGACCCCGGTTGCTCCATTTTCATATTCTACATAAGCCGTCACATCATCTTCCACTTCTATATCGTGGTACTTGCCAAAAGCACAGAATGCACGTACTCGCTTTGGCATTCCACAAATCCACTGCCAGAGGTCAAGCTGATGCGGGTCCTGGTTTAGCAATACACCGCCGCCTTCTCCTGCCCAGGTGGCGCGCCACCCACCGGAGTTGTAATAGCTTTGCGAGCGGTACCATGTGGTGATAATCCAATTTGTTCGTTTAATCTCTCCAAGCTCACCAGATTCTATCAAATCCTTTAATTTCTGATATAAAGGATTTGTTCGCTGATTGTACATGATTCCAAAAACCTTACCGCTCTTTTCAGCTGCTTCGTTCATCTCCCGGACCTGCTTTGTATAAACCCCTGCCGGTTTTTCAATTAATACGTGCAGCCCATATTCAAAAGCTTTTATAGCAAGGGGTGGATGGTCATAATGAGGTGTAGCAACTAATACAGCATCTACACTATTAGAATTAAAAAATGTATGGGCATTATCAAATAACTGGATATCCTCTCCCAAGTTTTCTCTTGCCCATTTCAATCTTTCAGGGTTGCTATCGCATACCGCAACCAGCTCTCCTCCTGGAACTTCCCCTTTTACCAGGTTTTTGGCATGAGCACTACCCATATTTCCTATACCTATAATACCTATACGTACTTTATCCATATGCTGACCTCCTTCATTAGTTCATTTTTCAATCCCAGCAAGTATCTTTTTCAATGCTTGCGCAGCAATTGCAAATTGTTTTGGACCACCTTCAGGAAGACTTTGAATTTTAGGATCCAGTTCCAATGCTGCCAGACCAGCAAATGCTCCGAGGTGAGGTTCCAAGGATAGGAAACCTTCAAATCCTCTATTATGAAGTGCAGTTAAAATTTCTTTTACTTTTCCGTCTCCTTCCCCAGCCGGTACCACGTGATGATCACTATACACAGCATCCTTAATATGCACGTAAACCACAAAATCCTTTAGCAATTCATAAGCCTTAGGATATGTCTCTTCATCACATTGTATAAAATTGGCAGGATCAAAAGTAGCTTTTAAATAATTGCAGTTCATAGTTTGTAATAAATCCAGACATCTTTCTGCAGTGTCTCCATAGATATCCTTTTCATTTTCATGCAAAAGTACCAATCCGGTACCTTCTGCTGCTTTTATAAACTGATTCCATCTATTCATCACTTCATCTCTATACTTTGCAGGATCTTCTCCTTTTGGCATAAAAAAACTGAACATTCGGATATATTTTGCTTCCATAACTGTTGCAATCTCCAATGTATGTTTAAAAAGCTCAAGATGAGGTGCAAAATCATCAGTAATCTTAATCTTTCCTATAGGCGACCCGATGGCAGAAAGCTTAAATCCCCTGGCATCCAGCTGTTTTTTAATTTCTCTTACTTCATCTAATGAGTATTCTACAAGGTTCTTCCCATTAACTCCTCTCATCTCAATATAACCAATACCATGCTGCTCCAATACGTCCATCTGGGTTTTTAAATCCATGTCAATCTCATCTGCAAAGGCAGATAAAATAAATTTGCTCATTATAAGTTCCCCCTTACGGTATTTATGTAATTTTATTATAGCTTAATATTTATACATATTCTTTGGTTTTATTGCTTTAAATATTGCAAATATTGCGCACATACTCTATTGACTTGCATGTCGCTTCCCGCTTTGGTTCACAATGGGTTTCTATTACTATATTTCCCTTATATCCATCAGTGTTTAAATCTTTAAGCTGATTTTTCCAGTCGATCTCTCCATAACCTACCGGTACAAAGATATTTCCACCATCAGTCTTTTTTACATCCTTTACGTGAACATTGTCGATATATTTTCTAAGTAACTGATATCCTGCACAATAACTTTCTTCGCCTGCATTAAATAAATTTCCTACATCCCAATTCAACTTTAGCCCTGAACCTTCCAGATCTTTTAACATTCTATAAACATTCTCACTGGTATCCGCCCACCATCCCGGTTCATTTTCCAGATTAACGTTGAACCCTTTGCTCACTGCCTTCAAACTGCTCTCCCCCAAAACGTCAAGGACTCTTTCATAGTCAGCAGGTTGATCTGCATCCGAACGTTTTACTCCAAAAATAATAATTCTTTTCACCTCGAGTTCTTCTGCTAAAAAGAGAGTTTTTTCCAGTAAGCTGCCTCTATGTTCTTTCATCTCATCAGTGTCTAATGGTACCTTAAATAAACCGGGAGAAACTGCTGTAAATTCTATATTATAATCTTTCTTTATTCTTTTAATGCACTCAATCTGTTCATTAGAAAACAGCGGAAACCGGCTGCCCCACCCACTTCTTAATTCATACCGGAATACTCCCAACCGTATGCCAAATTTTACTGCTGATTCTAAATCCTGGTCAATTTCATCAGTTACAACTGTCAGTTTCAAAGTACTCATTCCTCCTTCACAAAAATAGATTGAAGCAATTATATCCCTTCATCGGGAATGGCTTTGTTGTTGAAGCCCATGCCGCAGAAACTTCTGAAAACAGTTTGCCAGTAGAACATGCTTTTTGAAAGATTTCTTCAATATCTTTAATATACGTTGCAACCGTATCATTTTCTTGTGAAATGATTAAGTGTTCTTCCGGTATTTTTATCGTTCTACCGCATGACTCAAAGGCTCCATTGGAAGCCAGTATAAAGCTGCGGCATGATTCTATGGAACTAAATAATTGTTTATTGTTGTCTCCAAGAACATCTATCAGATTATCATAAATATTTTTAAATAGATTTTCTTGCCCAAACAAATAATTTTCTTTATTCCCTTCTTCATCGGTAATTTGTAACAAATTATTAAAATTCCAATAGGCTTTTCCTTTACTACCCTGCACTGATATATACGGAATATCATCAAACTTATTACATAAAGTGGCAAAAAATCTTATCTCAACTCCATTTATTGTATAAATTCTCACGCACGAAGTATCTTCGCCTGCAATGTTATGTGCCTTATATAATTCTGCTTGTACCCAATGGGGTGCAGCATTTGTTGTATTACCATAACCTGCAATGATAAGGCAATTGTTCAAAAGGTGTGCAAATGGATTATTGATAGTTCCATCCAATATATATTTACCGTTCACTACTAATTTACCCGCCCATGCTGTCCTACTATAATAGGCTTGTGTCCTTTTCCACATCCCGACACCGGTGATACTCTGTATTTCTCCGAGAATGCCTTGTTTTACCTTTTCTAATAACATTTGAAAGGCTTTCCCGGAAGTATTTTGAAAATTTACTGCACATAGTTTTCCACTTAGGCGCTGCACCTGTATAATAGCATCTATATCCTGGATGGTAACTGCAGGGGGTTTCTCGAGAAGTACGTTAAATCCTTTTTCCATTACTGCAATACTCATATCCTTATGCAGGTGGATAGGAGTAGCAATGGTTATAAAATCAATATCAGGGTGGCTTTGCAGCATATCATTATAATCACTGTAATGTCTGGCTCCTGCCGAAATTAGTTTATCATAAGTTGCTTTACTTAAATGAATATAAGGTTCTGCAAAGGCTGTTAGTTCCAGATATCCTTCTGCTGCTAAATCCATAATAGTATCCGCATGAACCCGCCCAAATCCACCAATACCAATTAACCCAACCTTGTACTTTCTCATTTCTATCCTTCTTTCATAGATAATTTAACCTGTTGTTCTAGTTAAATTAATATGGAAAGAATATAATGAAAAGGCTTAGAGCTTGTTAATGCAGCGAAGGAGAAGTCGCATCACCTGTTTGAGCTAAGCGTACTTGATGCGACCCGGAGCAAATTTACAAGCTCTTAGCCTTGGAACTCCTTGATTCTTGGAATATAATTTAACTAGCACAATGCGTTAATGTATAAAGAATTATAGTTATTATAATAAATTAAAATTAAGAGTCCGAAATACTTTAGTATCCCGAACTCCCAATATTACCAATTAGCATTCATTTAAATTATCACAAACTATCCTTTTAAACCACTCGTACTAATACCTTCAACAAGATATTTCTGGAACATGATAAATATTATAAATACGGGTACAAGTGATGCAACAGACATCGCAAACATGGCTCCCCAGTTGGTAACAGCAGCCGGATCGGCAAACATTTTTAAAGCCAGCGATACCGGATATAACTTTGTTTTCTGCAAATACAACAAAGGTCCGAAAAAGTCTTCCCATTTCCAATAGAAAGAGAATATTGCTGACGTAATAAGTGCCGGTACAATTAAAGGCAATATAATTCTAAAAAATATTGCATACTTTCCACAGCCATCTATCTTCGCCGACTCGTCCAATTCGTTTGGAATTCCCCTTATAAATTGCATGATTAAGAAGATAAAAAACGGGACTCCAAAAAAGGACGGAACAATTAAAGGTTTAAAGGAATTTAGCCAACCCAGTTTATTAAATAAAATATATTGTGGAACAATCAATACCTGCTGCGGCAGCATTAGTGTTGTTATCATACAAACAAACCAAAATTTCCTTCCAAAAAACTTAACCCTTGAAAACCCATAGGCAACCAGCGCAGAAGACGTAACCTGCCCTATTGTGGAAAGTATAACAATAAATAATGAATTTTTGAAAAAAGTTGCAAACGTTACTCCTCCAAATCCCTTCCATCCTTGAACATAATTCTCAAAGTTTAGGCGCTTAGGTATAAGGGAATAGGAATTTTTAAATATTTCCGAATGTTCTTTCAGTGAACTTGCTATCAACCATAGAACAGGGTAAACCATTAAAAAAGCTGCCAGCGATACAAAAAAATAGTATAAAAATGTATTAGTAGCTTTTTTTGATATTTTCATTTTACTAGTTCTCCTTTGACTCATAATAAACCCAGTAAGATGAAGACTTAAATATAATTCCGGTAAAAATAGCGACTATTACAAGTAAAATCCATGCTAATGCAGAACCATAACCCATTTCATAATAGCTAAATGTTTTCTGGAATAGATATACTGCATAAAAGAGAGTACTATCAAAAGGTCCTCCCTCAGTAATAACAAAACATTGCGTGAACGCCATAAATCCGTTAATTGTCTGCATAATAAAATTAAAAAATATAATTGGGGTAAGTGATGGAATTGTAATATTCGTAAACTTCCTCCACCTGTTGGCACCATCAATAGAAGCTGCTTCATATAAGCTGTTTGGTATTTGTTTTAACCCAGCGAGGAAAATCAGCATTGGTGAACCGAACTGCCAAACTGCCAGAAGGATAAGTGTCCAGATCGCCGTTCTTGGATCGCCGATCCAACCGAATCCTTTCTCGATTATTCCCAAAGCCACAAGAATAGAGTTCAATGCCCCTTCTACACCAAACAATTGACGCCACATTACCGCTACAGCAACGCTACCGCCGATAACAGATGGTATATAGAATATAGTCCTATACAAACCTACCATAGGCCGATTAACTCTAAACAGCATGGCCACCGCAAGTGCAAAAGAAAGTCTGATAGGAACATGGACAAATACATAAAAAAATGTTACCTTTAATGCCTTCCAAAACCTTTCATCTTTTAAGAAAATCGTTTTATAGTTCTCCAATCCTATCCATACCGGTGCAGATAAAATGTCATAACGAGTAAATGACAAATATAGCGACGCAATGATCGGGATAATGGTAAATACAAAAAAGCCAATAAGCCAGGGAGATATGAAGACATATCCTGCAGCATGGTCAAATTCTCCCCTATATTTTCTTTTTTTTAGTATAGGTGGTTTTTCAGGAATTGTTTTTGCAATTTCCAATTTAACACCTCATTCCGATTAGAGTTTTCCAAATTAAGACCTAAATTTTAAATCGCAAAATTGTGGAGGTAATCCTTTATGGTTACTCAGTAAAAAGGTTAGCACGGGCAGGCACAAGACCTGCCCCTACAGCTTCATAAACTATTTCTTATTTTTTGCTAAAATTTCATTAGCTCCCTGTCTGAATTTTTTGGCAGCTTCTTCTACAGTGATTTTTTCATACAATATTTCCTGTTCGATGTTTTTCAGCAACTTATCCACTTCAGGGTGTCCTGCAGGGTCAGGAGGATCGATCGGACTGCTGTTCTTGATAACAAGATCAATATAATCAAACATTACTTTCTGAGAATCACTCAACAATGGTTTTAATGCTTCCCTAACTTTTGAAGAAATTGGTACACCACGTTCTGCTAGTAACACTTTGTTAGCTTCAATATCATTCGTAAAATAGTTTATAAATTTTACTGCTTCATCTGCATTCTTAGAAGATTTTGCTACTGAGAAAAACTGTGAAGGTTTCAAATAATGACCGGGTTTCTTCTCACCCTTGGCTGTAGGCAGAAGTGCCAATTTCAACGGTCTGTTTGCCGCCTTGGTCATTGCAACAATCAGGTTGCTATGCATAGCACTAAGCATTGCTGCTTTTTGAGTAACAATCAGTTCGTTTTCTACACTCTTGATTTCCAGTCTCACGTCAGGTTTTGGAAGGACTCCGGCTTTTACCAATTGTAATTCTTTCTCAAAGAACTCTATAAAGTATTTGTCATCTTCATAGCCAAGTTTTGTTCCATCCTCTGCATAGAAAACCTCTCCATGCTGTCTTAGATAATGCTTAAGGCCATGGAAATATCCTCCGGGGAAATTGCCATCAGCATAAATTCCTAAAGCTTTATGGAGCTTGGCAGCTGTATCCATATAATCATCCCATGTCCAGCCTGGTTGTGGTTCAGGTACACCGGCTTTCTTAAACAATTCAGGGTCATACGCAATGTTTAATGCATTGGTTCCTAAATTAACCGCATAGAGCCCGCCTTTAACAACTCCACCGGAATAACTGTTTTCAGCCGCATCTCTTAAGTCCAGTCTATTATCTTTAACAAAGTCGTTTAAGTTTAACAATAATCCCTTATCCACGTACTGCTTCAAATACTGATAGTCCTGCTGGAATATATCTGGAAGGTTATTGGCAGCTGCCTGAGCAGCAATCTTTTCCCAATAGCCATCCCAACTGGTGAATTCCGGCTCAAGGGTAATCCCCGGATTATTTTTCTGATACATGTCTATAACCTTTAATGTACGGTCATGACGGTCCTGTGAACCCCACCACATTATTCTTAATACCGCTTTTTTAGCAGGTGCCTGTGTCTTGGGTGCTTCTTTCGCCTGTTCCTTGGTTGCCTCGCTTTTCGGAGTTCCCTTGGTTTCAGTCTTTGCACCACACCCAACCAGCAGTGCCGATATAGCTAGCACTACGACTAGTAATAATGCTAAAGCTTTTTTCATTTTGCCACTCTCCCCTTGAAATATTTTTTAAGATTATATTTGTATTGTACCGGATTAAACAAAGGATAAGAATAAAAAAAACCGATTTGTTTGTGCAAAAAACCGACTTTTCATATAAAATTCTATTATAATTTGTTCACTTTATCTATTCAAATAACTTTTTATATTCTGTTGGAGTATATCCTGTGTATTTCTTAAATATCTGCGCAAAGTATTGAGGATTGCTACCACAGCCCACCTGTTCCGCAACTTCACAAATTTTGCAGTCCTTTACCTCTTCTATCAGTTTTTTTGCTTTTTCCATTCTTACCCTTTTAACATAGTGACAAAAGTTTTCATTCATCTCCTTTTTAAAAAGTTTTCCCAGATAATCCTCATTCATATATAATATCTCTTTTGCAATCCACGATAAGGACAACTGTTCATTTTGTATATTCTCATCTATGCACTTTAAGATGGAATCAATTAATACGCTGTTTCTTCGAGCATTATGCTCATAATTGGCCTGTGCAATTTCCGTTCCTATCTGATCTTCTTGATAAAATCTATTCATTAAGCCGTCTCGTAAAAACTGCTCCTTTACTTGAGGCATAACTTTCTCCAGCTTACTTTTTATACTGTTGATAAATTCTTCTTTCTCTATTTTCTCCTTTAATTCAGCAATAACCTTTATCAAAACATCTGTAATTTCATTCTCATTGGATGGTTTCAGAAGGTAATATTTAACACCATACTGCATCGCTTTACTTGCAAAATCAAACTCTCCGTATCCGGATAAAATAACAAAAACGATATCCGGAAATCTCTCTTTTGTCTTTTCAATTAATTCCAACCCATTTAAACCCGGCATCTTTATATCCGTCAACACAATATGAGGTATTTCATTTACAATCATATCATAAGCTTCCAGTCCGTTCTTTGCTTCCTGTATACTAATTCCCAGGCCGGTCCAATCTACCATGCATTTTATTCCTTCTCGAATAATTCTTTCATCATCTACGAGTAAAAGCTTATACATCAGCAGACCTCCTTCTTATAGGGCAAATAAATACTTACCCTTGTACCTTCGTTTACTTTACTATTAATACACAAACCGTATTGTTCACCAAATAAAATTTTTATTCTTTCATTGATATTTTTTAATCCGATTCCGGAACCCCTTGGATTGATTTCACCCTTCCGGAGCTTTTCAAGAAACTCATCATCCATTCCGGGTCCATTATCTTCAACGGTAATCTCCAGCTTATCAGGGTATAAATGTGTGCAAATATTTATTTTACAAACCTCGGGCAGTTGTTCCAGACCGTAGTTTATCGAATTTTCCACAATCGGTTGAAGCGTCAGTTTCGGAATCATATATTCGTTCAGTCCTTCGTCTATGGTCATTTTAAATTCCAACCGTTCTTCATACCGGATTTTTTGAATAGCGATATAGTCCTCTAAAAGCCGTGTTTCTTCCTCAATGGTGATTACATAGTCTTTCTTACTGATCGAGTTCCTTAATAAATTTCCCAGTGACTTTACCATTGTAGCAATTTCATACTGCTTATTTAACTTGGCCTGCCAGTTTATAGAATCAAGTGTATTATATAAAAAGTGCGGGTTAATCTGCGCATGCAGCGCTTTTAATTCAGATTCTTTTATCATGATCTGCTTTGTATAATTTTCATTAATAAGAGTGTTAATTTTATCAACCATCAGCCTGAAATCATATTCAAGACTTTCTACCTCATCTTTCCGATTGCTGGATGTAAGATTTACATTTTGAATTTCTTCAAAATTTCCGTTCTCTACCTTTTTCATCTCTTCGGTTAGTCTCTCAAGGGGTTTGGTGATTCCCCGTGCAAAGTTAACACCAAGGTACTGGATTACTATAAAAATACATAAAAACAAAACCGTCATTATAATCCTTATATTCGATGTCTGCTTGGATATGGCTTTATACGGTATAACATTCAGGTATGTCCAATTTGTGTAGTCCGAAGTGGTATAGGCAATCAGATATTTTTTTCCATCAACTTGGGTAATAAGATAACCCTGTTCCCGGCCTTTAGGCAGCAGCAATCGTTTTATGGGAAATGCCTTATAGCCTTCAAATATAATATTATCCCCCGAAAGAATCACTATATCAGGGTCATACCTTGACGATAAGCTTGAGGATTTATCAATTAGTTTTTCTGGATTAATAATAATTATAAGCGTCCCGAGGGACTCCAGTGATAATTCAGGTATGGCACGCACAACTCTTGCAGATATGATGGCCTTGTCCTGTCCATAAGGTTCAATCCATAAATCTTTCCCTTCTGCTCGACTGGCCTTATCTACAATATCGTTTAACCGCGCCTTGTCTATTTTTAGTGAATCTATTCCCCCTTCATACCTGTTTCCATTAGTATCAATAACCTGTATGGAAAAAATATATTTTTCTGATAATGCCCACGCCAATAGTTTATCATCCAGCTTATCACCTGCAACAACTTTATTATACATTGAAGGGTCGTTCTTTATAGTCATTAAATATTGCTGTACTTCCATGTTTGAGATGATGTTATAAGATAGTTTGCTGACTTGCTTAAGTTTGTTTTCCACATTTGTTGACCACAGGTTAAGCACTTCAACAGCTTGATTATATAGCTGCTCATCATATATATAAAATGAAATTTGCAGCGCTATAATGCTCAATAAACTAAGAATGAGAGTTTCCGCCAGAAATATGACAAATAGTTTGTTCTTTATTTTTAGATTTTTGTAGAAATTTCTCATAAATTTCTCCATCAAAAAATAATTTTTATGAATAATATATAATTATTTTAGCATAAAAGTGAAGTCTTGAGAACTTTTTATATGATACTTTGTAAGAGTATGTGCCAAGGGGACGGGGTTGTTGACAACCTACGCTTTTAAAACAACTCCTCTATTAATACCTGTTAATCTTTCAAGCTGTCTTACCGATAAACAATATTTTTCTTTTAATTCTTTGAGATATTTATCTCTTGTTAAAATATCAAAAGTTTGCATTTCTGTTACATTCCTTATATTACACACTTTTTTTATTATAGTCCTTGCCTCTTCATCCGTTATTCGATTCTTTTCACTCATGTCTAAACATACATCATTATTCAACTCATGGTTATATTTGATAAAAATTTTTATCGCTTTTCCCCGGTCTTCATTCAACATTTCAAGAACATAATCAATATTAACTAATTTTACTTTCTCCACGTATTCACTATAGCTGCTCCATTTATATTTTTCAATGTCTTTCACCAAGCCAGCTGTAAGTGGATTTTGATGTATATATCTTAGAACAGTTAAAAGATATGCCTCATCTTCTACCGGCTCACTTTTAAATCTATCCTGAAACAGACTCCCTATCCTATCATATTTCAGATTATACCAATATACATAGCTACCACATATCCTACGCATCACTTGTTCTAATGGTTCTTCACCAACTTTTAGCAATAAATGTACATGATTTCCCATCAGACAATATGCATATATTTCATATCCACATTTATCTTTATATTGTTCCAATACCCGCAAAAATTTTGTGCAGTCTTCTTCATCTTCAAATATGCACTGTCGGTTTATTCCTCTCATCATGATATGATATATTCCGCTTTTGCTCTTCTCTCTCGCTTTCCTTGACATACGAAACACCTCCTAACCTACATTATCATAGATTAGGAGGTGTTGTCAACAACCCCGTCCCCTTGACATTAAAAGTTAAATATCCCATCCGGGCAGATATTCTTTTGTATTTTCAAGCATCTGATTAAATAACTCTTCTGCCTCCTTAACAGGAATGTTTACCAGTGGATCGTTAATGAAGGCTCTAAAAGCTAAAGACTTATTTTTTGTTAAGGCAGCTTTTAAGACTGTTTCCTGGTTAAGCACATGCCTCATTACTAAATTCTGCACATCATCAGGAAGTTTTCCTGCCATCACCGGCCTTATGCTGTCCCTGCTAAATAACGCATTTGTTTCTACAACAGCCCCTATAGGAATTCCCTGCATTTGTCCTTGATTCGGCAGGTTTACATTTGTTACAAATTCTTCTAATCCTACCAATGCTTTTATTTGACGAATTCCTTCTTCTCCTGATGCTTTTAATTCAACCTGTTCTTCTCCTTTCGCCAGCCTTTTACCCTTTTGTATCAATTCTTCCCTATGTTCTACCCGCCAACTCACTGGTGTCAGGCTAAATTTCCATTTTCTCACCGTTTCAGGATCCTTGAGGTACCAAGGAGGCATGAACTCTGCCAGGTGCCTGTCTCCGGCGGCAGCAATCAAACCGTATCTTCTAAAAAGGTCAAACTTCACCCGATTGGCAGAAGCAAAATAGCTGTTCATCCAATGTCCTTTTTCACCATCTTCAAATCCATCTTCATAATACTTATCAGCAAATTCCCTGTACAATGGCATAAGATCTATGTTCTTATAGCTTGCCTTATCAATCCATGTAAAGTGATTAATCCCTAATACATTTACTTTTATCTCACTTCTTTTTACATTTTCAATACCCTTTAGATCTTTCAGCATGGAAGCTAACAGTTTCTGGGTCCCAAAAACTTCGTGGCAACAGCCAAAAGCTTTTATCTGCGGGAAAATTTCATAAAGTGTCCTTGTGCAAAGTGTCATTGGGTTGGTATAATTGATCACCCATGCATTAGGCGAATACCTCTTGATACTTTCTGCAATCTCAACATACATCGGAATGGCTCTTAACGCTCTTACCAGTCCTCCCGGGCCAACCGTATCCCCTACTGACTGATAGATGCCATATTTTTCAGGTAAATGTACATCTGAAGCCATTTCTTTAAAAGTACCCGGTACGATAGAAATGACAACAAAATCTGCTCCCGTTAAGGCCTCTTCCAATGTTTTCACTGCTGCATATTGCCACTTGCCTTTTACATCTTCACGTTTTGATAAGCTGTTACCAATGATTTCATTATTGTACGCTGTCTGGAAGTCTACGTCATATAACTTTACAGTCCCTGACAGCTGTTCTTCCAGAGCAAGGTCGCTCATCAAATTCCATGCCCATCCTCTTGAGCCTCCCCCAATATAGGCAATATTTAACCCAAGCACTTTGTTATCTACATATTGCATATTTTATCCTCCTCATTGATTTATATAAATTTTAAAAACAATATATCCATAGACTGGCTCCTTAACTCTTTTATCTGTATTTTATAATACAGCAAAAATTAATGATATTCAGCACATTTATTGCACATTTTCTTTATTTTCTACATATTTTGCTTTTTTTTATCCAGGAAACATAGTAAAATATGATTGAGGTGGTTTTGATGAATAAAAAAGATATAAATGAAGCTTCAGATCTTTTTATGGTTGAATACCGCAAAAGAACAGATATTTTTAATATGCCTGCCAATCACTATCATGATCGGTATGAAATCTACTATATGCTATCCGGGGAACGCTATTACTTTATTAAAGACAGAACTTATCATGTCGTAAAAGGTGACCTTGTAATAATCAACAAGAATGAAATTCACAAAACTACCCATGTGGACAGTAGCAACACCATGCATGAAAGAATTCTGATTGAATTTAAAAAGGAGTTTTTAGGCAGTACGATTGACGATATAAATGATACTGATTTATTTTCCTGTTTTCATCAAAATATCAATGTTTTAAGGCTGAATATTACTGAACAAAGTTTTATAGAAAACCTGCTTTTTAAAATGGTTAGTGAAAATAAAAGGCAATCGGAAGGCTTTAAGACTTATTTAAAAGTTTCACTGGTAGAATTGCTATTATTTATCACCAGATGTGTTGCCAAGGTATCTACTAATCATTTTGAATATCCTAATGCTGTGCACAAAAAAATATCTGATATTGTAAAGCACATTAATAATCATTACATGGAAAATCTTACTTTAACTTCTATTTCTAAAAAATTCTTTATCAGCCCGTACTATTTCAGCAGAACTTTTAAAGAAGTAACCGGCTTTACATTTGTGGAATATGTAAATAGCGTACGGATAAAGGAAGCACAAAGGTTGTTAAAAGAATCAAAGTTAAATGTTACGCAGATAGCAGAAAAAGTGGGCTATGAAAATATAACCCACTTTGGAAGAGTTTTTAAAGCTATAACAGGCTTTTCACCATTAAAATATAAAAAAAACAACAAAGAATTAAGCTAAAATTTATTTCAATAATGAATTATGCAATACGAACGCTGCAAATACAATAGATACCATTGAAAGCAGCTTGATCAATATATTGATGGCAGGTCCGGAAGTATCTTTGAACGGGTCACCTACCGTGTCACCAACTACTGCAGCTTTATGACTGTCGGAACCTTTGCCGCCGTGGTTGCCTGCTTCAATATATTTCTTTGCGTTATCCCATGCACCACCGGAGTTTGCCATCATGATGGCAAGCACAAATCCGGTTACCGTTGCCCCGGCGAGCATACCTGCTACACCATTTACCCCTAAGATCAGTCCTACTACGATAGGAGCAATTACCGCCAATAGTGCCGGAGCCAACATTTCTTTTTGTGCTGCCCTGGTGCAGATATCAACACAGGTTGCATAATCTGCCTGAGCAGTACCTTCCATGAGACCTTTTATTTCTCTAAACTGCCTTCTAACCTCCACAACAATCATTTGTGCTGCCCTGCCAACAGCTTCCATCGTCAACGAAGCAAAGACGAAAGGAAGCATTCCGCCAATAAACAGCCCAATTAATACCGGAGGATTAATAATTGTCAGGTCAAAAGCAAATTGTAAATTTTCCTTTTTAACAATTAGTTCTACTTCTTCCTTATAGGCTGCAATTAATGCAAGAGCAGTTAAAGCTGCAGAGCCAATCGCAAATCCTTTGCCGGTTGCTGCTGTAGTATTGCCTAAAGAATCCAGTGCGTCGGTACGTCTTCTGACTTCAGGACCTAAGTGGGACATCTCCGCTATACCACCGGCATTATCAGCAACCGGACCATAGGCATCCGTCGCCAGCGTAATTCCTAACGTACTCAACATACCTACTGCAGAGATACCTACGCCGTATAAGCCCATACTAAAACTCTGGGCACCACCTGCCAGATAGTAGCTTGCAAGTACAGCGATACCTACAATCACTACAGGAATTGCTGTAGAAAACATTCCTAAGGAAATACCGCCAATAATGACTGTTGCGGGACCGGTAAGGGAAGTTCCGGAAAGTTTTTGCGTTGGTTTATATGTGTCTGAGGTGTAATACTCTGTGAAAAATCCAATCAGGATACCTGCCAGTAATCCACTGAGAATCGCATAATAAACGCCGATATGAGCAGTACCCAGTACTGCAGTTACAAGGAAATAAGAAATAATTGCAATTAATCCACCGCTTACATAAGTACCATTTCTTAAAGCGGCAAGAAGGACCTTCTGTTCTGCCTGCTCTCCAGAACGGACAAAGAAAGTACCGATAATAGAAGCAAGGACACCTATAGCTGCCATTGTCATGGGTATGGTTACACCACTAAAACCTAACCCTGCTGCAACTGCCAATGCGCTGGTAGAAACGATAGATCCAACATAGGATTCATAAAGGTCGGCACCCATCCCGGCAACGTCTCCCACATTATCCCCGACATTATCTGCAATAACAGCCGGGTTTCTTGGGTCGTCTTCAGGAATACCTGCCTCCACCTTACCTACCAGGTCAGCACCTACGTCAGCAGCCTTGGTAAATATGCCTCCTCCAACACGGGCAAACAAGGCCATGGAGCTTGCCCCCATACCGAAAGTGAGCATGGCACTTGTAATATTCTGAATCTGTTGCGCTTCATCCAAGTTTCTAAAAATCCATTTCAGGAAATAAAACCATACGCTTAAATCCAGAAGTCCTAAGCCAACAACTACAAAGCCCATTACCGCACCACTGGAAAATGCAACTCTCAAACCGCTGTTAAGGCTGTTTTTAGCTGCATTTGCTGTTCTTGCATTTGCACTTGTGGCAATTTTCATACCAAAATACCCTGATAACCCTGAAAAGAATCCACCCGTTAAGAAAGCAAAAGGAACAAACGGATTTAGATAGCCAAGAAATGCTAAAATAGAAAGAATAACAACCATTACTGCGAAAAAGATGGCCACACCGGTGTACTGCCTCTTGAGATAGGCATTGGCGCCCTCACGGACTGCGGCAGCAATTTTTTTCATTTGCTCCGTGCCTTCGCTTTGCTTGAGGACAGAATAAGCCAGGTAGCCGGCAAAAGCAAGAGCAATGATTGCTCCTATTGGAGCTAACAACAATAAATCCATACAAAAACCCCCTATTTTATTTATATATTTTTTTTAATAGCTATATACTTACTGATAATGATTTTACATGGCAGATAAAGTAAATAAGTTCACAGTTCACGGTTCACAGTAAAAGCTATTAAATCGTTTACTACTGTGAACTGAGAACTGTTAACTGTGAACTATATAGATTGCAACTATTAAAAATCCACACTAATTATACATGCTTATGAATAAAATTACAATAATTGTGTTTTATTTAACAATGTCCAGACCTGAAATAAGGCCCTGGAATAGCTCCAGAGCCAATATTTAGGAAGTAGAATAAACTATATGATCATCTTTGAACCCTGCCGGACCCATCACCCTTCATAAGGTTCTTAACTTCATCAACGCTTACAAGGTTAACATCACCTTCAATGGTATGCTTCAAGCATGAAGCTGCTACGGCAAATTCGATGGTATCCTGCATGCTGAAACCATTCATTAACGAATAGATCAGGCCGGCACCAAAGGAATCTCCTCCACCAACCCTATCAACAATTGTTATGTTGTATTTCTTGGATTTATAGAATCCCTGTCCGTCGTAGAGAAGCCCGGACCAGTTATTAACCGAAGCTGACAAGCTTTCTCTTAACGTAATGGCCACCTTCTTAAACCCGAATTTTTCAACAAGCTGCTTGCAAACATCCTTATATCCTTCATCACTTAAATGTCCGGAAGTAATATCTGTTTCCTTTGCTTTAATTCCGAATACTGTCTCTGCATCTTCTTCATTTGCAATTACTACATCCACATAAGGCATCAAACCGGACATAACCCTATTTGCTTTTTCAGAAGTCCAGAGTTTCTTTCTGAAATTCAAATCACAGCTTACAGTAACACCAGCTTCCTTGGCAGCCTTACAAGCTTCAAGGCAAAGTTCCGCAGCACTATCGCTGATCGCCGGAGTAATTCCGGTAAAGTGAAACCATTCTGCACCTTCAAAAATTTTCTTCCAGTCAAAATCTCCTGATTTTGCTGTAGCAATTGAAGAATTTGCCCTGTCATATATAACATTGGAAGCCCGCTGGGAAGCACCTTTTTCAACAAAGTATATCCCCAATCTTTCCCCGCCTCTAGCTATGTATTGTGTATCTACCCCATATTTTCTTATTTCATTGCGGCAGGCATCTCCAATGAGATTTTTAGGTAGTTTGGTAACAAACACCGCATCCAAACCAAAATTTGCAAGAGAAATGGCAACATTTGCTTCTCCTCCGCCATATACTACATCAAAGCTCTTTGCCTGTACAAATCTCTGGTAATCAGGCGTCTGCAATCTCATCATGATTTCCCCAAAAGTAACAACCTTTTTGCTCATTTAATCCATCCTTTCTTTTTTCTTCACCTCAATCTTAATGTTTTATTGTCCCCTTGCTTCTTTTATTTTTTCAACAAATTCCCTGCCTATTCTTGTGATGGATGCATAATCTCCGGTCTTAGCTCCGGCAGTAAGTGCTCCTCCTGCTCCTACAGCAACAGCACCGGCTTTAATCCATTCAGCAACGTTATTTACATCCACTCCGCCGGTAGGCATCATCTTTGCATATGGAATTGGGCCTTTGATTGCTTTGATAATCTTTGGTCCAAAAGCTTCCCCAGGGAATACCTTAAGGATATCTGCCCCTGCTTCCATCGCCTCAACCACTTCCCTAATGGTCATAACCCCGGGCATAACCGGTATTCTGTACCTATTACACAGTTTAACGGTATCCAGATTAAAATATGGACTTACTACATATTGTGCTCCAGAAAGAATAGCAATTCTTGCAGTTTCCGAATCCATTACTGTTCCTGCGCCAAGGATGATTTCTCCTTTGGTATAGGTCTTGGCCAGTTCTTCAATAACCCTGTGTGCCGCAGGTACAGTAAAGGTTAACTCTATAGCTGCAACCCCTCCTTCAATACAGGCATCAGCAATTTTAAGAGCCTGCTCACTGCTTTCAGCCCTCACCACTGCTACAATCCCTGCTTCACAAATCCTTGTAATTACTTTTTCTTTGTCCATCATGTAAAAAACCTCCCATTTTTTAATTGAGAATTGAGAATTGAGAATGGTGAATTAATTAAATAAGCACCGATAACCTATTTACAATTCCAATTCTCAGAATATACTATTGGTTTTACTATATGAAACATCGTTTTAATAAAGATTATATTTTGATATCCCATTTAAGGGATATGCCTACTCATAAACTATTTAATTTTACTATATAAGTATTACTAAGTACTTTACATTGTCTATTTTAGTTCACAGTTCACGGTTCACAGGATTTTCTTGGTTAATTTCTGTGAACTGAGAACTGTGAACCGTGAAAAAAATAACAATAATGTAACATACTTAGTGTTATATATATAATAGAATATTTTAAATTCTCAATTCGCGGTGTGTCCCATTCTTTTAGATATCTCCCTGGCTGCTTTGACTACATACTCGCTTATCTCCTGGTCTCTTTCCGGTGTGAAAATATTACTTGAGCCCGATGTGCTTACTGCCGCTATAACTTTGCCCCTGTAATCATAAATAGGTGCTGCTATGCACCGAATACCCTCTTCATGCTCCTCGTTGTCAACAGCCCAACCTCTTTTTCTGGCTTCCTGGACTTGCTTTAATATCTGTTCTATATTATTCATGGTTTTAGAGGTATATAACTTTAAATCATATTTTTTTAGCATTTCTTCAACTTCATTATCGGGCAATCCAGTTAGCAGTGCCTTTCCAACAGCTGAGCAATGCATCGGAACACGTTTTCCTATCTGAGAATACATACGAATGCTATTCAGTGTTTCAACCTTTTCGATATAAGTAACTTCACCATCTACAAAAGTTGCAAGGTGTACAGGTTGCGTACTCTCCGCCGCAAGCTTTCTAAGATACGGTGCTGCTTCTGTTTTTAATTCAATACTATTCAGATGAAGACTGCTGATTTCAACTAGTTTCATACCCAGTTGATAGGTACCAAAATCAGCATTTTTCTCCACATATCCTCTTTCACCAAGAGCACTGAGCAATCTATGAACTGTACTTTTATGAAGTCCAACACGGTTACCAATCTCAGTAACCCCAAGACCCCTTTTTTCTGTTGCAAGCAATTCTAGTATATCTAATGCCCTATCTAATGCCTGAACTCCTTTTTCCGCCATTTCACCACGTCCCACTTTATGAAACATCGTTTCATAAATATTATAACATAACAGCTGCATTAATTCAAGATCTATTGTTTATGGACATACCCCATTTTTTTCTTTTAATAAAACGGGTCTTTGACAGTTGCAACTTTTCAAACAGTGCTCAAAGCCTTAAAAATAGCACATTTTTGTGTCAAATTTGATTTTCTAAAAGTGCGTACTTTCTAGTGATTTTATTATTTTAATCTTAATTTTCAAATCATATCTGCCGATTTATTAAATGACAGCAAATGCAGCATTAGCAAGGATTTTAAAAAAGTACGCAAATTTTTTATTTAATCAAAAGCCTGAAACCCTTTAATATCAAGCCTTATCAGGCTTTTTGTATTCGCCAAGTGTCAAACTTGGGATAACAGCTGCATTAATTCAAGATCTATTGTTTATGGACATACCCCATTTTTTTCTTTTAATAAAATTATCCACAAAAAGAAGCTGAAAATGAGAAGTTATCAGGAGATTTGAGAAATTTGTCCACAGATTTGTAAAAACACGAGAAAAGCCCCCAAATTTATGGTATTGTTAAGATATCGAAAAAAAACACATAAACCACATAGAAAGGGGCTTTCCTACATGTTTGATTATAGCAAAACAGCATATGATTTGAAAAGAAGTATTTGTAATTTTTGTTCCAGATTGGCTCAGGGTCTCCCTGTTCCCTTTAAGAAATTCTTATCCTGCATGGTCTTTGGCATACTCGCATCCAAAACAGTAATACTGGCTGAAATATCCCGTTCTTTAAATGAGGAGATAAAGTTAAAAAAGACTATAGAACGCCTTTCCCGAAACCTTGAAAAATTCTCCTATACTGATGATGTACTTAAGAACCTCTCTTCTGAAGTTAAAAGGTATATTCACCATGATACGCCTATCATTATCGACTTAAGTGATATTGTTAAAAAGTACGGCGTAGTCTTTGAAAATATGGGCAAGATCAGGGATGGAAGCACAAAAGAAACCAATATGGACGGGTACTATCTACTTGAAGCACTTATATATAACCACGGAGACAAGCTTCTTGTCCCAATATATTCAGATTTATTCTCTCCAAGTGAACCGGGATTTAAAAGTGAAAATGAAGAAATCATAAAGTGTTTAGACAAGCTCCGACGCTTATACGGGACCAAGGGCATTTACACCATGGATAGAGGTATGGACAATGTACTGTTCTTTAATTATTTTGAAAACAACTCTCAAAAGTTTGTCATAAGGCTTAAGAAAAACCGCAATGTCATTTTCAAAGGTAAGGAAATAAATATTGTCGACCTTGTTAAACAATATAAGGGTAAATATTCAACAATCATAAAGAAAAAGAACGGTAAGCAAAGAAAAATTCAGTTCGGTTTTCTGCCTATAGAGTTGCCTGAGAGTACTGGCAAAGTATGTAACCTTGTCTTTGTAATAGTGTATGCCAGAAAAGGGCTTATGCTTTTAACTAACCTTGATATAAAAGATGGTAAAGACTGTTTAAGACCTATACTTTGCTACATATCCAGATGGAATGTAGAAGAGTTCATAAGATTTAAGAAAAATCAATACAAGCTTGAAGATGTAAGAGTCCAGTCCTATCAAAGGCTTAAAAACATAAACTTTTTATTAACCATGGCAATGAGCTATATTTCTCTTACTTCAAAATCCATAAGTAGCAGGCAGATGATTTTTATTTTGCAGGAGATATCCAAAAGAGTACATGGCATACCACCTTTCCCTTACTACAGTACCGCGGATGGAATTTATGAAGTGCTTAAGAAACACAAAACTGGTATTGCTGAATTTTTGAACTATACAAAAAAGAAGCCCAAATCGCAGCAGCTGAGTCTCTTCGAACTCAGATACTGCAAGAGCTTGCTGGTTTCTTAAATTAAATTTTGGGGTATGTCCATCTATTGTTTATAAATTTCGTTCCACCCTTTGCAGCCTGTTTATTGTTATAATAAAATCCAAGAGCACTCGGGTCTTTGACAGTTGAATAAAGTACAAGTTTTCTGAAAGCCTTAGTAATAGGGCTTTTTTTATTGTTTTTTTGTCAATTTTTTGTGTTTTAACTTGCGTAGTTTTGCGTTATTTGGTATAATATAGGTGTTTGGAGGAATATTGCCATGAGATTACAGATATCTAGATCAAAAAATGCAGCTTCATTTTATGTTATAAAAACTATATATACCAATGGAAAAGAGCATACACAAATTGTTGAAAAACTCGGGACTTATAATGAACTTCTTAAGAAACTAAACGGCCAAGACCCCATCGAATGGGCAAAGAAATATATTGAAGAACTTAATAAGAAAGAAAAAGAAGAGAAGCGAGAAGTACTTGTAAAGTATTCGCCTACAAAACTTGTCAACAAAGGAGAACAGCGTACCTTTAATGGCGGGTACCTATTCCTGCAAAAAATATACCATGAACTCGGACTCCATAAGATTTGCAAAGAAATTTCACAGAAATATAAATTCGATTTTGACATGAATTCCATTCTTTCAAGATTGATTTACGCAAGAGTGATCTTCCCTTCTTCCAAGCTTGCAACCTGTGAGCTTTCCAAAAAATTTTTAGAACAGCCGAATTTTGATTTGCATCAAATATACAGGGCTCTTGAAATCCTTGCTAAGGAGACAGATTTTATCCAGTCCTCCTTGTATGAAAACAGCCTGAAGGTTTCCAAAAGAAATACCGGTATTCTTTACTATGATTGCACCAATTACTTTTTTGAAATTGAACAGGAGGATGGCAACAAGCAATATGGTCCTTCTAAAGATCACAAACCCAATCCGATCATTCAAATGGGACTGTTTATGGACGGAGATGGAATCCCTCTGGCTTTCAGCATTAACAAAGGGAATATGAATGAACAACTGACTTTAAAGCCATTAGAAAAGAAAATTATTTCTGACTTTGAACTTTCTAAGTTTATTGTTTGCACAGATGCAGGCCTTGCTTCTGAAGATAATCGAAAGTTTAACGACAAGGATGGCCGGGCATTTATTACAACACAGTCTATCAAAAAATTAAAGGAACATTTAAAAAAATGGGCTCTTGCTCCAAATGGCTGGAAACTCCCGGGCAGCGATAAAACCTATGACATTTCCAAACTTGATGAAATGGTAGATAAAGCTTCTCCTGAAGATAAAACGAAAATAAGGGCAAAAGTATTTTATAAGGAGCGCTGGATTAAAGAAAAAGATTTTGAACAAAGGCTGATTATAACGTATTCTATCAAATACAGGGATTATCAGCGTAAAATCCGCAACTCTCAAATAGAAAGAGCTCAAAAGGCAATAGAAAACAACCCGACAAAAATCAAGAAATGCAATGCTAACGATTACAAAAGGTTTATTACCAAAACAAGCTGTACTGCTGATGGAGAAGTTGCAGAAAACGAGATATACAGCATTGATTCTGCTCTAATCCAGAAGGAAGAAGCCTTTGATGGTTTTTATGGGGTTTGCACAAACCTTGAGGATGATGTATCTGAAATAATCAAGGTGAATCACAGAAGATGGGAGATTGAAGAATGCTTTAGGATTATGAAAAGTGAATTCAAAGCAAGACCCGTGTACTTAAGCAACGATGACAGGATAGAAGCACATTTTATCACTTGCTTTATATCATTGATTATTTACAGGCTGCTCGAAAAAAAGCTCGAAGAAAAATTCACATGTCATGAGATTATTGGCGGGCTGAGAGATATGGATTTTTTAGAAGTTAAAGGCGAAGGCTATGTTCCAACCTACACAAGAACAGATTTTACCGATGCGCTTCATGATGTTTTTAACTTTCGTACCGACTACCAGATTGTTACTACGAGTATGATGAAAAAAATTTTTAAAGAAACGAAAAAATAAAAACATTACGCACTTTTTATAACAATAAGAAATCCTGCAAAACCTTTTAAATCAAGGCTTTCCAGGATTTTTGTTTTGTTCAAGTGTCAAATATGGGATTATATCACAAAATGGTATAAATAGTCAATATATTGAATAGAATAAACAGAATTTTTTTGTGTATTTCCATACGCCCTGCCGTCTTCATGGTGAATCATTCTTTTCGTTCATATACAATTTTCCCATTAATTAATACATACTCCGCCCTTGTTCTAAAATCGAGAGGATGCCCGTTAAAAATGGTAATGTCAGCATCTTTTCCTGCTTTTATAGATCCGACTCTATCATCTATACCGCAGTTATTTGCTGCATTAATGGTGATTGCTTTTAAAGCTTCATATTCATCCATGCCTTCCCGTACTGCCAGGGCGGCACATAGAGGCAAGTATTGTATGGGCGTTACCGGGTGGTCAGTGATAATGGCTACACTCAAGCCTTCCTTTGCCAGTATTCCCGGTGTTTTAAATGTAAGGTGTTTAAGCTCTACTTTTGAACGGTCAGATAGCGAAGGACCTACATTTACCGGTATAGCCTCTTCTTTAAGATAATCTGCTATAAGGTGCCCTTCTGTACAATGTTCAAGAGTAATGTTTAGATTAAATTCCCTGGCAATCCTGAGAGCCGTAAAAATGTCATCAGCCCTATGGGCATGGGCTTTTAAAGGTATTTCCTTATTTAATACCTTTAACAAACTCTCCATTTTAAAGTCAAAATCCGGCTTGTCATTTTCTTCAGGATCTGCGTTATACTCATCCATCGTCCTCTTATAATCCCTTGCTTTCATCAAACTTTCTCTAAGTATGGCCGCTGTAGCCATTCGTGTCACGGGTGACTGGTTTTTCTGGTGATAGACTGTTTTGGGATTTTCACCAAAAGCAACCTTCATTGCAATAGGTTCCTTTAAAATCATTTCATCGATTCTTCTGCCATAAGTTTTAATGGCAGCAAACTGTCCGCCTATTACATTGGCACTTCCCGGCCCGGTTACAACGGTGGTTACCCCTGTTTCCCTCGCCTCTTCAAAAGCCCTGTCGTTAGGATTGATGGCATCTATCGCACGAAGGTGAGGCGTTACCGGATCGGTATCTTCGTTTCCGTCATCCCCTTCAAAGCCAACTGAATCTTCCCACATTCCCACATGACAATGTGCATCAATAAATCCTGGAAGAACATACCCACCTTGAGCATCTATTATTTTATCTATACTGAATTGACTTTCATCAAAAGTATCTGCACTCCCAACTCCTGCAATTTTCCCATTGTCTATTAGTACATATCCATTTTCATAATCTGTTCCATCCATAGTCAGAATCTTACCATTTTTTATAAGCAGCAAGATATTTCCCCCCCCGTTTTTTGAAGTAAGAATTATTCTATATTGAACGCATTAAAGATTTTACATTAACTTTTGTATTTTGCATATGCGTAGCAATTGTAACTCCAATGTAAAATCATTATCGCTTTATATATAAATAAACCTCTTCAAGGATTTAATATTCAGGATATCGGCAATCCATTATGTCATTCCTGCATTTATAGTTCATAATTCTCAATAGTCAATTCTCAATTCATTTATTACCATCTATTCTCATTAATATATCTCTCCGCCGCATAGGTGGCTATGGCTCCGTCCGCAGCAGCTGTTACGATTTGGCGAAGAATTTTTTCTCTAATATCTCCTGCTGCAAATACGCCAAATTTATTTGTCTGCATGTTTTCATCAGTAATAATATAACCTGCTTCATTGGTTTCCACTTTCCCTTTAACCAAATCGCTGTTGGGAACTACACCTATTGCAATAAATAAGCCATCTACGTTTAAATCTTTTACTTCGTTTGTCTTTACATTTTTTATGGTGATTCCTTCTACACTTTCTTCACCCAGTATTTTTTCTATTGTTGTATTCCAAATAAATTCAATTTTATCATTAGCCATGGCTGCATCTTGTAAAACTTTTACTGCTCTCAATGAATCTCTCCTGTGAATAAGATAGACTTTAGGGCAAAATCTGGAAAGGAATAGTGCATCTTCAACAGCAGTATCTCCTCCACCCACAACTGCAACTACCTTATCACGATAAAAAGCACCGTCACAGGTCGCACAGTAGGATACTCCTGCTCCTCTAAACTTTCTTTCTTTTTCCAATCCTAATTCTTTAGGATTTGCCCCCATTGCTAAAATAAGCGCTTTGGCCTGATAAGTGTTTTTGTTAGTTTTAACCGTCTTTTTTATTCCTTCTACATCAACTTCAATCACGTCTTCATATACAATTTCAGTACCAAACTTTTTGGCATGGGCTTCCATCTTCATCATTAGGTCCGGACCGCTAATCCGTTCACTAAAACCGGGGTAATTATCTACCTCATATGTAGTAGCAGCTTGCCCGCCAACAAACATTTTTTCGATAATCAGTGCCTTTAAGCCACCTCGTCCTGCATATAATCCTGCTGTAAGCCCGGCAGCTCCTCCACCAATAATGATAATGTCATACATAAATTTTGTCTCCTTTCTTTTATTAGCGCTTTATATATTTTTCCATTTACATATGCGTTTTTCCAATAAATCTACAATAGCATATAAGATAAGACCTATCAAGCTTAATCCTATAATTCCTGCAAACATTTCCTCATAGACAATCCGCGTCCATGCATCAATGATAAAGAAACCTACACCATAATTGGTAGCAAAGGTTTCTGAAAAAAACAAAACAGCAATGGCAGTGCCGATGCTCAACCGGAGAATGGTAAATACCGCCGGCATTACCGCCGGAATGACCACATGCTGATAAATTTGCAGTTCACTTGCTCCCATTGAAACTAACGAATAATATATCTGTTTATCAATATTTTTCCCTGCATCTCTTGCAGTTATGAATACCAGGAAAAAAACAATCATTGCAATAGTAAATATTTTTGCCAAATCTCCCAATCCAAACAACAACATTATTACGGGAAGAAATGCAATTTTAGGAATGGGATGCAGCAAATAAATAACCGGAGAAATCATTTTATCCATTTCTCTATTGCGTCCAATCAACAGTCCTAAAGGCAATCCCAACAATAATGCAAGCCCCATCGCACTTACCACTCTATACAGGCTTACCAACATATGCCGCCAAAGCTGTTTGGGAAGAATTTTAAAAAATTGCACAATGGCTTTATGCGGAACAGGCAACACCGGCCTATCGATCAAAATTGCTCCAAGCCACCACGTTATATATACCACTAATACAGGAATTACAAACTTTTTTACAGTTTTCATACTATCACCATATTGTATTGATCACTTTTTTAATTTTCTTCGAATCTCTGAACACATTTCGTAAAATTCGGGACTATTTCTTAAATTTATATTTCCTTGGTAAGGATTTTGAATCTCATGTAAAACCCTTCCCGGTGAAGGTGACATGATGACAATCCTATTTCCCAGGTATACGGCTTCTTCGATGTTGTGGGTCACGAGTACCACTGTCATACCGGATCTGGCCCACAGGTTGAGAAATGTTTCCTGGGCTTCTTCCCTTGTAATGGCATCCAGGGCAGAAAAGGGTTCATCCATTAATAAAATGTTGGCATCCATACTCAGTGCCCGTGCAATTGCAACCCTCTGTTTCTGTCCTCCACTCAGCTGGGAAGGATAGGCATATTTGTAATCCAACAGGCCAACCTGATGAAGCGCCTGTTCTCCACGTTCTTTTTGTTCTTTCTTACTTAGTCTTTTTATTTCCAATCCCAGTACAACATTTTGCCATACTGTTTTCCATGGTAAAAGCCCATAATCCTGTAAAATTAGGCTTACATTAGCAGGTTTATTTTTTATTGGCTGTTTATCAATATATATATTACCTTCATAATCTTCAATAATTCCTGCAAGGATATATAGCAATGTTGTTTTCCCGCAACCTGAAGGCCCAATAATAGAGCAAATTTCACCTTTGTTGATAATAAGGTCCAAATGCTCTATTGCCGTTAATTGTGTACCGTTATGAACATACCGCTTTATTAAGTCAAAAACCTCTATCATCATAAAGACCCTTTTCAACCATATTTTTATACTGTAATTCCTGTTTTAACAATCCCTTTTCCTTCATCCAATTCAATACATCTTGTACATCTTCTTCCTTGGGAAGCTTTGCGTTCTCATAATGAGGCAGTTGAAATATATCTTTCACTTCCGCTGGAAACTTTGCCTTTTCTATGGTTAACTCCACAAAAGATGCCGGGCTGCTGTTGATTAGTTCTACAGCCTTATTATATGCCTTGTAAATCTTCTTAAGTTCCTGTTTCTTTTGTCCTAATGCTTTACTGCTAAAAACCATCACACTGGGTGCCAGCCCTTGCTGGCTGCTGGCGGCAATGACTTTTGCACCTTTTGACTGCGCAAGGGCAGCGAAAGGCTGTGGAAGACATGCCCCCTTAAGCTTTCCATTTTCCAGCATCTCCAGCCTTATTGGAATTTTGGGTACAGCCACTTTATTTATTTCATTTTCTTTTATACTATTTTTCTCAAAAATTGAGTCTACAGTATACTCAATAACAGTATTGGTAGATAAACCGATATCGGCAGCTTTAAATTGTTGTATGCTGCTTATACCTGAATCTTTAGAGGCCAACAATATGTAATCTCCATCAGTTACCGAGGTTATCTTTACATCAAATCCTCCCTGTATGGAAAAGACAGCAGCAAGAATATCCGATACACATCCGTCTATTTTCCCTGCCTGTAAGGCAGTATCCCTTTCCACGGCACTCATAAATAACTGTACATCAACATCTACATCCTGTTCATCAAACAGTCCTTTTTCTGCTGCAATAATAAAAGGCACTGAATTTACATCCGGCATTACACCGATAACAACTTCTTGTTTTTTGGATTGACCACAACTAGAAAAAGTTAATAATAGTATAAAAAATAGAATAATGGTAAGCAACCTTTTCATATACAATGCACTCCTTTATAAAATAACTCTCAGTTCACAAATTTTATACCTGCGGAAAAATTACTGTTAACTGTAAACCATGAACTTAGTACTTTTATTAAGTTTAGACTAATCTCCACTCCTCACTATCCACTATATTGAACATAAAGCTCATGCTCGATTTCCAACTGGTCGAGAACCTTGCCTACTATAAAATTCACTATATCGTCTACAGTAGCAGGCCTAGTATAAAACGCCGGAATGGGGGGGATAATGATTGCACCTGCTTGTGCAACGTGCAGCATGTTATTTAAATGAATGGTACTTAGTGGTGTTTCCCTCGGCACCAAAATTAATTTACGCCTTTCTTTAATTGTAACATCTGCTGCCCTTTGCAGCAAGTTGGAAGAGATACCGTTTGCAATGCTTGCCAGTGTACCCATACTGCATGGAATGATAATCATGCCATGAGTCTTCACTGAGCCGCTGGCAATCGGAGCGGCAATATTATCTATATCATAAATACTAAGTCCGGGTTGCTTCTTTATTTCTGATAATCCCAATTCATCCTGAAGCACTTTGCATCCGGCACCGGTAATAATCAAATCTACTTTACACTCTTTATGCAGGAGTTCTTCAACCAACCGATGCCCCAAAACAGCACCACTGGCTCCAGTTATCCCTACTACGTAACGTCTATGATTCCCGTTCAATTTTAATCCTTCTTTCTGCCATAAAACTTACCTAGTCCATCATACATTAATTCTATTCCGATTTCCAGTACTATTTCATTTTTTAATTTTAGTTTTTGGAACATCTTATCCTGATTCAGAATAACATAGCTAGTGTAGAAATAAACTTTATTAGCTATTGTACGGAATTTAGCTTTTATAAAATGGGAAAGGAGCAAGATGTTATGTCAGAATCAGAAGTTAAAAGCATAGAAAACTACTTTATACCCGGGCTGTTTTTCTTTGCAATCATTCTGCTGTTCGTCGGCAAAAGCACTTATGCATACGCCGTGAAGGGTTCAGATAAGAATGTAGAGAAAGAAGTAGAAAAACCTATTGAAAAAGATATAGATATAGATACAGATAAAGATAGAGATAAAGAAATTAGAATACAACCGGAAGTAAAAAAGGATATAGTGCAAGCTGAAGAAATTACTGCACAAATCATTGAAAGAAGGATAAGAAGACGGGGGCTTGATATTAGTTATCCTCAAATCGCTGGATTAAAAGATTCAGAAATCCAGGATAAAATAAATGGATTGATTGTAGATCAGGTACAGCAGTTGGTCTATGATCAGATAAGAAATGCGTCGGAAATCAAGGGAGGCTATAAGGTAAAACTTAACCAAAAAGGTATACTGAGCCTGGTATTGGAACAATATTCATATGCGACAGGAGCGGCTCATGGCACAACTCAAATGAAGTCTGTGACAGTTGATCTGGAAACAGCTAAAGTATATGAGTTGAAAGATTTATTTGACCCGAACAGCAACTATATAGAAAGAATTAATAGGACCATCAAGAAGGAAATAAGAGAAAAGAATATTCCATTGCTGGTAGATTTTCAAGGCATCAAAGATAACCAAAAATTCTATTTAACAGAAAAAGATATAGTTCTTTATTATCAATTATATGAATATACCCCTTATGCGTACGGAATTCCAGAATTCAACATTTCCTTTGCCTCCATATCAGACACCTTTGCTGCAAATGGTCCTTTAGCAAGATTTCGAACATAATATGTGATAAAACAAAAGCAACCGGAAAATCCGGTTGCTTGCTTGTTTTTAGTATCTTGATATTCTTGGGCTATTAAACGCACCGCTACGATTGTTACCAAAAGGTCTTCTACTTTGAGCTTTCTTTGTCGCTCTACAGTCTCTACATCTTGTAGGCTGATTTGTAAAACCCTTTTCAGCGTAAAATTGCTGTTCACCTTCTGTGAAAACAAATTCGCTTCCGCAATCCTTACATGTCAAATTGATATCTGCCATTATACATACCTCCTTTTTTAAAGACTTGGACCTTCTTATTGTAAAATAGTATGTTTCATTATGACTCCAAGCAAAAAGGAGATATAATATATACTTATTTACTATAGAAAGACTCGCACATTTAATATATCATAGCATTATATGTTTGTCAATGAAAATATTTTCTATTTTTTTCTATTCACAAAAAATTTTTATCATATTAACTGCCACGCCGGGCGCACCCGGCACAAATAATGATGAAAATATGCTTGATTGCTCAGGGCTTCGACATGGGGACGGTTCCTCAGTCGCATGAAAAGCGCATTCGACAGACGAACCGTCCCCATGTCGAAGCCCTTCTTCCTGCTAAAACGGATTTTTTTGTGCTTTCGGTTTTACTCCCCACTGTCCACTCCCCACTATTTTCATACTATTAGTTTTCAAATATTTATATAATACTGTCAGCCAAAAATAACATCAATAAATACTCCTATTAAAATCACAATACCTACCAATTCATTCACATTATATGAGGCAATTTGGACATTTGTAAGGTTTTCAGGCGATACAATCCTGTGCTCATAAATTAACATGGCTGTTACGATGGCAACAGCTATATAGTAAGCCCAACCCATTGTATAAAACAGAGGCACTATACACAGTAAAATAAGCGCAGCCAAATGGCATAGCGCAGAAATTTTCAAAGCCCCTTTTATACCAAAACGAGCCGGAACGGAATGAATTCCATGCCTGGTATCAAATTCATAATCCAGTGTCCCATAGATAATATCAAAACCAGCTACCCATAAAGCAACTACAGCCCAAAATATGAACGGCGTAATAATTTCAGGAAAAATTAATTGTCCTTTGACTGCAAGCCAACCGCCCATAGGCGCTCCCCCTACAGCTGCTCCCAGGACAAAGTGGCAAAGCCAGGTAAACCGCTTTGTATAAGAATATATAATAAATAAAAATAACGGTATAGGTAGTAAGTATACGCAGATAGGGTTAAGCATAAACGCTGAAACAATAAACAATATAAAGCAGCCTATGATAAATAACAGCACTTCCCATTTTTTTAATATTCCCCTGGGAATATGCCGGACCGCTGTCCTTGGGTTTGCCGCATCTATATCGCTATCCACCAGACGATTCAAGGCATTTGCCCCGTTCCTGGCTCCCAGCAGGGCAAGTAATATCCATATTAATTTTGAAATTGACGGTATCCCATCCTGTGCCACCAATACCCCTATAAAAACAAAAGGCAGGGCAAACAGGGTATGCCGGAAAATTACCATGTCACTGAAATGTTTAACTTTTGTTATTATCTTACTACCATACTGTAATATTCCCACATCCATATCTCCTTTAATTTTTGCATTTCACTTCCCATAGGGCCACCCCTACATAAAACTAATTCTGCATTATGCATTCTCAATTTTCAATTGAATTAGTCTATCTCATACTCTTTCCACTTTTTATCCACCAATTCCTTGATCTCTTTACTCATCTCTACATCCTCCGGCCACTCGCGATTGTGTCCTTCTTCCGGCCATTTTTTTGTGGCATCTATTCCCATTTTATGTCCGTAATGAGGCAGAGGTGATGAATGGTCTAAAGCATCGAGCGGTCCATCTACAATGAGCACGTCTCTTTTCGCATCTATATTGTTAAAAACCTTCCAGGCAACCGTGGATAGGTCGTGAGGATTTACGGTATGGTCTACTACAATAACCATTTTTGTAAACATCATCTGCCCCATGCCCCAGACAGTATTCATTATCTTCTTTGCATGCCCGGGATAGCTTTTTTTGATAGAAATAATGACACAGTTATGAAAAACACCTTCCAACGGCATGTTAATATCCACGATTTCCGGATTTTGCATCTGCAAAACCGGAAGGAAAATCCGCTCAGTCGCCTTGGCTATATAACAGTCTTCCATGGGAGGTTTTCCCACGATCGTGGCAGGATATATCGGATTCTTCTTATGGGTGATACATGTCACATGAAAAACAGGGTATTTATCCTTTAAGGAATAATATCCTGTGTGGTCCCCAAAAGGCCCTTCCACCCTCAATTCATTCAGGTCTACATAACCCTCCAGAACGAATTCTGCATGAGCGGGTACTTCAATATCATTTGTGATGCATTTTACTACTTCCACCGGCTTCTTTCTTAAAAATCCGGCAAACAAGTATTCACTGATTTCTTTAGGCAATGGCGCTGTAGCAGAATATATAACGGCAGGGTCCGCCCCTATCGCTACCGAAACAGGCATCCTGTTTCCCTTTTCTTTATAACGGTTGAAATTTTCCCGGCCATCTTTATGCAGGTGCCAGTGCATTCCGGTAGTTTTTTGATCATAAACCTGCATCCTGTACATTCCCATATTGATATTTCCACTCTCAGGGTCCCTGGTAAATACAAGAGGCAATGTAATAAACCGGCCGCCGTCCCCCGGCCAACATTTCAAAACAGGAAGGGTATCCAGGTTAGGTTCCTCCACAACCTCCTGGCAGGGCGCCTTGCTTACCTTCTTAGGAAAAATATTTACCAGTTGCAGCAATTTAGGAGCAGCTTTTACTTTATTGACAAAGCCTATATAGTTTGAAGGTTTTATCAATTCCCGAATTTCCTGTGCGATATCATCAAGATTATTTACACCCAGGGCAAGATTCATTCTTTCATAAGAACCCATCGCATTCATTAATACAGGGTACTTTGAACCTTTTACCTTTTCAAACAGTAAAGCCGGTCCTCCTTTTTTGCAAACTCTATCTGTAATTTCTGTAATTTCCAACTCAGCATCTACTTCTACCTTTATCCTCTTTAATAAACCCTTTTTTTCAAGAATTTGAACAAATTCCTGAAGATCTTTATATGACATTGATAAGCCCTCCAGTAATTCAAGCATTCCTATTAATTAACCTATCCAACACATCCTGCATAATATCCCGGCTTGCTCCTTCTGGTAATGCTTTTAAATTGCGCTGTGCTTTATCAAGATATTTTTTTGCCAGCTTTCGTGCATAATCTACGCCTCCCGATTGAAAGGCAATATTGGAAATCTGTATGAATGTCTCGTCAGTATGCTGCTCTTTTAAAAGATATTCTTTCAGCATTTTGCTATAATCCCCGTTTTGCAGCGCATATATGATAGGTAATGTATAAATCCCCTGGGTATAATCGTTACTTGCCGGTTTACCCATTAAAACATTTTCACCGGTAAAATCCAAGATATCGTCAGTAATCTGAAACGCCATTCCCATATTCATTCCAAAATTCGCTAAAGCATTAACCAGTTTTCTATTACATTTTGCCTCATAAGCTCCAATATAGCAGCTTACGCTAAATAGAATGGCTGTTTTAGCAGCTATCCTTTTAAGGTAGCCAATCACACTTAAATCAGTTCTATATCTATAGTGGTACTGCTGGATTTCGCCCTCACATACCACCCTGATTGCACGGGCCAATTTTTTTGTATTTTCTATATCATTATAGCCTGAAATCAACAAAAATGCTTTGCAAAACAAAAAGTCCCCTGTAAATACCGCAATGTCCTTTCCCCATTTGGACTGTATGGTTGGAGAACCTCTGCGCAGATGTGCATCGTCAATAATATCATCATGTATCAATGTTGCCATATGCAGGATCTCAATTGCTGCAGCTAAAGGAATAATCTTTTTTCTATCGTACTCTCCCTGCATAGCAGAAAGTACCATGAGTAACGGCCTTAATCTTTTTCCACCTGACTTTAATAAATCCTGAGTAGCTTTGGTAACTAAAGGCTGCTTGGACCGAATGCTGCGAAGCAGTGTCTCCTCTATTAAGTTCATTTCTTCTATTATTTGCGGATAGTTGGATAATATATTCATAACTCACCTACATATCTATGTAAATTGCACTTAATACATTACATCATACGGGCGTATATTTTATTTTTGAAAAATATTATTCTAGGCTCTAAGCCTTTTCGCAACGTTCTTTCCATAATATTCTTCAAAAATATTAAATGCGCCTACATCATACTATTTTAGTTGATATTCTTTATCGGTTATTCTTATTTTCCCTTCCAATCCCTTTGTTATCCGTACCTGCTTATACTGATTAATGGTGATAGCTTCAATTCCCGGCTGTGATTCAATAAGCTGCAGCCCTTTTTCCTCCCCCAATAGAAATAGGCTGGTGGATAGCGCATCAGCGTCTGTAGAGTTATCAGCAATAATTGTAGCACTTACCAAACCACTTGCAGAAGGGTATCCGGTATAGGGGCTTAGAATGTGATGATACAGTTTTCCGTCTTTTTCAAAATTTCTTTCATAAGGGCCTGAAGTTACAACCGCCTTATCCGAGACTTCTACTATCGCCATATATAAGCCCCTGCCTTTAAAGGGATCCTGAATACCTATCTTCCAGTCCTGTTCCCTAGGAACTTTTTTACCCCTGATCCAGGAAGTAATATATTCCATCAATCCGATCTTTTTCTTCCCCAGGACTATTACATTTCCACCTAGATCTGCATAGGCCCTTTTAATTCCATGTTCCCTTAAAACTCTAATTACTTCATCGGCAGCATATCCCTTTGCAATTCCACCGAGGTCAATGCCGGCTCCTTCCTGTAATAATTTAATAGTCCCCTGCTTCTCATCTATCTGCACTTTTTGGTATCCTATCTTTTTGATTGCCTCATTAACTTGTTGAGGCTCAGGTACCCTCGGGCGCTCGGTATTGATTGCCCATAAGTCTACCAGGGGCTTAATGGTGATATCAAAATTTCCTCCTGTAAGCCGGGAATAATATAATCCTCTCTTCACAACCTGAAGGGTATCCGGCTTAACTTTTACAGCTTCTTTAGATCCGCTGTGATTCACATTCCATACATCGCTGCCCTCTATGTAAGCGCTCATCCTATTCTCTATCTCTTGAATCCTGTCCATAGCTGCCTCTACGGCTTTCTCCGAATTGTTCCCAAATGCTTTGATACTTATCACTGTTGATAGCGCGAAATTTGTCTTAGAAAATGATTTTTCTTCTAAGGGATTAACCAGGGTAAATCCTGAAAAAATAATAGCAATGAACAATATTGTTAATATCGGCTTTAAATGTCTCAAAATAAATTTCACGTAAGCTTCCCCCAGATCTAAGTTTATGATTTTACAGTGCAAACAAATATTATAAACCTAACAACTGTAAAACTCACCTGTTTGTAAATTATCCGTTAAAATAATAGCACATAAAACACTTTATTTAAAGTATTATCTTCATAAAAAATATAACAGGGATATGTTTTCGATCATCCCTGTTATATTTAAGTATCATTATTTTGCTGCCTGTTGCCTGATTTTTCCTATGATTTCCTGAAATGCGTTATAAGTAGTTGTTGCACCTGAAATTTTATCAACTTTTGAAGCATCCTGGACTTCTATAAACTTTTTTGGATATGTTTGAACTGCTTCCACTCCTTGTGGATATTTGTACTGCGTTAAGTCCACCTTTTCACCCTCGCTGTCATATTTTGTAAATTCCATGACAGTAAATTTACCATCTTTAATAGTGACTTTGCCTTTATACCATCCTTTTTCACTGCGGGTAGACTCAGCCTCGTAAGTACCATCCTTTAAACCTTGAGCAGTTCCGGCAGCCGGTGGTACCGGTGTTGGCGATGCTGTCGGTGATGGTACCGGTGTTGGCGATGCTGCCGGAGTTGGCGATGGTGCTGGCGAAGGTTGTGTACCTGCCCTTGCGCAACCAATTACTGTACCAACAATTAGTAATGTACATAGCATGATTACGAATAGTTTCTTCATACTCTCACCTCTCTATTTATAGATTTTGGGCTATTAGCAGTTGATTAGTACTGCATGCTAATAACTTGTGCTAATTTCATAGATAAGTATTTACTTTTTTAGAAGTTTATATGCATCATTTTACCTCATGCTGCTTTTTTATACTCTGCGTAGATTAATAAAAAAGGGGTAAACTATCTTACCAAAAATGGGGTTGAAATTATCACCAATGCTGCTATTACCGAAGTTACTCCAAACTCTGTTACCCTCAAGACTGGAGAAACCATTAAGACTCAAACGGTAATATGGACTTCCGGTGTACAGGCAAATAGCATCGTAAAAGAAATTGGATTAAAATTAACAAAAAGAAATAGAATAGAAGTAAACAAATATCTTCAGGCCGTAAACCATCCGGAAGTATATGCAATCGGCGATAACGCCTATTCTACTGATGAAAAGGGTAATGGAGTTCCTCCTTTTGTTGAGGCAGCTTTACAAACTGCTGATGTTGCTGCTCACAACCTTGCTAATGATATTAAAGGTCTCAAAGAAAAGAAGGAATTTAAACCCAAATTCCACGGTATAATGGTATCCATCGGCAGCATTTATGCTGTGGCAGATATCATGGGTGTTGGAATGTCATGGCTGTTTGCAACTGCTATGAAGCACATGGTAAATCTGCATTATTTATTCGAAGTGGGCGGAATTGAAAGTTGCATAGAATATTTACAGCACCACTTTCTATCCAGGACAAGGCGCAAACCGCTGCTTCTAGAAACATTGATTGATCACTTTAATGCACGTTCAAGGTCTTACTGGCTGGCCATCACCAGAATTGCTTTAGGCTTTGTATGGTTATTTTCTGCTATTGATAAGGTATCTCATGGTTGGCTGTCAGTTGGAGACAAACTGGTATCCGGAGCTTCATTACAGCTTATAGGTCCAAATTCACCAGCATTTTATATCTGGTTTGTGGAAAATATAATATATGCAAACCCACTGCTGTTCCAGATTACCATTACTTTAACCGAACTATTTATTGCAGCGGCTTTCTTAAGTGGAGCCTTCACCTTCTTGGGTGCCGTCGCAGCTATATTTATGAATATTAATTTCTTCCTGTCCGGAACAGGACAGCTTTATTTACTGCTTGCCCATATTCCTATGTTAGGAGGCGCGGGAAGAGCTTTCGGATTAGACCACTATATTATGCCATATTTGATGAGACAGTTAAGGTTCTGGCAGAGAAATGAAACAATCAAATTAAAATATCATTTCCACCCATGAAAATAAGGAGCCTGGTTATTATTCCCGTGCTCCTTACTCTTAGAACTATTATTTTTTATATTCTACCCTTTGAGCAGCAATCTGTTTTGCCAACTCTTGAAATCTCTTGGAAGTACTAGTTGCACCTGTTACAACATCAACCTTTTCAAGATCCTGACTCTTCATCAACGCATTTTCTAAAGCAGCCTGGGCATCTGCTGCAGTGATGCCAGATTTTTCTTTCATCTTATCATTATATTCTTTACTTTCTCTTTTCTTTTCACCTTTGTCGTTCACTTCATTATAAACCACTTTCTCAATTTTACCATCTTTGAAAGTAACAGCAAGCTCAGCTTTCCAGCCGCGTTCGTCAGGTTTATCAGCTGCTTTATAAGTATCATTCATAGGCAATACTGTTTCGGTAGTATCACCGGTTTTTGCTTTTTCCAAAGCCTTAGCAACTAGTTCTTTAAAAAATTCAGATGAACTGGTAGCACCTGTAACTACATCAACTTTAGCAATATCTTGCTTTGCTACTAGGTCCTCATTCATTTTCGCATAAGCTTCTGCTGGAGTAATACCGGATTTAGCTTTCATATTTTTAGCATAGTCAGCATCGTCAGATTTTAATTTTCCATCAGGTTTAGCATAGTTCATAGCAGCTTTTGTAATTTTACCGCCACTGATAGTAACTTCTACTAACGGTCTCCAACCATGACTATCTAAATGGCTGTAAGTTGCTTTATATGTACCGTCTTTATAACTTACACCTGATTCCGATTGCTGTGTTTTCTTTGGTGTCTCCTTAGTTGCTTCTTTTGCTGGTTCCTGGGCTGCATTTTTAGGTGCTTCTGCCTGCTTAGTACCGCAACCAGCCAGCATGGATAATACTAAGAGAGATGTAACACCCATGAGTAATACTTTTTTCACAAGAACTCTCCCCCTCTGAACTTAATTTTTGCTACATTCCTGCAGCTTGAAAGTAAAATAAGTCAAATTTTTAACAAGAAAAATTTTACATTTTGAGAATAACATAGTTTTAAAAGTATGTCAATAAAAATAGTTGACTTTTCTACACGTTAAATTGAAATTAACTGCCTTAGTCTCACTCAAACTTCCAAACCCTCTTCTTTTATCATTCTAATATCTTCAGATATTACATTTCCTACAGTAGTCAAATAATTTCCCACCAGAGCTGCATTCACCCCGGCTTTAAACCCTAGTCTTTGGAGTTCCCCTAGTGCATTTCTGCCTCCGGCATATCTTATAAACCCATCAGGAATGATAAACCGGAACACAGCCATAGTCTTTAAAATTTCTATAGGAGTTAGCCTTTCTGCATTTTCCAGAGGAGTTCCTTTTATTGGATTGAGCACGTTAACAGGAATGGATTTAACACCTAATCCTCTTATTTCTAAAGCCATTTTTATCCTGTCCTCCATACTTTCCCCCATCCCGATGATACCACCGCAGCACACATCCAGGCCTGCAGCCATTACATTTTTGATAGTGTCTATCCTGTCTTGATAGGAGTGGGTGTCACAAATCTTATCAAAATAATCACGGCTTGTCTCAATGTTGTGGTGATACATGGTTACTCCCGCTTCTCTAAGCCTTACTGCTTGTTCATAAGATATGATCCCATGAGAAGCACATAATTGTAGTTTTGTTTCCCTTTTCAAAACTTTATAGATCTCAATTACTTTATCAAAATCTTCACCCGAAAGGTCTCTTCCGCTGGTGACTAATGAAAAGCGGTGAGCACCGTCTTTTTCATTTTCCTTAGCCATTTTGATAGCTTCTTCTATGCTCACAAGCGGATATTCCGGCACTCCTGTGTGATAATGGCCCGACTGTGCACAGTATTTGCAGTTTTCAGAACATTTTCCAGATTTTGCATTCATAATGGTGCACAAATCCACCTTGTTGCCCTTAAATTTCTCACGTATCCTGTTTGCAGCTGTGAACAGCCTTTCCACGTCGTCAGTTTGCATCAGCATAATAGCTTCTTCAAAGCTTATTGGCTGACCATTCATGACTTTCTCTTCCATTGCTTTGATCATGTTACTTTCCCCTTTGCTTTAAAAATTCACAGTTCGCATTTTACAATTTTAAGGGCAGCCCAATGTGCTGCCCCCACAAAGAAAACTATGCAATATAAAATTTTAAGCACTTATTTTTTTGGGTGCCGGAACTATTCCGGTACTTCTTAATATAGGAAGTACTCTCCATGCTGTTAGCGCAACAACAAAAGCTAATATCAAATCTTTAACCATATAAGGTGTCATCATGGTTATACTCTTTAGAAAAGGTAAAGATTTGCCAAGGTAGAAGTTATATATAGCATAAAAATATGGAATTCCAATTGCATAAGCTATAACAAATCCTGTCATTACAGAAATAATCATGCTTATAAAGCTTAGTTCCTTGAAGGTTTCAACAATTTTACCCATCACATAAGCTGCAACAATAAATCCTATTAAATATCCAAAAGTCGGATTAAGCACATATGCCGGTCCACCTCCGTATACAAATACGGGAATTCCTATTAATCCTACCATTACATAAATTAGCTGAGACATCATTCCGAGTCTTGCGCCTAGCAAAATACCTGCAAAGGAACAAAAAAACAGTTGCAGTGTTAAGGGAACTGCGTATACTTTGATATTAATAAAACCTCCTATGGCTGTCAATGCAGCAAATAATGCCACTAAAATCATATCCTTTGTCTTGAAATTCATTTGATTGACCTCACTTTCTTATTCTATTTTAATTATGTAACTTACACTAAGGTGCATTTTTTTATTTTGAAGAGTATTATGGATGTATATTTTTTTACGTTCTTTCCATAACATTCATCAACTAGATTAAATGCACCCAAGTATTATTCAAATATTGTTTTCATAATATTCTTCAAATATACTTCCCTTATACTAAATAGAATAAATGAAAAAAAAACAATTGTCAACCCAATTTATAAAATAAGTTAACAATTGTTTCTATTATAAATTTACGTCCCTGCTTCCCTTACTGGATATTATCCGGATTGATACTTGTAGATTTCCGTACATCTTTTGCGGGCTCTACCTTATACCACCCTTTTTGGCTCATAACTTTATATATCAAGCCGGCATCTCTTACCTTTTCCCGTGCCAGTTTTGCAAGGGATTCTCTTGTTACATCATTGCTGCATTCCAGTGCTGCATTTATATAGCAAGCAGCCATATGCTTTGCCCCTTGCAGCATATCGGTTAAAATCTCTTTTTCATTCAATTGCGTATCACTGGACATGCCTAAAGAATACATGTTTTCCCTCCATTACTGTATTAATTCATCGGTAGATATACCATTTTCCTGCATTACCAAAGATAAGTTATATATGTGCCCTTCATTCCTGCTTGTTAAAATCTCCAGTACCTGTTTGATCTCTGTATCCTGAGCTTGGTTTGCGTACATCTTAGCCTTCTTTAAACACAAAGCCTGCGTTTTCATCAATTCCTGCATCTGCAGTTTTTCCATTTGTGATAATGTTTTGTTGTCCAACCTTCACCACCTCCATTACATATTGTTTACTGATATGGAGATATTATTACTTAAGATGGACATTTAATTCATCAATAAGTTTATAGTTATGGTTAACAATTTATAGAAATCAAAATGAATCTTAAAATCAATGCCTTGTAAATAATGGACTGTTAAAAATATTTCTTATCTCTCTTTCTGCTTCCTTTAAATTCTTTATGTCTGTTTTTTTATTAATGTATGAAAATGCATCCAACGCTTTGATGAACTGAACATAATTACAATTCCCTGCTCTTTCCCCGATTCCTCCAATAGTACAATCAACATATTTTGCCCCACCCTGTACTGCAGCAATGGAATTTGCTACCGCCATTCCAAAATCATTGTGCACATGTATTCCCACATCTACATCTACCGTTGTGCATATTTGCTTCACTTCTTCAAATATCCTTTGTGGATGTAATATACCTACCGTGTCTGCATATCTTATCCGCCGAACCCCCAGACTCAACGCTATTTCACAGATATGAATTAAAAACATAAAATCAGCCCTGGAAGCATCCTCAAGTCCAATTGTTACTTCAAAGCCTTTTTCTTTAGCAAAGCAAATACACCTTTTCATATTATTCACTACCCAGATCCTATCTTTATTCAATTTTGACTTGATATGAATATCCGACGACGGTACCGAAATGTGGATAATATCCACACCACATTCCACTGACTGTTCAATGTCTTTAAGGTTCATCCTGTTCCATGCAGATATCTTACTTTTCAAATTGAGTTCCATCATTTTTTCTATACTTTTTTTCTCGTCCCCACCCATAGCCGGTGTACCTGCTTCAATTTGATAGACACCTATTCTGTCGAGGATTTTAGCAATTTCAATTTTGTCCTTGCTTCCAAGCGCCAACCCGGCCTTCTGCTCTCCATCACGCAGCGTAGTATCTACAATGTAAACCTCCATACATTTCACCGTCTTCCATTGGTATTCATGGGAACAAAGGCGCATTCTAAATTGCCTTTTTTAATCTGCCGAATGAATTATCTTCACAAATCTGAATTAATTCATGGTCAAAAATTTCCCGCTTCAGTTCAATGCTTTTTTCTCTAATTTTCCCTAACACACGGGATATATCTATATTTTCGTGATTAACCCCGAGTTCTCTTAACTTACTTACTACCGCCCTTGTTCCTGAATGTTTTCCCAGGACCAGCCTCCTCTTTTGCCCGACTTTATCCGGCTCATAAGGCTCGTAGTTACAAGGGTTCTTTTCTATACCATCTGCATGAATTCCTGACTCATATTTAAAAATGTCTTCACCTAAAATTGGCTTCATTTTTGGTATATCTATCCCTGTGAGTCCTCTATATAGTTTACATACTTGAGGGAATAGTCCGGTATCTCCATCTATTTTCAAGCTATCTATTATTTGCAGTGCTAACAGTACTTCCTCCAGAGCAGCAAATCCATATCTGCCTCCATACCCTGCAAAAGCAGTAGTTATAAAATCTGCATCATGCCTTATCCCTTCCACTGCTATTGCCGTAGCCATAAAATATTTGTTTTCAGGGCAAACATCCACTTTCACATTCAGGCTTTCTTTGATTTTCTTAGCCATACTTATCCCTTCAGGTAATATGAATTTGTTTAACCCGTAAATTCTTAGGCAGTATATATTGCTAAAATCTATAAAGCTTCTTAAACGGGTCAATTTGTATCCCCGGCTTATATCATTCAGATTAATTTCGATGGTTATATTGGCAGCTTTTAGCCTTTGTACAAGCTCAAACTGACTATATAAAAATTGTTTGCAATTCACTACACAATGTTTAAAATGGTTATCGGCACATATTGCTATATCCTTCTCATCTTCAATTCTATAAATAAATTCCATACCCCGGAGCAGAACTTCTATCTTTTCAAAAGCATCCCTGTTGATCTCTATAAAATCAACACCCAGTTTGCCAAGCATGATACAAAACTTTAACAAATCTTTTTTTCTAATATTTCTGTTAAATTTTAAAATTTCAGGAATTGTCCTGTCAGTAATAAATTTTAATTTTTCGTCTAAAACAACAGCCATGTAATTCACTCCTGTATCCAGCCTTTAAGTACCATAATATCCAGTATTTTGTTGAAGCAGAATTCTTTATTTACATTTTTCTTTTCTTTAAACTTTTCTCCAATCTCTTCGAAACTTTCGGTTAAGCTTGCTGCAGCAAATACCATGATTTCTTCAGGTTGTGCTGACACAACCCTTTTTTAGATTCACAGCCTGAAACCAAAGTAATTGCCACTGCTAAACTAATTATGATCGCTTTCATTTTTTTATATTCATTTCTCATTATATCTCCAATCTTTCTACTTTTTGATTATTTTCAATATGAGACTCAACAATCTCTTGTACATCGTTAGGAGATACATTGCCATACCAGGTCCCTTCCGGGTATATTACCACAATAGGGCCTTTATTGCATATTCCGAAACATCCCGTATTGGTAACCATTACTTCATCACTTAACTCCCGTTCTTCAATTTCCTCCATAAATCTGCTCACAATCTCAACGCCAGCTTTGGAATGGCAAAATCCCTTCTGCTGACCATTAGGTCTTGAACTTGTACAAACAAAAATATGATATTTTGGCTTTACCACGATAAATTCCTCCTTCATTAATTTACAGCACAAACCTCTTCAGTCTCCATCTGTTCTACTGCACGTACAATTCCCTTATTAATCTCCTCATACATCTGTATAACTTTAATTCCCCGCTGCTTTAGTTTTTTTATAGGTTCATAGCCTGCTCTTAAAGCAAGTACTCCATTACAATCCTTAATTGTCCGGATGATTTTTTGAATCTTATCCTCATGTATATCGCAATCTTCTGTTCCTGTACAATATTTATTTACGCTTCTCTTTTCTATAAATGTGATTTCACCGTTTCTATATTCATAAATATAGAATTCTTCTGCATGACCGAAATGCTGGTCAATAAGCATTCCGCTTTTGGAAGCCACAGCAAACCTGTATTTATATTTTGCCGGTATCTCATTTTCCTTTTTTTGAGAAATACATCCTGATGCATTACAGGATTTGTTTCTAAAATGAATGGAACAATCATTTGCTAATGTGCCAATTGCATCAGCCCGGCACTGCCGGCAGTGGTACATCTGCTTTAAATCAACCTCGCATTTTTTCCTCATCTCATTTAATTCTATATTGCTTACCAAGGGCATGCTTTCAAAAACACTCCCCGGTGCCGGAATCATTTGCATGATGTTGGTCATAAATGCTCCGCATTCTTTTGCTTTCCTGACTACTTCCTGAATATGATGGTCATTGATTCCTTTGATCATAACAATATTAACCTTACATATAACCCCTCTGTCAGCTAGATATTTAAGCCCTGACAGTTGATTGTACCTTAGAATCCAAGCCGCTTCTTCACCTTCTAATCTATTTCCTAGATAGTCAACATATTTATATATTTTTGCACCAATTTTCGGGTCTACTGCGTTAATGGTAATGGTTACATGGGATACTCCCAATTGAATTAAATCATTAGCATAAAACGGCAGCATTAAACCATTAGTAGATAAACAAAAAGTTATTTCCGGATCTATCTGTCTTATAAGCTCCAATGCCCTTTTGGTCTTGTCAAAATTGGCAAGAGCGTCTCCCGGTCCTGCAATTCCCACTACTGTCAAGTTTTCCAGCTTACTTTTTACTTCAATAAATTTTTCAAGAGCCTGTTCCGGGGTTAATACTTCACTTGTTACCCCAGGTCTGCTTTCATTGGGGCAATCGTACTTTCGGCTGCAATAATTACAGCTGATGTTACACTTTGGAGCTACCGGGATATGCATTCTGGCACAATCATGTGATTCCTGATTGTAACAGGGGTGAGTGGCAGTTTTCCCGTCATTACTCTTTATTTCAAGATCTGGTCTGACAACCTGTACCATGTTTCTCATTGTCCTTTCTTCCCCCTTTCCGCCATCCTTATAATATTTTTGGTACATACTCTTTCTATATTTCTTTTCTTTATCCTCTAAAAGAGTGTTTGTAATATCGTCCAGGAACCGCATAGACCCATCATATCCTGTATTGACTTTCCTCTGGGCGCCTACCCGGTCATGTACAGGAAAGCCGATTCTAACCAAGCTGATTCCATCTTTTTCTTCAATCCATTTTCCATCAGAATTTCCAATAAGAAGGTTAGCATGAAAAGCTTTTGCGTATTTCTGTATGGTTTCAAAGTCAGTATCATCCAGAATTAAACAGGGTTCTCCAACACTGTCAAGGTCTTCTTTTAAATAACTGTTCAATAATTCACTTTTGGTTCCGGTTGCAATCAACAAAGGCTTGATTCCATTTTCACAACACAGCCGGGTTACTGCATACACCTGTTCCGGTTCTCCAAATACAACTGCTCTGCCTTCCGCGTTATATTTATGGGAATCAATCATTCCGTCCAAGTATCTTCCTCTTTCTTCTTTTAACTGCTGTGGAATGGGTCTGCCGCAGATTTGTGAGATAAGGTTCATAAATTCGTCAGTGTTTCTTAATCCCATTGGGATTGAACATTTATACAATGGTACACCAAAGGTTTCTTCAAGATATTTACCAGGTGAATATCTGTCATCAATTGTAATACTCATTTCAATAGTCGCTATCGAACCTGCCATGCTTTCAATGTCAGAAATCTTTGTCCCCCCTTCCGGTATTCTTCTGTATTCTTTTGAATAGGGTGCATCCAATGTTGTGGATATGTCCGGTAAAAGTATATATTCGATGTTGAAAAGCTTCAATATTTCTTTGATGTGTCTAATATCTGCCGGATTTAGATTGGCCGCAATGATGTTAATTTTATTATTCTTTGTAGTGTCTCTAGCAATAGATTTTATAATCTCTTTGAGTGCACTATAATATCCTTCGAACTGGGTCCCACCGTATCCGGGTGTAGAAACGGGAATAACAGTTACATCGCGTATATTTTCCTGTTGCAGAAATTCTGTAACAATACGTGATATGTCTTCGCCTATTGTCTCCGCAAGACATGTGGTAGCAACGCCAATAATTTGCGGGTTGTAAAGCTTCATCACATTTTTAATGCCCTTTTTTAGATTTTCTGCTCCTCCATATACTGTCCCCTGCTCGGTAAGTGATGAAGAAGCAATATCAATAGGCTCATTGTAATGAGTGGCCATATGTCTTCTAATATATGTGCTGCAGCCCTGGGAACCGTGAAGAATCATCATACTGTTCTCTATTCCCTTAAAAGCCATTACCGCCCCCATAGGCATACACATTTTACATGGGTTTATATTAAGATTTACAAAATTTCGATTCTTCATTTTGATACCCCCGATTTAATTGACAATTGAGATAAGTTTCCACACCGGGCTGTTGATTGTCAGATCAATCTCTTTGGCAAAATTCACTGCTCCCTCGAATCCGGCAAGAGGGTGCTTCCGTTCATGGTTATGGTCACAAAATGCGATCCCCAATTTATATGCAAGCGGTCTTTCCTTGACACCTCCGACAAGGATATCCGCACCTTTTTCCAAAATAAATTTTTCCAATTCGTAGGGATTGGTATCATCTAAAATGACAGTACCAACATCCGATATATTTTTAATCATTTCATAGTCTTCTTCCTTCCCGGTCTGAGTTCCTACCATTACTGTCTTCATACCGAGGTCATTAAACTGTTTAATGAGAGAAATGGCTTTAAATCCGCCACCTACATATATTGCAGCCTTTTTGCCTTTTAATCTGCTGCGGTAATAATTCAGTTTGGGCTGCACTGTCTGTTCCTGTTCATAAATAAATTGTCTTGTCTTTTGAATAATTTCCTTATTTCCTATTGCTTGTGCAATCCTCATTAATGAAAGTTTAGTATCCTCTATTCCAAAAAAACTGATTTTGATAAAAGGAATATCATAAAGTCGTTCCATCTGTTTGGCAAGATAAGTCATAGAACCCGCACATTGTACAATATTTAATGTTGCTTTTGGTGCCTGCATAATTTCTTCACATGTTCCGTCTCCTGTAATTTTTGAAACAACCTTCAGACCGATTTGTTTGAGATAATTGATGAGAATCCACATCTCACCTGCCAGATTAAAGTCTCCCAAAAAGTTGATGCCTTCTATCTTTTCGTCAGGTTTATTTTCTCCCATTAAGTTGATGAGTGCATGACACGCAGCTTTGTAACCCATAGATTTATTTCCTGCAAACCCCGGAGATTTTACAGGAATGACCCTGATATTGTATTTCCTTTCTGCTGCTTTGCATACTGCTTCTATATCATCGCCGATAACTCCGATAATACAAGTGGCATAGACAAATATTACTTTTGGAGCTTTTTTGGCATCCTGACCAAAATTGTTCATAATTTCATCAATTGCGCTGGAAAGTTTCTTTTCTCCTCCAAAAATAACATCCTGTTCCCTGATATCAGTGGAAAAACTGTTGCGGTATGTCTCCGCACCGCTTGACAAACTGCCTCGGATATCCCATGTATAGCTTGCACATCCTATGGGGCCATGGACAATATGAAAAGCATCAGTTATGGGATTTAAAACCACTCTTGCACCACAATAGACGCATGCCCTCTGGCTTACCGAGCCTGCAACGCTGTCTTTATCACATTTCAGTTTTCCTGCCTGTTCTTTGGAATTACAAATAATGAAATCTTGCCTTTCTTTAAGAATATCAACTGCAACGGCACTTTTCATATTCCTCAGCCTCCTTGTTTTAATAATTGGGAGTGGGGAATGGAGTGAAAAAACAGCTATTTTAAAATCCGGAGAGGGATTTGTATCATGCGTCATGTAGCTGGTATAAAGGGTTCTCCCTGCTCCCCACTCCCTGCTGTGATTACATTACCATCTCCATATCTTCATCCGCGCAATCCCTGTCCTGCCTGTCCATTAACGCATTGGCAATCATCTCAACCAGTCTCATTGCTCCTTTGTAACCTACGATAGGCATGTAGGGATGTACATATCTGTCCATGATGGGGAATCCCACCCTTACAAACGGAATATCTTCAGCTCTGGCAATATATTTGCCGTGAGTGCCCCCCATGAGAAGATCAACAGGGTCATTTTTAATCCACTGATGCAGTTCAAATAAATCTCCCGCACTCTTTGCAATTCCGTCAATACCTGCTTGCTGAAGCATCTCGTTGGCTCTGGTAGTAAAGGCTTCTCCCGGGGTTCCGGTTACTACGTATTTAGGAATCATACCTAACCCAAGTACAAATTCTGTTAATCCCAGTACGGTATCCGGGTCACCAAATATAGCTACTTTCTTGCCATGATAGTACGGATGTGCATCTATCATGATGTCCACCAGTTGGCCTCTTTCTTCTTCCAGTGCATAGGGCACTTCCTTATTTCCAACCTTCATGAGACTCATCACAAACCGGTCGGTTGCTTCAATGCCGATAGGCAGGTCCAATACCTTGAACGGTACCTTGCATTTTTTCTCCAGTTCCACCGCTCCGGCTTCCGAAGCAAATGCACCCAATGCCAGGGTTAAAATAGAGTTACCCGCATCTATGATATCCTCAATCTTTGTACCACCCTTAGGATACATTTCAAACTTTCCAGTCATGGGGGCATCCAGCACGCCGCTGGTATCAGGGAACATGATGTATTCAATTCCCATCAGTTCCATTATGCGCTTGATTTCCCTCATGTCACCCGGATTTACAAAACCGGGAATGACATTTACCTTGTCATTGATGAACCCATTACTGCTGGAAAGATAGCTTACCATTCCTTTTACCATATTGGAAAAACCTGTAATATGCGAACCTACGTAACTGGGTGTATTGGCATGTATTACATACTTTCCTTCGGGGATCTGTATCTGTTGGATAATTGAATAAAGGTCATCTCCTATGGTTTCTGTCAGGCAAGTGGTGTGTACCGCAATGATATCCGGATTGTATATCTCAAATACGTTTTTGATAGCGGTTTTAAGGTTGCTCCCGCCTCCGAAAACCGAAGCTCCTTCAGTAAATGAACTGGTAGAAGCCATTGCCGGATCTTTAAAATGTCTTGTTAAAAATGTCCTGTGATAAGAACAACATCCTTGGGAACCGTGACTGTGTGGCAGACACCTGTGAATACCAAGGGCTGCATACATCGCTCCGACGGGTTGACATGTTTTAGCAGGATTAATCCTTAATGCGCTTCGTTCTGATACTTTTTTTGGTGTCAGGTCCAACATTACAATTCACCTCCAATAAATGTCCCTTCTAACAACGGTTCGGTCTTCCACGGCGGCGTTGTATATTTCCAGGTAGGCGTATAGAGCCCCATGGTAATATCCCTGGCAAAGTTGACAGCACCCTTGAAACCGGCATAAGGTCCGCTGTAATCGTAAGAATGCAATTGCCTGGACAATATTCCCGCCTTCTGTGCAACAAATTTATCTTTGATTCCCGAAAAGAATATATCGGGTTTTAATATTTTTAGGAATTCTTCGGTCTCATAATGGTTCAAATCGTCTACCACAATACTGCCGTCGGGCATTTCCTTGATCATACCGGCATAATAATCAAGGGGTATTTCGTTTTTGAGCTGTTCATATCTTTCGGGAGTTAAAAATACGCGGTAATGTTTTTCATCTTTTTCAACTTTTAATTCTTCAATATTTTTACTGTCAGCATCTTCTTTTATGAACGGTATTACCTCTCTGCCTTCATAATCATCTCTATGGGCAAACTCATAGCCTGCCAGGACCGTTTCCACCCCTAAGTCTTTTAGCAGTATTTGATAATGATGGGCACGGGAGCCTCCTACAAATAATGCTGCTGTTTTCCCCCTCAGTTTTTCTTTATAGTAATCTATCGCATCCTGAATATCATCCAATTCATCAGCAATCACCTCTTCGGTACGCTGGATCAACTCCTCATCGCCAAAATATTTGGCCATCGCCCTTAAAGTTTCAATGGTACCTTTAACCCCAATAAAATTAGCTTTAATCCAGTGAGTGCCGTATTTAGTCTGTAACATTTCAGCAATGTAATTGATAGACCGATGGCACTGTACAATATTTAAATCCGCCTTGTGAGCATTTTTTAAATCTCTGTAGCTTCCATCACCGGTCATAACTGAGACAATATCATATCCAATCCTTTTCAGCACTCTTGAAACTTCCCAGCCGTCTCCACCGATATTGTATTCTCCCAATATATTGATTGCATACTTTTTAGGTTCACGGTCTCCTGTACCGATAATATGCTTGATCAATCCATTATTGGCAATATGGTGTCCTCCCGATTGGCTTACACCTTTATACCCTTCACAGCTAAAAGCAACAACTTTTCTGCCGTAAAGTTTTTCAGCCTCTGCAGCAACAGCATGAATATCGTCTCCTATCAGACCTACCGGACAGGTGGAACAAATCATGACTGCTGCAGGGTCGAATATTTCAACAACTTCCTTAATGGCCTGCTTTAATTTTTTCTCTCCACCGAATACAATGTCGCTTTCCTGCATATCAGTACAAAAACAGTACTCCAGAAAACTCTTTGCATCTTCTTCTTTTCTTGCTTTATGCCTTCTGGTACCCCAACTGTAGTATGCGCATCCTATCGGACCGTGGACGATAAGAGCCACGTCCTTCAGAGGTCCGAGAACAACCCCTTTACAGCCGGCAAAACAGCATCCCCTGTTGGTTATGATCCCGGGTATAGTTCTTGTGTTGGCCTGTATTTCATTTTTTTCACCGTCTTTTTTTACAATGACATGCTCTTTTCTGTTTTTATACACCCGTGCAGGATATTTTTCCAGCACTTTTTCCAATACTTGACCCATAACATTCACCTCACTTGCTAGATAGCAGTTTCTCCTGTTTCTCCCGTCCTGACCCTTATTACTTCCATAACAGGCAGTACGAATATTTTTCCGTCCCCCGGATTCCCGGTACTGTTGACACTCATAATTGTGTCAACCACTTTCTTTACATCTTCATCCTTAACAACCATAGTAAGCAGTCTTTTGGGAATAAGCCTGTGACCTTCTGAAAGCTCTTCTGCCAGCCGGGGGGACTCCATCACATTTTGTGAAATTACATCTATTAATGAAAAATCAACCTTCTTTTTACCTCTTCCAAGTACTTTTCTGCAGGTGATGGAGGGAAAGCCTTCTTTTAGCAGTGCATCTTTTGTCTTATTGATCATGTTGAGCCTGATAATAGCCATGATTTCTTTCATCCCGGTTTCCCCCTTTTTTATAATCCCTTGCTGGACGTACTGATGGTATATGCTTCTTCTACAGGACTGACAAATATTTTACCATCCCCGAAAGCACCTTTTTCACCGGTCTTTGCATTTTTCATGATAATTTTCACTACATCCTCCTTATCCTCATCATTTACAACCAGCAGAAGCATTTCTTTCGGAATCTCATCATAGTGGATATCTCCCACTTTCACACCTCTTTGTTTTCCTCTACCTACTACATCAATCTTTGTAACCGCCGGAAACCCTGCATCACACAATTCGGATAATACAACCCCTACCTTCTCCGGCCTGATAATTGCTCTAACCATTAACATATTGTCAACCTCCCTTTAAATATCAAGTATTCCATGCTCCATCATGAGCGCTTCCAACCTGTCTTGCGTCATTGGTTTCGGTATGACAAACATATCGTTGCCGTCAATCGCCTTTGCAAGACCTCTGTATTCATCGGCCTGCTGCGCAGTCGGATCATAATGGATAACTGTTTTCCTGTTGATTTCAGCTCTTTGAACGATATTGTCACGAGGTACAAAATAAATCATCTGGCTGCCCAGTTCCTTTGCAAAGGCTTCAATAAGCTCACGTTCTCCATCCACCTTTCTGCTGTTGCAGATAATGCCGCCCAGACGGACACCGCCGGAATTTGCATATTTCTGTATACCTTTGGAAATGTTATTGGCTGCATACATTGCCATCAATTCACCACTGGCAACAATATATATTTCCTGTGCTTTACCTTCACGGATGGGCATCGCAAAACCGCCGCAGACAACATCTCCCAATACATCGTAAAAAACATAATCAAGATCTGCCTCATAGGCCCCCAATCTTTCCAGCATTCCGATAGATGTAATAATTCCCCGGCCTGCGCATCCTACACCCGGTTCAGGTCCCCCGGATTCAACACATTTAATGCCTGCAAAACCTGTCTTCATGATTAAGTCCAGCTCAATATCTTCTCCTTCTTCTCTTAAAGTATCCAAAACTGTTTTTTGTGCAAGCCCACCCAGTAACAATCGGGTTGAGTCTGCTTTCGGGTCACATCCTATGACCATAATTTTTTTTCCCATTTCTCCTAAACCTGCTGTCAAGTTCTGTGTTGTTGTAGACTTACCTATACCGCCTTTTCCATAAATAGCTACCTGTCTCATAAAATTACCCCCTTAAATTGAATATTATTGAAATTATTCAAAATAATTGAATTATAAAATAATAAAAAAGTCTTTTAAAGTATCCGTGTATCACACATCGCAGTGCCATACCCAACATCCTTTAAAAGACTTCACCGTCACACAGAAAAACTTCCAAACGCCTTCCTGTGTTTAACTATTCAATTGTAAGCTGCCGCAGCCATAAAATAATTATTGTCATGTTATATAACTTGATTAAAGTATAGCATACAAATATTTTTTTTGCAAGTATTATTTTATAAAAATTCATCATTTTGCAATATTAAACTATTATATGGCTTTTTAGCATAACAGTTTTGGTAATTTTGCAACATTAATCTAATTGTAATTCAAATTGCTGCCTCCTGCATCAGCAAATTATTATAGAGGGTATTTTTCTACTGTTTATTCTCCATTATTGTCTGCACCTTTACGGGCTGACAGGATGGTTTGATACAAGAAAACCATGAGACTTTCAATAAACTGCTCTTTTTTATTTTCTATTGATTCCTGGGAAAAACAAATACTTTTAACCTTTTGAAGCCATTTGTCCACTTTATGTTGGGAACATCTGCTGCACTCTTCAATATATTCTCGGGGAATTTTTTCTTCTTTTAGCTTTTCTTCGATTTCCTTAAATCCTAACTCTATCTCGGCCATAATTTTATAGTATATGAGTTCATTATTATCTGCATCTTTTTCCCGGAGTATAATATTGACCTGCTGTGCTACACTTTTCCATACTTCAAACTTGATTTCCAATAACCTTTTTATATATTGATCATTAAAAGTAGGTATCTGATATTTTATCAGCTCTTCAATATCTGAAAGGTTGTCCTCACTATTTCCAGGTATGTCGATTCTTCCCAATCCAGGTATTTTTAAATGAGTTAATAATAACGACATAAAGTTCTTAGGTATTGGTACCCCAAGAAGCGTTAGGTTTTCTAAAATGCTTACTGTTTCTGTAACTTCAAGAAAGGCCACCATTATTTGGGATAACAAAGTTGTTTGAACTAGCGTTAAAATACCTATCTCTAGTAACCTGACTGTCATGATGGATACTGAATAAGTAACAACTTTTTTAATAAATTTGGAAAGACCCTTGCTGTTAAATCTTTTATTTTTTATGGCTACTGCCATCCCTGTAAGAGTATCAATAACAACCAGCACCAATAATATTATATAAGATGTTTCAATACCTCCTAAAAATCTTGATATAATTCCAATAACACCCGAAATACAGAATACCTCTATTAAATAATTAGTCCTGTTCATCTCCCTATCCCCAATACATTTATAAAATATCAAAGGCATATTTATCATTAACATAAAACCTCATAATACATGATATGCTGCAATAATATTTCTTGTTACATTGGGTCTGGAAATTTTCTATGTTTACCCGAAATTCTTTTTTTGCTATAATTCTCTATATGGTGACAGTATTAAATAAATATTTATATCACAGGGTTTAAATATATAAAATATTTAGAGCTGGCATTGATTCCAAAAGAGAAAGGTCCGGGTATATGAATAAAATTGAAATCATTGAAAAAATCGAAGAAAATCCAATCATTGCGGCAATCAGGAAAGAAGAGGATGTAGACATTGCTGTTACTTCCCAGGTAACTACTGTTTTTCTACTTCATGCAGATATTTTTAATATAAAGTCGCTTGTCGACCGGGTAAAAAACGGTAATAAAAGCGTTTTCATCCACATTGATTTTCTAGAAGGGATTGGAAGAGATTATAAAGCTATTGATTATATCAGTAAGGTAATTGGTCCTGACGGTATTATCAGCACTAAAAGCAGCAGTATCAAATACGCACAGGAAAAAGGCATATTTACAATACAGCGTTTTTTCCTGATAGACAGCCTATCCTATGAAACTACTATTAAAACTGTCCAATCCATACAGCCGGATATGATTGAAATTATGCCCGGTGTAATGCCGGGAATTATAAAGCGCATAAACTGCCAGCTATCCTGCCCCGTCATTGCAGGAGGACTGATAGACAGTAAAGAAGATATTATTGAAATACTAAAGGCGGGAGCCCTGGGAGCTTCTACAGGGAAGAAAGAATTGTGGATATTATAATAAAGACATTATATATTTTTTAACAATTTCTATAAGTTCTTTTGCTAGTTTTTGCAGGAAAACCATTTACTACTTTCAAAAAATTTGATAAAATAATTGCTACTTTGTGAGGTCAAATTGCATAAGATAATATTGGAAATATGTCTATGCGCTTGTTACTGCGCAGCTTTATTCACGATGAAATAAAAATAAAAACTGGAGGTCTCAAAGATGAAAGTTTCAAAGTTTGGTGGCTCCTCAGTAGCTACTGCAGAACAGATTAAAAAAGTTTGTAATATCATACTGTCAGACCCTGAACGTCGCCTCATTGTTGTATCAGCACCGGGTAAACGCTTCAAGAATGATACGAAGGTAACAGACCTTTTAATTGCCTGTGCACAACAATATCTTACATATAAATCAGCTGAAAAAGAATTAAATCTTATCGTCGAGCGCTATGCAGAAATTGCACAGGAACTTGCGTTATCTGAAGAAATCGTCCAAACAATAGCTGCTGACCTTCGAAGTCGCCTTGAAACAGATACAAGTAACAAGGAAAAATTCATGGATACATTAAAAGCAGCCGGTGAAGATAATTGTGCCAAGCTTGTAGCACAATATCTTTGCAGCCTGGGTGTTGAAGCATATTATATCAACCCGAAAGAAGCAGGCTTGCTGCTAAGCAATGAATACGGAAATGCCCAGGTACTCCCTGAGTCTTATGAGAATCTCAAGGCACTTAAAAATAAAACCGGTATAATGATCTTCCCTGGATTTTTTGGATATACACCAGAAGGTGATGTTGTCACATTCCCACGCGGCGGTTCGGACATTACAGGTTCTATTTTAGCTGCTGCGATAGGTGCAGATATCTATGAGAATTTCACCGATGTTGATTCGGTATTTGTCGCCAACCCTAATATCGTACCCAATCCAAAATCTATTGAACGGCTCACCTACAGGGAAATGAGAGAGCTTTCTTATGCGGGTTTTAGTGTTTTACAAGAAGAAACTCTTGTTCCCGTATATCGCGCCGGTATCCCTGTAAATATAAGGAATACCAACAATCCTTCTGCCCCCGGAACAATGATTGTTCCCAACCGGCAAATTGCGGATGTTCCGGTTACCGGGATCGGAACCGTCTCAGGAATTGCAAGCGATGACGGTTTCTGCAGCATTTATATAAGTAAATATCTTATGAACCGCGAAATTGGTTTTGGACGCAAGCTTCTCCAGATTCTCGAAGATGAAGGCCTATCCTATGAACATATGCCCTCAGGAATTGACAATATCTCAATCATACTGGATGAAAGCCAACTCGATCATGATACTGAGGTACGCGTAGTTGAACGTATCAAGTCTGAACTTCAGGTTGATGATATTGCTGTTGAACGCAACCTGGCTTTAATCATTATTGTTGGTGAAGGAATGAGCCGTGCAGTCGGTGTAGCGGCAAAAGCGACCAGGGCTTTGGCAAGGGCAGGCGTCAACCTGGAAATGATCAATCAAGGATCTTCCGAAATCAGTATGATGTTCGGCATTAAATCAGAGGATATTGTCAAGGCCGTAAGGGCACTTTACCAGGAATTCTTTGAAGAAAAATGAACATCTGTATTAAAATCAACCACCCTGTAATTTTACAGGGTGGTTTTAACCTTCCCATATATCCCTGTTGCCCGTATCTGTAAAATCAAAGCTAAGTGTATGAAAAGCAAGCCAGTAAAACCCTGCGGCTATTCCAAATAGTCATCTATATCAACAGACCTCTAATGCTGCCTGCAGCAGCAACCTAATATTATCATTGTATATTTTGTCAAACTGTGAAATAGGCAGTGGATTTTTCCCCAACCCAACCTCTATGGTATATCCTGGCCTTCTATATTCCTGGATAAACCAGTCTTTATATCCAGCAAAAGAAGCTATCCCGTAAGTTTCATCCAACGCATAACCGGTAATTTGAGATAATGCCTCTCCTATTTTTCTGACTTTCGGAGAAGCCATATTCATAAAATCCCAGTATATTACTTCTCCCTGGCTGTGATATGCCAGCACCAGTCGGAAATTATGGGTTCTTGTAAAATCTGCAACGGCTTTTGATTCCGGTTCGGATTCCGGACAGGGTCCTGAATATCTTGTCGGTCCCGGCCCGTATATCCCGTAAAGCGGTTCCGCCTGCTTTGATAATTCCCAAGCTGCATCATAGTTATGATTTAAGTCTACCCCTCTGATATTGGCCTGCCATACTTCTGAAAAATTCGTTCTGCCATTATTCCACCCGATCAATTCTTCATAATACGGATTGTCTGCTTGCAAGCCATCAAGCACCAAACTTATGCCATCCGGGTTGACCATTGGCATAATGTATATTGTGCTTTGCTTCCCTATATCCCTTACATTGTATCCTCTTATGCTTCTTCCTTCTGCATAAGCACTTGCAAAGTCTTCAACAAACTTCATCAATACCACAGATGTAATCCATTCCAACGCGTGATGTGCTGCATTATAAAATACCTGATTAGGTCCATCGCCCAACTTGATGTAATATAAATTCCGGCCTAGAACACTTTGCCCTGCAATACCAACCTCTATAAACGGATATCTTGCCTTAATGCCTCTAATGTCCCTCTCCATAATTTCATAAGTATAGTTTATATTTGTATCTACTACATTCATACTGTAAGGTATTACAATTTCCTGTCCTACTCTTAAGCTGCTGGGATTTATTCCTGGATTTGCAACAAGTATACGGTTCACATTTATGTAATATTTTCCTGCTAGATTGTATAATGTATCTCTGGGTGTTATTCTATAAAGATCATAACCTAACAGAAACCTCTCAAGAATTTGATATGTATCTGGTCCTATAATGCCATCAGAATTCAGTCCGTTGTTTTTCTGAAATTGTATAACCGCCTGCTGCATCTGCTCACCAAATACCCCATCTATAAGACCGGGATTATATCCTATTTTCTTCAAAACTGCCTGTACCTTCATTACATCGGTCCCCACAGATCCCAGACTTAATATTCTCAATATAATCACCTCACATTATCTGTATTATTATTTTAAGTCTTACTAGTATTTATGTGATTATAATTGAGAATATGCATTAATGACACAAGTTTTTCAGTAGTTTCGAACCGTCACCTGTTACACTTTTAGATAGAAAACAGCTAAAATATCAATGAAAAATTTATTTTTTCTATTTTTTGCTTATTTGCTCAAATAAGCGAATAGTGTAGAAAACAAAAATAAAACTGGGGTCATTAATGGAACAAACCCCAGTTTTTTGTTGAATTAGTCAAGGATTACTACAGGTTTAATTAGATCTTTTGGTTTATCTTTCATAAGAAGAAGTGCCTTTTCCATGTTCTCAAAACCGTGATATACATGAGTTACCAACTTACCCGGATCAACACGGTTATACTTCACAATATTAATAAGTCTTTCCATTCTGAGACGGCCGCCTGGGCAAAGTCCTCCTCTGATATTTTTATGTGCCATTCCACAACCCCAATCAGAACGTGGAATTGGTAAAATTTTTCCTTCACCAAAATAATTAATGTTTGCGATTGTTCCACCTGGTTTTGTCATTCTTACTGCTGATTCCATAACATCAGGATTACCACCGGCTATAATTGTGGAATCAACCCCTTTACCATTCGTTAAATCTATAATTTGCGTAACAATATCACCATTTCTATAGTTGACAATATCTGTAGCACCGTAGGATTTTGCTACTTCTACACAATTAGGTCTGCTACCGACAGCAATGATTCTGCCTGCGCCACATAATTCAGCACCAGCCACACCCATAAGACCTACCGGTCCTATCCCAATGACTGCAACCGTAGAACCTATCTTGATATCAGCAAGTTCAGCGCCGTGGAATCCGGTAGTCATCATATCCGGAATCATGGCCGCTTTTTCCAAAGAAATTTCATCCGGAAGCAATGCAAGGTTCATATCGGCATCATTGACATGGAAATACTCTCCAAATACACCATCTTTAACATTTGAGAACTTCCAGCCCGCAAGCATTCCTTCAGAATGCTGATGATAGCCTTCCTGAACCTCGATTGAACGCCAATCGGGTGTAATAGCAGGAACAACTACACGGTCACCAGGTTTAAAATCTTTCACTTCACTACCAACTTCTACAACTTCTCCAACAGCTTCATGACCTAAAATCATGTTATGTCTTTCGCCTATTGCACCTTCAAAAACTGTATGAATATCAGAAGTACAAGGAGCAACTGCAAGAGGGCGGACAATTGCATCATATGGCCCTGCCACTGGTTTCTCCTTTTCTATCCAACCTACTTCTCCAATACGAAGCATCGCAAAACCTTTCATTATTGAAACCTCCTTAACATTTTAATTAGTTTTTTATCCTCTGGTTTATTGTAATACAATGATAAACTTTTAACAATGATACGGATTAAATGTTTATTCTGATAAAATTACATGTTAGATATTCAGATATGGTAAAAAGAAATTGTCAGGATGTCAAACGGAGCAGTTGCAGCTATTGATGGTAAAACAATGTGCGGTTCTTTCGATAATCAACATGTAGGATTATAGTGTAAAAGAACGAATAATACAAGAAGAAAGATGTCAATGTAAAGGTAAACTCACGGTTCAAAGATTATAGCAAGGGTAGACACGCAGATCTACCCCTTCAATTTCTACGAACTGATTTAAATATTTTTTTCAATAAACTCTACAATATCCTTTGCTTTTGGAGGACAACCGGGTATCCCCTTTGAGAATCCCTTTGTACATATTCCTATTCCGATTCCTTCGCCCTGCTGCCCTTTATAACCCTGTCCAATACAAATTTTTCCTCTCAACCTAGCTAACAGGCCTCTTTCATCTAACCTTTCGAGGGCATGGATCAAGCTTCCGTAGCATGCTGAACATGCGTCCTTCTCTTCTATATATTTTGACAATCTCTCCACTTTATGTGAACGGGTTATCTTCCTTACATCACAGTCTTTATTTAATTCGATAATTTCTGCTTTACTTACGTCAGCACTTCCTACTCCTATCCGCTCAGCCATCTGGATATAGGGAATCTCATTCAAATTGAACCCCATCAACTCAGCAGCATAAGCATCAATTAGGACCGGGTCTTTCCCTACAAAGACACGGTTCATTTGTACCGGTGTACCGCCTTCTTCAAAAGTCAGGTCGCCCATCAGTCCATCTACAATAATAAGGTTACTTTTTACAACCCGGTTCAGGTATGCAATAGGCTTGTGTAAACCCATGGTATGGAACTTTCTTTTTTCACTGTCAGGAATACAGCCTTTCATATTCTTCAGCGCACATGTCATACTTGTCTGGCAGTGTCCCTTTAGAACCGGCATATTAATAAGATAATCCACTTCCATCGCTTTGTTGCACACATTTATCCTTACGCCACCTGCATCATATTCTGTGTATTTATCTCTCTGAAGATCAACTAATGGTACATTGTAAAGTTTTGATAGTTGTTCATATCCGCATACTGAAAAAGCCCTGAAAGTTCTGTCCCCTACCCATGAACCCTCAAGGATGATAATGTTTTGATACCCTTTTGACTGCAAATACTCTATCACTCCCGCAACAAGATCAGGGGTGGTAGTAGCCCCGGAGGTAGAAGGCTTAGCTACTACCAGGTTGGGTTTGATACCAATTAAAGCGCTCTTGTCTATTTCCTCTTCAATCCTTGCTTTGGTAAGGATTTCTTTAATCATTGTCTTAGGCGTATTGCCATAAATAACGTATATTTGATTTTTATTCATCATCTTCTTCCTCCTGTTTGAATAATTTGTAATATAAAACCTTTTAATATTATCCTATAATGTTTTTAATAATATCTTGTTGTTTTATAAACCAACTTTTTTATTTTACCACAAATAACTTAATAATTGTACCTTTTTGGGGAATTTTATTGATTACAATACCACAAAACAAAAAGATTCTCAACACATTCCATCATTTTGGTGTATCGAGAATCTCTTTCATATTTCTAAATGCAATATATACTTAAGTTATTTATTTTCCAAAGGCTGTACTTTTCCAAAAATTGGTATTGGCCCTTTCACTGGGGCTGCCCAGCGTACTGCGTTTGTTATTACTTTTTGTACTTCAATCTGATGATATATCGGAAAAGTTTCATGCCCCGGACGAAAATAGAAAACTTTTCCACGCCCACGGTTATAACAGCATCCACTGCGAAACACCTCTCCACCTTCAAACCAGCTTATAAAGACAAGCTCATCCGGTTGAGGGATATCAAATCTTTCTCCGTACATTTCTGTATGAGGGATTTCTATGTATTCACCAATTCCTTCTACGATAGGATGACCCGGGTTGACTACCCAAAGCCTTTCTCTCTCTCCGACTTCTCTCCACTTTAGATCACAGCTGGTCCCCATCAGTTTTTTGAATATTTTTGAAAAATGTCCCGAGTGGAGTACAATCAGGCCCATCCCATCCAGCACTCTTTTATAGATTTTCTCTACCACTTCATCATTTACATCCTTATGTTTTTTATGCCCCCACCAGGTTAGTACGTCAGTACTATTAAGCACCTCATCCGTCAAGCCATGCTCAGGTTCATCAAGGGTTGCAGTCCTGACTTCCATATCCGCTTGTGAACTAAGAAATTTCGCAATGGTACCGTGTATTCCTTCAGGGTATATACTCGAAACTTTCTCATTGACCTTCTCATGGTAATTTTCATTCCATACAGTGACCATTATTTTCCTAACCATCTTAACTCCACACCCTCATTTCAATTTTTTACTATTAATAATCAAAAATAAATCCTTTTACCTGATTTCCCTGAATCATATATAGCACAAATCATTTTCTGAGTCTTTATCGCTTCATCTCCGGTAATATCGACCTTTTCCCCTTTTTTCAGGGCATCGTAGAACTTTGTAATTTGAACTTTATGGCTAATTCCCCAGTATAGCTTGAATCCATTTCCTAAATGTTCGCCTTCGTTTGGATTCCTGTCGGCCGATATTTCTGTAAAGTCATTGAATTTTATTGTCGCCTGATGTCCTGTCATTTTTGCAATACCATTTTCGCAATATAACTCTATCTCTACCGGTGCATCATACCCATAGTAGTTGATTGCCATAAAGCCTGTAATAACTCCGTTTTTATATTTTATGACCCCTTCGGCTGAATCTTCTACTTCAATAATCTCATGGGCTCTATTGTAAATATTTGCATCCACATATTCAATTTCATCATTAACAAACCATCTTAGTAAGTCCAGGGTATGGATGGCCTGGTCAATCACTACGCCTCCACCTTCTTTATCCCAGGTCCCCTTCCAGTCGCTTTTGATATAATATTCATCCGGCCTGTGCCACGCTACTAAAGCTCTTCCTGATATGATTTTCCCTAACTTCCCGGACTGCAGCGTCTCTTTTATCAATTTAGACCCGGGATTATACCTGTTTTGAAAGATTACTCCCAGGACAACGTTATTATCTTTTGCAGCTTTTATCATAGCTTCAGCATCTTCCAGTTTGATAGACATGGGCTTTTCAGTAAGTATATTGACTCCCTTATTGGCGGCATATACAGCCATTTCAGCATGAAGATAATGAGGTGTACAGATATGTACTACATCCAATCCTTCATTTTCAATCATCTTTTTATAATCAGTATAGTATGTACAGTTATATTGCTGTGCTGCATTTTTTGCCCTTTCTTCTTTTACATCGCATACGGCTGCAAGCTTTACGTCATCTAATAAATTCAAAGAAATTGCATGCATCCCATATATATTTCCGCATCCTATAATACCAGCTTTCAACATCGACACCCTCTCTAAATTAACTCCACCAAACTTTAGGCAGAGGTTGTTCTAGAATAATATCTTTTAATAATGCAACAGCCTTATCAAATCCTTCTTCAATAGACATTAATGAATCCTCGTGTTCAATACTTAATACATAATCATATCCGGCAAGTCTGAGAGCACTTACTATATCCTTCCACTGCTTAATGTCATGTCCATAGCCTATTGTCCTAAACATCCAGGGTCTGTTGACCATATCGTCAAACCTTGTTGTATCTAATATTCCCCGGAAATTAGCATTATCGGCATCTGCAATATTATCTTTTGCGTGGAAATGATAGATAGCCCCTTCTTTCCCGAGGATTTTTATTGCAGCTACCGGATCGATACCCTGCCAGAAAAGATGGCTTGGGTCAAAGTTTGCTCCAATCACTTCTCCCACAGCATTTCTTAATTTCATTAAAGTTGCAGGACTGTGGACCGAAAAACCTCCATGCATTTCAAAAGCCAGCTTTACGCCATGGTCGGCTGCAAATTTTCCCCATTCTTTCCAATAGGGAATGATTTTATTTTCCCACTGCCAGTTAAAAAGTTCCGGATATTCGCCCGGCCAGGGCACTACAGGCCAGTTAGGATATTTTGCATTGTCAGAATCTCCTGGACAGCCTGAGAATAAATTAACTACTCCTACCCCAAGCTTTTGTGCCAATTTAATTGTTTTCACATAAGTATCATGATGGTTTTTTGCAATATCCTTATTGGGGTGCAACGGATTACCATGACAGCTTAGGCCACTAATTACTAATCCCCTGTCCTCTACTGCCCTAGTAAAAGCTTTTAATTTCGATTCATCTTCCAAGAGAATGTCAGGATTGCAGTGAGCATTGCCAGGGTAATTGCCTGTTCCTATTTCAACTGCTTGAATACCTTTTGATTTCACATGGTCCAACATTTCCTCAAACGGTTTTTGTGAAAATAAAACTGTAAATACACCTAGTTTCATATACATTGTTCCCCCTTTAATTTGATAAATTTAGGTTAAATTAGAATTTATTTAAAAAATTATCCTATAGTAGACTGTCTTATTACAAGCTCATGCTCCAGTACCAATTTCTCCTCGTATTTGTCCTGGCTGTTAATTTTCTTGATAAGAATTTCTACAGAACACTGTCCCAAGTCGTACATAGGCTGGGCAATACTTGTAATGGAGGGTTCGAAAATGCTTGCAGACCTTGTATTGTCGAAACTTACTACCGCTATATCACCCGGGACTTGAAACCCCATTTGTTTAGCTACTTTAATTGCACCGATGGCCATCATATCAGAACTAGCCAGTACACCGTCCGGAGGTTCCTTGAGGTCTAAAAGCTGCCTCATTATTCTATGTCCGCTCTTTATTCCATAAAGCCCATTGCGCACTAATTCCTCACAATACTCTATCTTATAATCACTCAGGGCCTGCTTATAGCCTTCTAATCTTAATCTAGTAGATAGATGATCTTCTCTTCCATTAATAAAAGCAATTCTCCTTCTACCGATTTTTATTAAATGCTGTACACCATGATAAGCTGCCAGCCTATTATCTATGGTTACATAGGAAATATTTAGACCTTCCTTGTATTCACTGCACTGGACAACAGGATATGAATCAGCAATTTCAGTTAGAGTTTTATCATCGATAATTGTTGAAACAAATATCGCACCATCTGCTTGACGGGATTTCAACAAATTGATATAAACCTGCAATCTTTCAGCATCATTTTCAGTAGCACAAAGCAAGATATTATACCCGTAAGTGCGAGCTGCATCCTGCATGCCTTTTACTACCTCAGAGAAAAAAAGATTTGCTATGCTCGGTATAATAACTAATATTAATTTCGTCTCTGAACATCTCAAGTGTCTAGCCAGTAAATTTGGTTGATATTGAAGTTGTTCCATCGCCTCAAGTACTTTATCCCTGGTAGTTGGCAGTACACTATCACTATTATTCAATACCCGCGATACCGTAGCAACAGAAACACCTGCAAGCTCTGCAACCTCTTTTATTGTAGCCATTCAATCACCTTTTCTCCTCTATCTTTGTTTTATAATAATTGGAAGTCTTTTTGTCATCTTGGAGAGATTATTTTTATGTAATCAATTACATTATAAACTAGCTTTTTTAGTTTTTCAACCTGATTTTGGCACATATTTTTCTTATTTACTTAAATAAATCATAGATTCTATTTTTTTACTCAATCTTGCAAATAATTCCTTTTATTTATGGTATGAATCCTGTAAAATGAAATAAATATGAGCTTTTTTGTGAAAATCGCTAAAATATTTTAAAAATTCAGCGTTATTAATTATAAACATTAAATAATAACTTGACAAGAATACCAACCATATGTTACCATCATTTTAGAAAATAAAGGTAAAATATTTTTCATTATAAGGTTGATAAAGGATATTTTTTATATTTAATATTTATTATGCTTTGTAATCCATTACAAAAAACTTCTGCATGTGATAAAGTTTGATAGTTATTTTTATGTTTTTTAATAATCATATATATTTTTACTGATTTTTCTATGGTTTTATGTGGCATTTCTATATTTTAATATGCCACGTTATATACGTTTTCCCACAGCTTCAAATGTAGTAATTTTCACGTAAATTATGAAGTTCTAAGATTTCTTATTTTTTACCAAACCAATTTCACCCCGGCTATAATAAAATCAATAATATTATATTTTAAGGAGGTTTAACTCTATTATGAAAAAGGTCAAAATAGCTGTTTTTGGTGCAGGGTCTATTGCACAAAAAAGGCATATCAGTGAATGCTCTGAAAATCCCAATGTCGAACTAGTAGCAGTATGTGATATTGTAAAGGAAAGGGCGGAAAAAGTTGCCGAACAATACGGTATGAGGGCCTATACTGATTACAAGGAACTTCTGGCTAATGAAGAGGTTGATGCTGTCATCGTATGTACCCCCAATTATCTACATGCTCCTATGAGTATTTACGCTTTAAAAGCTGGAAAGCATGTTCTTTGCGAAAAACCTATGGCTATTTCTGCTGAAGAAGCTGAAGAAATGATCAAGGTTGCAAAAGAAAACAATAAATTTCTGATGATTGGACACAACCAAAGACTAATGAAACCTCATATAAAAGCTAAAGAAATATTAGACAGCAGAAGACTGGGAAAAGTGCTTACCTTCAGAACAACGTTTGGACATGGAGGCCCTGAACAATGGAGTGCAGCTAAATCTAAAGATACATGGTTCTTTAAAAAGGACGAAGCTTTTGTAGGAGCTATGGGCGATCTCGGTGTACATAAGGCTGATTTGATACGATGGCTATTAGGAGAAGAAATCACTGAAGTAGCTGCTTTTATTGCTACTTTAGAAAAGAAATATGAGAATGGTCAAATAATTAATGTGGATGATAATGCTACCTGCATTCTGAAGACCGAAAGCGGTATTTTAGGTTCTTTGATCGCAAGTTGGACCTATAAGGGCGATGAAGACAATGGCACTATCCTGTACTGTGAAAAAGGTGTTCTTAAGATTGGTTATGACCCGGAATTCCAGGTAACTGTGACATATAGAGATGGTGCCAGAGAGTGCTATAATGTCGGGGATATTGCTACCAACCTCAAACAGGTAAATAGCGGTGTTAGCGAACTCTTTGTTGATTGTATTCTAAATAATAGAGCCCCCGAAATTTCTGGTGAAGAAGGATATAAAGCACTTAAAATCATACTTGCCTGTCTTGAATCACAAGAGAAGTCTACATTTGTTAAAGTTAAATAAAAATTTAATATGTTGTCATCTATAAATTCAAAACGGCAGCGTATATAAATACACTGCCGTTTAATACATGTTAATCGTCATGCCAAGTGGTCTCAGCACAAAAATGATGAAAATACACTGCGTACAAAGGTGCATTGTTTCACCCGCAGAGTTTCGAGGTAAAGAACTTCCAAGGCTTGTGTCAGGCAGGCGCAAACTCGCTTCGCTCAAACAATGCGCCTGCTACTCTGACACTGCGTCCGGAAGTTCTAATACCTCTTCACAAAATTATTTATTTACTACATTAACAGGATTTCCTGCTAAGAATGCTTCTAAGTTGTCTACTGCAATATTCATAAGACGTTCTCTTGATTCCTTTGGAGCCCAAGCGATATGTGGGGTGATGATGCAGTTTTTCGCTTTCAATAATGGGTTATCCATTTTTATTGGCTCAGTGGATACAACGTCTACAGCTGCTCCAGCTATTTTGCCGCTGTTTAACGCTTCTGCCAAATCTTCTTCTACAATCAATGGCCCTCTTGATGTATTTATAATCATTGCTCCATCCTTCATTTTTGCGATTGTATTTTTGTTGATGATTCCTTTTGTGCTTTCAAATAATGGGCAGTGTAAGCTGATTACATCGGATTTTGCCAATAATTCATCTAATTCTACATATTTTAATGTATCGCTTTCCAATGCCTTATTTTGGTATTCATCATACGCCAGTACTTTCATACCAACGGCTTGTGCAATTTTTGCTGTTGCCTGGCCAATTCTTCCGAATCCAATAATACCCATTGTTTTTCCTGCTAATTCAATTAATGGATAATTCCAGAAGCAAAAATCAGGACAGTTTGTCCATTCACCTTTTTTAACTGCTTCATTATGCGCCCATACATGATGGCACATTTCTAACAACAATGCAAAAGCAAATTGTGCCACTGCTGCAGTCCCGTAAGTCGGAATGTTTGCTACAGGAATACCTTTTTCTTTTGCTGCATCCACATCTACAACATTGTATCCTGTTGCTAATAAGCCTACCCATTTTATATTAGGTGCTTTCTCAAATGTCTCTCTAGTCAGCGGAGTTTTGTTGGTGTAAACAATTTCTGCATCGCCTATTCTTTCTAAAATTTTATCTGCTGGAGTACGGTCATATACTGTCAGGTCTCCAAGCTTTTCTAATCTTTCCCATGTTAAGTCACCTGGGTTTAGTGTATATCCATCTAATACTACTATTTTCATATTCAATCCCCTTTCTTTTATCTCGGAACTTGAAAAATTATGATATAAATATTATAGTTTTGCCCATGCTTCATTTAATGTCCTCTTTGCATTAGCAATTACAATATCCGGGTCTTCATCTCCCCATGGTTTTACTTCAAAGCTTACAATTGGTGGATTTTGAGTATTTAAGAATCCAATATCTTTTAATACCCTCAAGAATTCTACCAATTCCGGAACATCATTTTCACCGTTAGGGAACCCAAATCTTGGATGTGCATCCCCATATGCCTCAAAGGATGGATCCTTTACAACAGCATTACCAATATGAGCATGTACAAGATACTCTTTTATTGGAAGAATAGCCTGTTCTGCTGTCTCTCTTAATAAAGGAAGATGGCTTAAGTCAACCATTAACCCAAAATTATCATATTCTTTTCTGATCTCTTCTGCAAATCTCTTCGCCAGTGCAACTGGTCCAATGATACTCTTTTTGTCTATATCGAAATCAAATACTTCCAATACTATTCTTAGACTACCTTTGGATTTTGCATAAGCACACAATTCTTTAGTGGATTTTACTAATGCCTGGAAAGACTCTTCTTTAGTAGCTTCTTCGTATTTTCCGCTTAAGAAGGCGAGCCCAACAGCTCCCAATTCATAGGCCTCATCAATACCTTCCTTTAAAGTAGCAACAGCTTTTTGCCTTCCTTCTTCATTAAGGTCGTTGATGTTCAAGCCAGTAGTGAGTAATCTTGGCTGTGCGCCATAAGCTACGGTCATATGGCTCGTTTCAAACATCTTTTTAACCTGTTTTCTTACTTCAGGATCTTTCATCCAGCTAACTTCAATTGCATTAAAATAATCATCTACAGCTATTTTTTTAATGGTTTCTGCAATTGGACCTTCGCCCTTAATAGTAGACGGGTAGGCCATGAAATGGATTAAACCTACTTTCATGTATTTGTACATAGATTCATTCATAAAATGTCACTCCTTCTCATCACCATTCCAATTTTAATAATTCTCATTACCCTTTCAGCGGCATCTTCCAATAATTCTGATGATCTGCCCATTGCTTCGCTGAGCGGCATTGCTTTATTAACTGTGCTCATGATACCATCTACTCCATAGTCATATACTGCTGAAGCTCCATCGCCAATATCTCCTACAATAGCAAGGACAGGCAGATTATACTTTTTAACCCTCTGTCCAACACCTACGGGAACTTTTCCGTAGATGGATTGTCCATCAATCTTACCTTCTCCGGTAATAACCAGGTCGGTAGTCGGTAAGTGCCGGTCTATATTTACTACATCCAGTACTGTTTCTATACCGGACTTAAGCTGGGCACCGCAGAAGACGATCAGGCCTGCACCCAAGCCGCCGGCTGCCCCGGTTCCCGGGACATCAATAATATCCTGTCCCAACTGTTCTTTTATGATTCTGGCAAAGTGCCTGAGGTTTGCATCCAGCTGCTTAACCATTTCCGGAGTTGCCCCTTTTTGAGGTCCGTATACAGCTGAAGCACCTTTTTCGCCGCAAAGAGGATTGGATACGTCGCAAGCAATGATAATTTCCGTATCTTTGATTCGCGGATCAATATTGGAAACATCTATAACTGCAAGTTTTTCAAGCTCACCGCCGCCATAGCCAAGCTCTTTTCCGTCCTTATCCTTAAATGAAACACCTAAAGCCTGCGCCATTCCCAGTCCACCGTCATTGGTTGCACTACCCCCAATACCGATTACGATTTTCCTGCATCCATCATCCAATGCCGCCTTAATTAACTCACCAGTACCATAGGTAGTGGTTACCATTGGGTTTTTCTTGTTTTCCGGCACCAAAGGTAAGCCAGAAGCCGCTGCCATCTCGATAACAGCCGCACCATTATCCAGTATTCCATACTTTGCTTGTACCTTCTCCCCTAGTGGACCGGTAACGGTTATTTCCTTAAATTTTCCTCCAGCACCTAAAACCAATGCATCTACAGTGCCTTCTCCCCCGTCAGCGATTGGTATTTTGACTATTTCTGCATCTGGAAATACTTTTCGGATGCCTTTTTCTATTGTATTTGCAACAGCGATTGTTGTATTACTTCCTTTAAATGAGTCGGGCGCTATAATTATCTTCATTTTTTCACCTCTTTCAATTTGGTAAAAGTCACATTAATATGTCGTTTTAAAAATATATTACCACACTTATCAACATTTTTCAATAAACAAATTCAAACTAAGCGAATTTTTTAATTAAAAAACATACCAGCTCATCCCAATAACTTAAGCTTAAAATTTTTTATCAGCAGCCTCATCTGCAATAATTACCTGTATCCCCCTATCCCTCAAATACGTTTCATATTCTTTGCCAATCTTTTGATCACAAATTAATTTATGAATTTGGTTTATCGGAGCAAAGGTAACCAGCGCAGTTTTACCAAACTTCGTAATATCAGCAAGACAAATTACTTCCTGGGCACATGAAATAATCTTTTTCTTTATATGTGCCTCTAATATATTTGAAACAGACAAACCCTGGCCGAGCTTTATACCGCTGGTTGAAAGGAAAATCTTTTGAACATTATAGGTTTCAAAAAATTTCTCAGTTTCCGGTCCAACCAAAGAATAAGACCCTTTTCTCTGGGTTCCTCCTGTTAGAATCAAATTAACCCGCTCTTTATTGGAAAGTTCATAGGCGATATTAATATCGTTGGTGATAACAGATATTTCAATGTCCGGCAATAGGTGCGCAAGCATAAGTGTAGTACTTCCTGAATCTAATATTATCGAATCGCCGGCTTTCACATATTTCACTGCTTCCTGCGCTATTTTCCTTTTGCCTTCCAGGTTGATTTCTTTTCTAAGCGATATAGGAGGTACATCATTTACTTCTCCGATAAGAGTGGCTCCTCCATGGATTTTTTGTAACAGGCCCTGGTTCTCCAATTTTTCCATATCTCTTCGTATCGTTTCTTCTGATACGTCAAACATTTTACTCAAATCGGATACTTTCACAAAGCCTTTTTCATGGAGCAGCTTAAGTATCCTTTCCTGTCTATTTACAGCTAACATCTATCCACCCTCTTAAGTAATATAGTAATTCTATATTACCACATAATCTCACATATTACAACATCAAAGGATACTAAAAATTCTATAGGAGGTCCAGTCCGCGAGTCTTGCCCCTTCTTCCTGCTAAATCGGACTTTTTCAGTAGTTTCATATGATATTATTTGCCCTGAACAAGATTAATCGCAAACTTATATGCTTCTGTCAGACTCCGTGTAGAAGCAATCCCTTTATAAGCAATGTCAAAAGCCGTCCCATGGTCCACCGAAGTTCTTATTACTTTCAACCCTAGCGTTACGTTAACCCCACCTTCAAAATCCAAAAGCTTTATAGGAATATGTCCCTGGTCATGATACATGCAAACAACAGCATCATATTGTTTTTTACATGCTTTAATAAAGACGGTATCGGGCGGGATAGGGCCTTCTGCATAAATGCCTTCTTCTTGCGCCTTCAATACCGCCGGCTTTATCTCATTAATATCTTCCCTTCCGAAGGAACCGCCTTCACCCGCATGAGGATTCAACCCTGCAACCGCAATTTTAGGCTTGATTATAAATCTTTTTAGAGCATCATGTGTTAGCTTGATTACATTATAGATCCTCTCTTTTTTTACATTTTTTATTGCTTCTTCCATGGAAACATGGGTATTGACATGGGTTACAGTCAATTTTTCTGATGCAAGCATCATTGTATAGTTGGTTTGGCCGCATATTTTCGCTATTAATTCTGTATGTCCTGAAAAGTTTTCATTACTGAGTCTCGTTGCTTCTTTATTCATGGGCAGGGTTACGATTGCTTCTATTTTTTTATCTAAAGCTAATTGTGTCGCGTATTCAACATATTTCATGGCAGCATAGCCTGATTTTTTGGAAATCCTGCCTATTTCAAGTTCTTCTTTTTTCAACAGTTTTAAGTCCAGGACATTTATATAACCTTCCTGCACCTCAGTTACATCAGCAATCCTTCTTAATGGCACTCCATAATTTAATAGTTCATTGCAATACTCTAAAACCTCATAGTCTCCAATAACTATAAAATCCTTTTGTATTGCTTTTTGTTTATAAGCTCCAAGTATCAACTCCGGTCCTACACCACTTGCATCTCCCATTGTAATTCCTATTAACATTTTACTCACCCTTCTTCAAATAGTTTTTTATCTGAATTAATATATCCTCATTACCAAAGCCTCCTGCTTTGGTAATAATATTGAGTTTATAATCATCACTTATTACGTCAGAAACTACAACTCCCGGGACAACCTCCTCCCTGGGAATTATGCCATAACATTCTATAGCCTTCATAATTCCCAGCACAGTGTCGCCTCCGAAGACAACTAACGTTCCTACATGCTTTTTATCCAATATTTTTTTGACCAGCCTTCCCATGTTTTCAGCGATCTTTAAATGCACCTTATTCATAGCAATATTTAACTTATTTGCATATTCATCAGTTTCATGCATCTGGTCACGGTTTTCAACTGCTTTTATAATGAAGTCTTCGTTGATGCTTATCCTCTCAACAATGCGCTCTAAAAGTTTTTCTCCTTCATGGGTATCTAAATAATCCTCCTGCAATTTTTGTTCAGGAGTTAATGTAATACTTTCATACCCATGTTTTTGTGCATAATTCATTTGATTTATAGAAACCTCATTAATACTGCCTGAAATCACTAATGTTCCAATACTATTTTTTTTGAAATGTATATTTTTAGCCTCCAATTCCAGTAACTCAGATAAAATTTCAGCAAATCCTGCACATCCTGCCATAACTTTCAGCTTATCTTTCCTTTTTAAAACAATGCCAATTTCTTTTAAGTCACTATTATCCTTTGCATCAAAAATATATATCGTGTCAACCTTTTCATTATCACTATCTATAAATTCAAAATTTTTATAATTCGTCACTACTACGTTAATTTGAGTTTGTTCTTTAATAATATCAGGTATATAGCTATGTTTTACCGGCTCAAAGGGGTCTTGTGCAAAAATCGTTTGGTCAAGTGGTATTTCGTTAACATAGTGGTAACCGTCTATAGTAACCCTGTTATTATTCGGAAATGCGGGTATAAACATAAGCTCCTGGCTGCCGGCAGCCTTTACCAATGCAGTTAATTCACTTCCTATATTTCCTCTTAGCGTCGAGTCAGTCTTTTTATAGATATATTCTATACCATAAGCCTTTGCTTTTTTTACAATCTTTTCTACTCTTTTGAATGCCTGGTCCGGCTGGATATGCCTGCTTTCAATATCTATTGCTAATACCTGTATTTTTTTATCGATAAATTCTAAATCAAGTTCCTGATTAACACCAACAAACGTTGGAATCCCTTTTTTTGCAAACTGAACCCCTGTATCAAGTGCCCCGGTGAAGTCATCTGCTATAATAAGTAATTTTATCATTACGCTGCCTCCGTATTAAAAATCTAAAAATATTACTATAAGAAATGTAAAAGTTCTCCTCCAAGTCTATTTTATAATATCATGCCGGTTAATACAATATACTACTTCAATAAGAAACGGCCTGTTTGCAAATTGCCAACAGGCTTATTTAAGGGGTTTGTTTGGATCATTTCTTTCTTTTAACAACACTCTCTACTTTATATACAATATTTTCAGCACTTAATCCATACTTCTTCAGAAGTTGTTCATAGTCCCCTGACTCAGCAAATACATCTTGCACACCCACATATTCCATTGGAATAGGGTATTCTTTGGTTAATACTTCTGCTACAGCAGCTCCCAGTCCACCATAGATGTTATGTTCTTCAGCAGTTACAACTGCACCGGTTTCTTGTGCACATTTTACAAGCAGTTCCTTGTCGATTGGTTTAATAGTATGGATATTTACAACTCTTGCCTTGATTCCTTTGGCTTTTAATTGATCTGCTGCTTCCAGTGCCTTTTGTACCATGTATCCCGTAGCTACGATAGTAACATCGTTTCCGTCAGTTAGCTGAACACCTTTGCCAATCTCAAAATTGTAGCTGGTGTCAAATATAATTGGTACTTCTGCTCTGCTTAATCTCAAATAAACCGGGCCTTTATAATCCACTACTGCTCTTGTTGCCATTTCAGTTTCAACAGCATCAGCTACAGAGATTACTGTCATGTTAGGCAGCGCTCTCATAAATGCTATATCAGCTATTGCATGATGGCTTGCACCGTCATAGGAGTCGGAAAGCCCTGCATAGGTTCCTGCCAATTTTACATTTAAGTTTGTATAGGAAATCAAGCTTCTAATCGAGTCTGCTGCTCTTAACACCATAAATGCTGCAAAGGTATTTACAAAGGGAATTTTTCCCGTAGTGGCCAAACCTGCAGCCATAGCAGCCATGTTTGCTTCAGCAATACCTACATTAAAGAATCTATCCGGGAACTCTTTTCCAAAAAGTATACTTTTACTTGAGCTTGCAACGTCAGCATCCAATACAACTACATTTTTATTTTCTCTACCTATTTTTACTAACACCTCGCCGTATGCGTCTCTTATTGCCTTCTTATCAGCCATTGATAGTACCCCCTAACTCAACCATTGCCTTCTTGTAATCTTCATCCCCGATTGGTTTTCCATGCCATACATTTTTTCCCTCCATGAAGGAAACTCCCTTACCTTTTACAGTCTTTGCGATGATAATTGTTGGCATGCCTTTTACTGCCTTAGCCTGTTGTATTGCATCGTATATTTCTTCAACATTATGACCATCGATATGGATAACATTCCAGCCGAATGCTTTCCATTTTGCTCCTATATCTCCCATTGGCATAATTTCATCAACGGTACCATCAAGCTGTACGTTATTGTTATCAAGGATAGCAATAAGATTGTCTGCTTTAAACTTAGCCGCTGACATAGCTGCTTCCCAGACGATACCTTCCTGGATTTCTCCATCTCCCAATAAAACATAAGTGTAGAAATCTTTTTGATTTAACTTCGCTCCTAATGCCATACCCAAACCTGCCGGCAAACCTAATCCGAGAGGTCCTGTAGATAATTCCACACCCCGAGTCTTTGTAGCACATGGATGTCCCTGCAGATGGCTGTTGAGCTGTCTTAATGTTTCAAGGTCTTCTTTAGGGAAGAAGCCTTTTTCTGCAAGAACAAAATATAACATGGGTGCTGCATGTCCTTTTGCAAGGATGAAACGGTCTCTGTCTTCACACTTTGCATTCTTAGCATCAACATTTAATATTTCAAAATATAAGGTTGTAATGATTTCTGTTGCTGATAAGGACCCACCAGGATGTCCTGTTTGGATCTTGTATAATAACTCAACTAACTCTATTCTAAAACGCTTGCACAAATCCTCAAGATATTGCTTTCTTTCCGCACTTAAACTTATGTGATCATCCCCTTTTATTTATTAATTTTCAACAGGTATTAACACCAGTTTTAGACCTTCTTTATTTTCAAACATCCGGAATGCCTTTTCCCATTCAGTAATTGGCATCTCATGGGATACTAAAGGCTTAGTTCTTACTTTACCTTGCTCTACAAGTTGAATAGCCTTTTCCCAGGAGGTCCATCTAGAACCTAAAGAACCGGTAACTTTTAGTTCCTTGAAGCAAATTCTTTCAAAGTCAATAGTAATAGGCTTACCAAACAATCCGATTTGGGTAAACTGACCCTGTTTCTTGATTACTTTCAGTGCATCATCAGCAGCTCTTGCTACACCGGAGCATTCAAGGACTACATCAACGCCTTTACCTTTTGTAAGCTCCCATATGAATTTCTGTAAGTCTTCTTCCTGAACATTGATAGTATAGTCTGCATCTAATTTTTTAGCCATTTCCAATCTTTCTTTGTCAATAGAAGTTCCCGATACAACTACAGTAGCTCCTTGTGCCTTTGCCACCTGCAGAGTTGCAAGGCCAATTGCACCAGGACCTACAACCAATACCACATCTCCTACTGTAATAGTTGTAAGCTCCAACACCGCATGTGTGACACAAGCTAAAGGTTCAAGCAGTGCACCGGAAATAAAGTCGATACTGTCAGACAGTACATGCACTCTTTCCTGTGGTACCACTGTATATTTTGCAAAAGCACCGTTGTACCAGTAGCCTAAAGTTCTTCTTTCATTACACAAATTATAATAACCTGTGATACAATAATGGCATTTTCCGCAGAAGCTGAAAGCAGTTTCAGAGGTCACCCTGTCTCCAGACTTCCATGCAGTAACACCTTTTCCTACTTCAACAACTACACCACAGAATTCATGGCCGGTAACTACCGGAGGATTAAGTGGAATAGCTATATCATCATGGTAGATGTGAAGGTCAGATCCACAAATACCGGCAGCCTTTACTTCAATTTTCACCTGTCCTGGCCCCGGCTTTGGCTCAGGAACATCTCTAATTTCCATATTTCCATTACCTTTTGCATACTTAACTAATGCTTTCATAATACTTTCCGCATTATAGAATAATGTGGTTATGCCCCCTTTCAGAATTTGATTAATTCATTATTTTCATTTATTATATCTACAAACTCACCTACAACTTCTATATTAGGCAAGTGCTGTATCTCATCAAGTACTGCCCTGGATACATACATTTCTCCTAAGTGCAGCGTATCCTTAATCCTTATCACCCTGGCATTTTCCGGGTCTATAGGCCCGCAGGTTCTAAGTGCATATTCAACAGCAATTCTATCGTTATCTGCTACAATAGGCATTTTACCTCTTTCTAAAAATGTACTGGTGATAACATTTTCATAGGTAGCCTGATAGTTGATCTTGTCTTTGAGTCTCTTTGTCATGATATCTGCAAGGCCCATTCCTACAGCATTTCCATGGGATTCCTCTGTTAAATCAGTGATAACAATATTTGTAATTTTAGGCTTTTCAGGGTCTTTTTCAGTATTGATTTTAATTCTTCCTATGATATTCGTATCCATACCGCTGCCGCTGATGTTCTTTCCTATTCTATCTACAATCAACACATCCAGTTTAACTACCGGCAAACTTGGCATATTGTTTCTAGCAATCTCCATGAGCTTTATTTCTTCCTGTTCAAGCACCTCAGGCTTCAATGCCCTTACAATGGCAGTTTCATCGTAGGCGTTTTCTACAACCCCCAGACCCATAATGATATTTCCATGCTTCATGATCTGTCTTGCTGTTGGAGGAATGAGTTCCCGCAAACCATATACGCCATAGCGGTGAATTTCAAGTGCCTGTTTGTGCTTACCCAACCCGATAACCAGCATTTTCATCAATCCGCTTTCAGTTGGACCATGAAAATCGGTGTGAACTTTAATCCTATTGATAGCAATTGTGCCATCTGCTTCATACGCATATTTGTCCATATACACCTTATTTTCCAACCCATCCCCGGGGAGTTCCACTACTTCCATGGATGATTTGATAGGAGCGCCTGTATATTCTTCGATAACACCATAGGATTCCAATACTTCTATTTGCCCTTCAGCAGTAGCACCGCCATGACTGCCCATTGCCGGTATGATAAAAGGCTCTCCACCTAATTCTTTTATTCCGTCAACAACTGCTTTTACAAGTATTTTTAAATTAGCAATACCCCGGCTGCCAACAGCTATTGCTATTTCGTCACCGGGCTTTATTTGAAGTCCCACATTTCTTACTTCTTGTATTGCAGTTTGATATACATCTTCCAGCTTTTCATTATTAAAATACTGCTTAATTTTAATTAGTTGAGGAATTTTCATAGCTCTTCAGCCTCCTTTTATTAAGATTCATCGTAATTATTAATTTTACACTACAGTCATACTAACACTTTTTATCAGTATTAATATTATTCTTTTATCAGATTCTATTAAATTACTTTCACTTATGTTATGGTGCAAAAACCATGCCAAATTTTTCAGATTCAGATGTAGATTGAGATTAAGTTTAACAATTTCTTTATATACTTAGAATAAGGCTATTGTAAATTACTATAATCTAAAAATTTTATCACTATTCATATCCCTGTACAAACCTTTAATCTGATTCTGAATCTTTTTGTTTCGTATTGAAACATACTTTTTAATAGTTACCCTTATGTTTTATAAAAATATGTTTATATCAAAATTGTCCAGCTTTTCGTTTCAATACGAAACAAAAGCAGGCTATGTTTCACTCCGAAACATAGCCTGCTTCATTCAGCCACCGCCATAGTGTCGTTCTTCCTATACCTAATATCTTAGCTGCTTTTGTCCTGTCACCAGCGGTGAGTTGGAGGACTTCCCTTATAATATCACTTTCTATCTCTTTTAAGCTTCTGTGAACATTAATGCGTATTTTAAAAGTGTCTGATATATCCGCATACTCATTATTTTCCTGCATTAATGGCTGTAATTCTTCACTCCAGTCATCAATAAAGTTTTTAATATGGTAAAGTTCAATACGCTTTGTTGGAACTATGATAACCAGTCTTTCTATTACATTCTCCAATTCCCGTACATTACCATACCACTTGTATGCTTGTAGTGCCTTCATTGCTTCATCTGATATGGTCTTTTTATCAATGTTATTTTGTCTGCAATATCTGTCAATAAAAGCATTTACAAATAAAGGTATGGAATCCTGTCTCTCTCTCAGTGGTGGAATTTTCAACGTTAAAACATTTAATCGGTAGTATAAATCTTCTCTAAACAGGTTATCATCTATAGCCTTCTTTAAATCCTTATTTGTAGCTGCAATGACCCTCACATCTACAGGAATAACTCTATCACTGCCTAAGCGCATTACCTGCTTTTCCTGGAGTACTCTTAAAAGCCGTGTCTGGATATGGGGAGCAATTTCTCCTATTTCGTCCAGGAAAATTGTGCCCCCGTGGGCAAGCTCAAATAATCCTTGCTTGCCTCCTTTTTTTGCCCCCGTGAAAGCGCCTTCTTCGTACCCAAAAAGTTCACTTTCCAGAAGATTGTCGGGTAAAGCAGCACAATTCACTGCGACAAAAGGCTTATTTCTCCTGTTGCTGGCATTATGAATACCCTGGGCAAAGAACTCTTTTCCTGTACCGGTTTCTCCGATGAGTAAAATATTTGAACTGGTATTAGCATAAAGCTTGGCTACTTCTACCAGCTTATTCATCTTTTCATTGCCTGTGATGATGTCTTCAAATCTGTACCGGGCCACATGACCTTTAAGGTATACTTTTTTTCTTATTTTTTCTTCTGTATTCTGTATTTTACTTATATCCTGAAATACACTTAGGGCCCCGGCAACCTTATCTCTCAACTTAATTGGCAGCGTACTGGCAATAATTATTTTTTCACCGATATTATAAAACTCGTCAATTTTTGACTGGCCATTTTTCATGACATCCTTAAAATTAACATGGGGCAGCACATCATGAATGCTATACCCTATGACACTATTCTTATTTATATTAAATATTTTCTCTGCGGCAGGATTAAAGAATTTGATTTGTCCTTTATTGTTGATACTTATGATACCGTCATGACTGTAATCCAATATTGTCTTAAGCTCTTCAAAACGCTCTCTTTCCCTGTTCGTTGCGTCCCTTATCTTTTTCGCCTCTATAATGCTTTCAAGGATCGAATCCTTTCCTGACTCTATCAAAAGTCCTTCAATGCCATATTGCTGTGCAATCTGAATGGAAATATGGTCTCCTACTACGATATCAACTTTCCCTATAAGCTGTTTGACTTTTTCAGTTTTTTGTTCTACTCTATCCGCTTTACTAAAGATAACAGGCACAAGATTCACATCTAAAATTTCAGCAATACTTTCAATGTTATATACTACGTTGTCATATCCCAGCAATCCTATATTATTTCCTTTTTTCTTTGCCTTTTTGATAGATTTCATAATATCTATTGAAGTAATTTGAATTTCAATAACAGGCACATCCACAAATTCCCTTAGAGATAACGCAGTGCCTCCCCTGCTGATAATCACTTCAACACCTTCTGAAATCATCTTATTGGCAATAGGAATAGCCTCATTCATATCTCCTATCTTTATGTCTATAGGTTCGTCTATTATGTCTATTATATCTTTTGCTATATCAGCAAGCTTCGGATAAGGCGAAATCAACCCAATTGAATACATAAATTTACCCCTTTGCAGGGGCGACATACCAGGTCGCCCAGAGATATTCTTCATAGTTCATATGACATTTGTTACTTTTCGCATAAATACTTTTAATAGTTTAATTATACTATATGAAATGAATATTTAAAAGAGTATGAAAATAGTAAAACTTCACCTTTTGTCCATCATATGATATTATCCTCGACTCCGCTATCGGCGACCTTCCTGTATACCTTCCCACATACTGTATTGCAGCTTTTTCACTCTTTACTTCCCCTTTACCGTATACATAAAAACCCTCGCTCTTCTCTTTATAAAGTCGATTCTTTAGCTTCTTAAACTCCCTCTTGCCATTCCACATACTTCCTGTTAATCTTTTACATTATTCTGATAGCCCTTGCTATTACTATGTTAAACCATAGTCATTTTACCAAAAAAATTTATACTTTCCTAGTTTCCTAGACAATAAAAAATTTTGGGAAATATCAAAAAATCGAAGATTAATTAATCTTCGATTTTTTGTACCTACCATATCACCTTTATTATCTAACTTACTCTTTTATTATAATCCCCTTGCTTCCTTAATCTTTGCCACAAATTCTTTACCTAATCTTGTAATGGATACATAGTCTCCTGTTTTAGCCCCTGCAGTAAGAGAACTACCTGCTCCTACAGCAACAGCACCAGCCTTAATCCATTCACCAACATTATTTACATCTACACCACCGGTAGGCATCATCTTTGCATATGGAATGGGCCCTTTGATAGCCTTAATAATCTTAGGTCCAAACGCTTCTCCAGGAAATATTTTTATAATATCTGCTCCCGCTTCCATCGCTTCAACCACTTCTTTAATAGTCATAGCTCCGGGCATAACCGGTACTCTGTATCTATTACATAGCTTAACTGTTTCTAAATTAAAATATGGACTTACTACATATTGTGCTCCGGAAAGAATAGCAATTCTTGCAGTTTCTGAATCCATTACAGTCCCTGCACCAAGAATGATTTCGCCCTTGGTATAGGTTTTAGCCAATTCTTCAATAACCTTATGGGCTGCCGGTACTGTAAAGGTCAGTTCTATCGCTGCTACTCCTCCTTCAATGCAGGCATCCGCAATCTTTAGAGCCTGTTCACTGCTTTCAGCCCTAACAACTGCTACAATCCCTGCATCACAAATCCTGGTAATCACTTTTTCTTTATCCATCATGCCAATACCTCCTAAAACTCTTTAATATTACTTTTCTCCAAACATTGTATAAGATTTTGTGCCGCCATTATACCCATATTATCTATTGCTTCATAAGTAGAGGCTGCACAATGGGAACCTATTATAATATTATCTAATTCTAGTAGTTTATGATTACTGGGAGGCTCTTCTTCAAATATATCGATACCCGCCCCCCAAATCTTATTTTCCTTTAAGGCCCACAGCAGTGCTTCTTCATCTATAATTCCGCCTCTTGCAGTATTAACTATAATAGCTTTATCTTTCATCATCTCAAATTCTTGATAGCTTATCAGATTTTTGTTTCCTGAGTTAATGGTAAGTGTAAGCTAATAAAATCAGACTCTTTTAACAATTTTTCAAGTGAAACATATTCAATATTATTCGCCCTGGCATACTCTTCATCCTGGTATAAATCATATGCCAGTACTTTCATATTAAAGCCTGAAGCCCTTTTAGCGACTCCTTTCCCAATACTACCCAAACCTATTAATCCTAAAGTCTTGCCCCACATTTCAACAGTAGTAATCTTACTCCAGTTTAACTTTCTACATTTATAAAACCATTGACAAAAAACATCGTCATGCCTGTGTTTTTGAGCAGTTTCACCTACCTGCGTATCAGCCCACGTCATTATCTTCCCCAGTGGGTTTCTGTTCTTATCCAGGAATAATAAACTGTGCCATGTAGTACAAAGCCCGATTGCATCAATTTTATAATTGCCTGAATCCATTATTTTTTTAACACATTGTTCCAAAGTTTTATAGATATCTTCCGGATCCTGTGATACAACATCACTGACCTGTTCACCATAAGGAATAGTGACTATTTCCTTTATTTCTTCAACAGAAGAATAAACCAGCGCTTTTGCTGAAGAAGTGCTTACCTCTAAAGCTAGAACATTCATTATATCCCACATTCCTTTCGCTGTGCTCAAGGTACAAAAATTCATGAAAAAAATTAGCCAAAACCTCCAAAAATTAAGAATCAGGCTGCTTTGGCCAAGTTTGCCGGCATTGGCTGGACTAAGTACCAGTCTGGCAAATATACTGCTGACAACACACAGCTCATTATGTCCGTCAACAGGTACTTAAGATATTATCTCTTAGAAACTGCAAACAAGGTGAGAATGCACAATCCCGAGTTTAAACGCTTCTATGAGCTTAAGTACAACGAAACACCAAGATGCCTCACAAAAGGGCACTCGCATTGACTGCAAGAAAGCTGATCCGGCTTGTTTATACTCTGCTGCATATAGTAAATAGGCTCTTGTATTAGATGTCCCGGAATCAAAATATACATTATACATCTTAATTACCCCTCAAGCTTTTTAACGTATGCTTGTGCCACCTGTTTTAATAAGATCTAAACATTTTAATGTATCCAAAACTTTACTTTCATCTTCTTGATTAAAGGTTACTTCAAGCAGTTTTATGCCACTTTCTAAAAGAGCAGCAACAGTATCAATAATTCTGTCCGATCCAATTCCTCTTATGATTGCAACAATCTTATTTTCATAAATTTGATCCAATATTATATTAGATATAACATAACCTCCTGTTTTTTATCTACTCATAAACCTAATTTTTAATCTAAAGGTAAAATCTCTCCTGCATGCAACATAACAACAACAGAAGCATATTTACCTATTTTGCTCAAGGCATATGACAGTGCCTCTTGTACAGAATTAGACGGAATAAAACCTAATTTTTCCTTTATTTCATTGGAAATATTCGGACAAACCAATATGCCATGAGCTTTTTCTTTAATAACTCTGCCAACGTGAACTAAATGAGCAGCTACACTCTTTTCCTCCAATTGTTTTTTTTCCATAAGCTCTTTTGCTTCTTCCAGGGAGACATATCCAAACCTTTCGATTTCAGGATGTGTCTTAGCTACCCCTTCCGGACACGGTGTTACTAAAATAACATACCCCCCATCTTTAACTACTAATTCAGAAGAATAAATTCCTTTGGCCGCCTGCCACAATTCAATATCAGCAGGATATGAATCAGTAATAACAATATCAGCTTTTGGAATCTTTACCCCATACACTTCTTTAGCTAGATCACATCCTGCCCTGTGAGCAGCAGCTAAATCACCGGCAAATATATCAACAACATTTTCCTTTAAATCCTGTACAACATTAATAATAAAATCCAACCCCATTAACCTGGCAGCTTCATCTATCTGCTCTCTTACTAAGTTATCTCTCTTGCCCATAATCTCAGAGCCGCTTACCAAAGCACTTAGCCAATGTGTTTCACCGGTTGATTGTCCATTTGATACACCCGGTTGAACTATTTTCCCACCGCCAGAAAAACCCGCTACCCTATGCGGTACAATATGGCCTAATCCAATTACAAAATCACTCTCATATAACAATTTATTGCCCCATACTTCTATACCTCTTGAAGTCTTGCCATAGTACATGTTTTCCTCTTTTTTATCCCAAAGATGATTAACTACCTTATACTCATCAACTATTTGTTGACCTAATTTACCAACTAATTCACTATGATTCATAGGCCTGTGGGTGCCAAGTGCCATCAAAATGGTAATATTGTCTTTTTTAATTCCTAATTCTTGGAGATAAGGCAATAAAACATTCAATATTTTATCAACAGGAGTATTACGTGTATTGTCATCAGATATGATTAATATTTTATCTGACGGTTTTAACCTCTCACTTAACTTATTACATCCAATAGGTTTTTGCAACGCTTCCCTAACTAAATTCTCAACATCAGTAGTATTCTCGGTTAATTTAGGTTTAAACACGCCACAAAAATTTTCATCGGGTATTTCTACTCCTTTAATCTCCGGATAATAAAAATTAACAAACATGAAAATTGCCTCCAATATCTATTTAATGAATGATGGTAACCATAAAACTGTAAAAGGTACATAGGTAATTAACATTAAAACCATAAATAATACCAGATACATTGGTACCAATTCTTTAATCAGTACTTCCAGCTTAATCTTAGAAATTGAGGTAGTTACATATAAAACAGTCCCTACCGGTGGAGTTATTAAACCAATACATAGATTTGCAACCATAATAACACCAAAATGTATTGGGTCAATACCATATACATTGCTGATGGGCAATAATATAGGCGTTAATAAAAACAATGCAGGAGTTAGGTCAATTACCATACCAACAATGAACAACAATACATTTAGTACAAAAAGAAAGATTAACTTGTTTTTTGTAATATTCATTAAAATAGCAGTTAAAATTTGCGGTAATTGTGCTACGGCAAGAAACCATGTCAATGCCATAGCAGCAGCACAGACCAGCATAACTACTCCTGTACTTAATGCAGCTCCTTTTAATATGTCAATATAATCTTTAACCTTAACCTTATAAACTGCAAATGAAATAATTACAGCATAAATAACAGCTACCGCACCTGCCTCGGTGGCAGTAAATAACCCTCCTAAAATTCCTCCTAAAATTATCAATGGTAGAATCAAAGCCCAGACAGTATTTTTAAATACCTCAATAAATTCCTTAAAATTAACTGCTTTACTTACAGGATAATTTCTTTTTTTCGCAATAAAGAAAGAATATCCAAGCAGCGCTAGACCTATTAAAATTCCCGGGATCGCACCACCCAAAAACAATTTGGCAATAGAAATCTGCGCTAGTGATCCTAGAATAATCATGGGAATACTGGGTGGAATTATAGGACCGATCACAGAAGAAGCAGCTGTAATAGCTGAAGAAAACGGCTTGTCATACCCATCTTTTTCCATCATCGGTATCTCCAATGATCCTAAAGCAGCAGCATCAGCTACAGCTGAACCACTAATTCCGGCAAAAAGCATACTGGCTAATACATTTACAGCAGCTAGTCCGCCTTTAATTCGACCTACTACGGCACTAGAAAATTTAAGGATATCATTTACCAATCCAACTTTATTTAAAATTTCTCCTGCCAGCATAAAGAAAGGGATAGCTAATAAAGTATATATATCTACTCCTGTTATTAATCTTCTTGCAAGTACCATGGCATCTGTCATACCCATTGCAAACATTAAGATAACGGTGGTTAATCCTATCGCAAATCCTATTGGGACCCCTAAAACCGTAAACCCAATTAAGGAACCTAAAAAAATCAAGATTACTTCCATCTATAACACCTCACTATTTATTCATCTTATTTCAATCGCATCTTTTTTCCAGATTGATATGAGTTTGTTTATTACTTCTACAATCATAATAAATGCTGCAACAGGAATCGCTGAATATTTCCATCCAACAGAAATACCTAAAATAGCAGTCTTTTGAATATAGGATTTGACAACATAATCAATCCCACCTTTAAATGCATATACCAGAAATACCAAAATCAAAATATTTATGATTGTTAATAATAACTTCTTAGCTGTACCACTGGTTTTCTCCAATAGTGTTTCAAAGGAAGGATGCAAATTACTGCGGAATCCTAAAGCTATACCCGTAAAAGACATCCAGACAAAAGCTAAACTACTTACCTCCTCTACCCCAGTAAAAGATTTACCAAAGTAACGACCAATTACATTAAATGAGATTGAGCCCACCATAATTATCAGCATAGCAATCATAAAAATTAATATAAATCTATAGATATAATCCAGAATTTTGGTCATCCATATACTCCTTTCTATCAAAGAAAGCCAGGTGGTAGCTTTATGTGACCACCTGACTTTAAATGTTAATAATTATTTATTTAGATAATCCTTTGATAATGCTTGAATTTCATTGGCAATATCTTTAAGTTCCGGACGCTCCTTAATATATTCATCTACTATAGGTCTTACTTTTTCTATAAATGGTTTGAGGTCAGGATAAGTCACTTCTACTCCTTTTTCTGTAATATTTTTAATAATCTCATCCTGTTGCTTTTTTACTGAATCCATTATTTCATTGGCTGTAACAACCGAAGCTTCCTTCACAACCTTTTGTGCATTTTCAGATAGTTTATTCCAGACACCATCATTTATTACAATATACCCTGGACTATACATATGATTGGTGATAGCTACATATTTCTGTACATCATACCATCCTGCATAATAAGCAGTAGAAAGAGGGTTATCTTGCCCGTCCACTACGCCTTGCTGTAAAGCTGTAAAAATTTCACTAAATGGCATAACAACTGTACTGAATCCTAAAGCCTGCATTTCTGCAATGATAGTCTTACCTTCGAAGACACGCAGCTTAATTCCCTTGGTATCTTCAATTGATTTAATAGCTTTTTTATTATTTGATACCACTCTAAATCCATTAGGAAAAGAAGCTAAAACCTTAACTTTTAATGGTTCCAGATATTTGTAAATTTTTTCACCTATTGGCCCATTTAATACGGCATTAGCATGCTCATAATTAACAAACATATATGGCATCTGCATTAACCTGAATTGAGGAACAGTATTTTCCCACAAATTTCCTGTCATCGCCATTTCAACAGTACCTAATTGTACCCCCTCAACAAACTCTTGCTCATTTCCCAATTGATTGTTAGGATAAATTTCAACTTTCACTTCACCATTTGTTTCTTTTTCAACCATAGGTTTAAACTTGTTATTCAATGCTTGATTTACCGGATGCTCAGGTGCATAATAATTGGCTATTTTGATAGTTACTGCATTAACCGATTTTTTTTCTGGTTCTTTTTTCTGCTCTTTATTATCTTCAACTTTTTTGTCATTTGTCTGCTTATTGTTTGTTGTATTCGCACAGCCTACAACTAATGAAGAAATAACAAATAGAACACATATTAAGACACTTAATTTCTTAAATCTAATCACTTTAGGTCCTCCTTTTTTAATTCTTGTTTTTTGTATTTTGCTGCCTTTTAGTACTTTTGTATTTTTTAAACTTAAAGCTATATTGTTCCCTCCTTCTTAAAACTTTATCTTTTTTAAGCATAAATCATAATGAACCTTGTTCTTTTTCATATTTGTCCATATTATACAGAACAAATAATTTGTAGGTTATTATGATTTTTACTTCTAAAAAATTAAAATTTTTAGTAGTAATACCTATAGCGTATTTAGTGATGTCAACAATTTAACCAAAAAAATATTATTAATAGGTATTTATTTTTTTCACATTTGCCAATCAACTTGTTGTTTATTGTACTCCAAGACTTTAATATTGTAAATTAACACTTTTTTATGAAGTTAATTTTTTCTCTACAATTTTAAGATTGCAAACTAGCATTTTTTTATAAAGTTAACTTTTACGCTATTTTTCGAAATATTATGAATTACTTTTTATTAGAAATTTCTAAATATTACATAAAATAAATAAAGAATCCAAAAAACGATATATCATTCCTGGATTCTTTATTTATTTTATTTTTTACTTAATACTTCATCAAATTTATTTTTCAATTAATTGTTATTATTAATTCACGTTTCTTCCTATCATCCTATAGTTTATGTCTTATCTCTGTATTGTCCCGGGGTAATTCCTTCATACTTTTTAAAAGTCCTCATAAAAGTTTGTATGTTATTAAACCCAACTCGAAATCCAACTTCTTTGACCGGTAATTGGGTATTCTTTAGAAGCTGCTTTGCCTTTTCAATACGACTTCCATTTAAGTAATCAATATAATTCTTACCAATATTCTCTTTAAATATTTTACTAACATATGCTGTACTAAAACCTATCCAATCCGCAATGTCATTTATTGAAATATCACGACTTAAGTTCTCATTAACATATTCTAATATCTTTTCCGCATTCTTTTGACTTTTTGTGAGGTTAACTTTATTAATAGTATTTACAGTAATGTGACAGATTTCTGATAGCCAAATCTTAATATCTTCAATGGTTTCTTTACCCGAGAGTTGTTCATATAGATTGTATCCAGAACCAAAAACTTCATCTACAGTCATTCCCAGGTTAATAATCAGTTCCACTATAGAGCTGATTATTCTTATAAATACTTGCTGTACGTAGGTATAAGAAACATTTCGGTTATCTAAAATTTCTTGAAACAGCTCATCAATTAATATTTCCACTTCTCTCTGCTGACCAACCTTAAGATTGTTTATAAGCAATTTTTCTTTCTCGGAATCATAATAGTATAGCTCTTTCGATTGTGGTTCAATATCATCAATGTCAATAATTTCATTTTTTCCCTGATACAACTTATACTTTAATGCATTTACCGCTTCATTATAGGACAATTTAATATTGATAATATCTTTATACATTCTCCCGACGCCCAGTGTAATAGTAAAAGGAAAATGTTTTTCAACTTCGTCTTTTATATTTGCTGCTATTACCAATAATTCCTCTTTTGCTTGCATTAAAGTTGTATTATCAGTAAAATTGATAATAGCAGCTACCTTATCCGATTCTATTTCTACACAAATGCCTTTTTGCCGGTTAGAAATTATTTTTTCTACCATATTAGTCAGTTTAATTTTATATAAATTTCTATCTTTCTCATTGAATTTGTTACGAAACTCACTATAACCATCTATCTGCATCACAACAACAATAAAATTAGTTAGGCTAAAGTTTATATTCAAGAAATCGAGCTTTTCACATATTTCTTGTGGATTATCAATTTTACCCATAATTAAATTTGTAAATAGCTTTTCCTTAATAATTGGTTTTGCATTTTGTATAATAGTTTCCATGTTTTTGTTTTTATCTATAACATCATTATAAGCATATCCTAAAAACTCATATTCATCTTTGATACCAGAATTTTCACAGTTAAACATATATTTAGATGATTTAGATGATGTTAAGACTAAATCCATTAATTTTTCAATAGGATGATAAATTCCTTTTGAAATTAAGAAAGATATAATTAAACCTAACAAAATATATACCAGAGTGATAATAACGATTATTTTAGAAACAATTGTCGAATCACTTTGTAATGCTTCTAACGGGATTGTATGAATGTATTTCCACCCATTATAAGAAGAAGTTACATATGTGAAAAGCATTTGTTTTCCTTTAACTTTTTCAATAAAAAATCCTTTATCATTTTTTAATATCTTCTTAGTATAAGGATAGTGACTCAAATTAGTATATAATTTACTTTTATCTTTATGAGATAATACATAACCATCATGATTAATTACATAAATTTCTCCCTCGTCTTTGGTATTCAATCCTGCTATTGTACGATATAAATTGTCTTCGCGTATGTTTATTACAATAGCACCTAGCTTGCTTGATGATGCATACGGGAGGTTGCTAATCAAAGTAATACAATTAATTTGATTTCCCAATGCATCGGTAATTTTTCTAGTTTCAAGCTGATAGGTTTCTGAAAAAAAATTATTATATGCTTCTAACCATTCTTTATCGGTGGAATCACTTAATTTATAAGCATCTCCACTAGAGCTTAAAATTGTATTGTTATAGGCCGAGTAAATATAGATTGAAAATATATAGTCATTAGTAAAAGATATATTTTTCAGATTACTGATAATTTTACTATTCCTAGTGGTAAAATTTATATCGGGATTTATGATTGAATTTACTATATCACGATCTTTCGCTAGTTGTTGTATAGTCTGGTCTACCTGTTTGAGTATTAAATCAACCGTTTCACTGGTCTTACCTAGCATATTCATATTGGTATTGCAGATTTGTCTCTGAATCGTTGTAGTAGATTGTTTATAAATGATAGTATTTGCAACTAATACGGGTATAATAGAAGATAAAATAAGCATTATAAAGGTCTTAATGAAAACACTGTTAAATTTGTAATCATATATATATGTTTTTTTCATAAGAGCCATCTTCCCCTTTTCCCTCTACAAAATAATTCGTACAAAATAGTAAAGTTATCAGACAAAGTCTAAAACAGAAAAGCAATCTACTACAATTATAACAAATACCCTAATAAACAACAATGTATTAAAGTAACCTCATTTGGTTCAACGACAAATTTTGTGGTCAAGCACAAATTTATATGTAATTATTTCCATGTGATTTTATAAGAGTCTTGATTTAAGCCAGTTACAGAAAATGTATTGGTAGAAATTACACTTTAAAATAGGTTGACAAAGGCTTTTTCACAAGAATCATCGTTGAATCATAAAAAAGACTATAATAACCGCATCCTGTTTGCAGTTTTTATAGTCTTTCACATTTAAAATGATACTATAAAGCTATTTTACCCTGTCTACAGTTTAAACATGGAAACCATATTGTTTAAATCCTCAGCTAAATTGGATAAAGCCTTTGCATTTTCTGCTATCACTTCCATGGCACTATGCTGTTGCTGTACAGAAGCAGAGGTCTGCTCCACACCGGCCGCTGTTTCCTCAGATATGGATGCAACCTGGTCAACCGAAGTACTGACTTCTTCACTGCTCTTTGCAATTTGTATCAAGTTGTCAGCTACATTATTAACCCTGTGTGCCACCAGAGTAACTTCAGAGTTTATACGCTTGAAGGTTTCTCCTGTAATCTTGATCTGACCGGTGCCTTCTTCCACCTGCTTATATCCTTTTTGTAAAGCATCAACTACCGTTTTGGATTCATCCTGAATTCCTTTTATGATATTGGTAATTCCCGATACCGAGCTTCCAACCTGTTCTGCCAGCTTTCGTATTTCCTCAGCTACTACAGCAAAACCCCTACCGGACTCCCCTGCTCTGGCAGCTTCAATGGCAGCATTTAAAGCAAGAAGGTTGGTCTGTTCGGCAATATTGTTAATAATTTGAACCAAATGGGATATTTCCTGTGACTTCTTATCTAAATTACTGACTTTTACAACAGAACTCTGAACAATCTCATTTATAATATCCATCTGATGCATTGAGCTTTCCATTAAGGCATTTCCCTTATTAGCCATCTCCATAAGCTCATTGGTAGAACTGGTAAGAAGTTCACTTTCTTTATTTGCCTGCATAATCTTATTATTCAGGATATTAATGAAGTTTACAATATCGGTTGAAGAACTTGCTTGTTCTTCTGCCCCGGCAGATAACTGCTCCATAGTCAGTGCAACCTGCTCACTTCCTTGTCTCACTTCATTAGATGATTGCATCAGCTTCTCACTCTGGCTGCCGACTTCCTTAGCTGCAGCAGTAATTTGCTGGATGATGCTGCGAAGGTTATTAAGCATTATGTTAAAGGCCTGAGCTAGCTGGCCAATTTCATCATTGCCATTGTAGCTAATTTTTTGAATAGCAAGATTACCATTTGCGATTTGATCACTAAGCTTAACTACCTCATTTAAATGCCGCTGCACAACCCGGGTCACCGTAAACATGATAAAGAAACCTGTAACTGCTGATACGGCAACAGAAATAATTAGTATAAAAATAGTAGTATTTAAGCTTTGATTAGCATTCTGGATGGCAATATCTCGTTTTTCTTTAAGCGTGCCTTGTAACTGTTGTAATAAACCGTTATTTTCCAATCTAAGCCCTGTTAACTTTTTTCGCGCTACAGTATACTGCGCCCTGTTGTTGCGTACTACATTATAAACAATCTCATTGAGAAAAACATCAGAAATCTCCTTATTATTATTTCTGATACTGTCAAATACGGTTTGCTCTCCTTCTACTGTTACCTTAGCTTCTAAATCAGACAGTAATGCTTCAAATTTCTGCATTTTATCCCTAAAATCTTCTATTAGCTGTGGAGTCTGAAAGATTATATAATCACTGACTTGCACATCTAGGTCATTAAAAAGGGCTATCACTTCTGCTATTTCTACGGCATGGTCTGCCTTGTATTGTAGAGAATTAATATCCCCTTTTACATTATTCATTAGCTTAAAAATGATTCCCATTGAACCAATAAATAATATAATAGAAATCAATAGGGCAATACCATATTTCCAGCCAATTTTTAAGTTTTTCCATCGTAAGCTTTGTAAAATACGCAAAACACTTTCCCCCTTTAAAAGTTACATGATTATACTATTTGTAAATATTTTATTAATATTATTCTACATAATTTTAAAAATTCCTCCTCTAAGCTGTTTCTTGTGAACAGTTTACCAGATTATTAATCCATTTCTTCGACATAAATCTTTTAACGCCGATAATAGCTTTAAATACTTCTTCCAATACAATAAGCGCATAGACCCAGTAAATGGGAAGTTTCCATACCAACCCACCGATAAAAGCAAGCGGCACGCCAATGAACCATACACCAGCCGTATCAATAATCAGGCTGAACTTGGTATCTCCTCCGCTCCGTAATATCCCAACAATATTAATCATATTAAATATTTTGATGGGCATTACAAGCGATAAAACAAATAAAATCTTATTTGCCCAACTGTATACCTCATGAGAAACATTGTATATGGATAAAATCCATTGAGAAGTTAAAATAACTGTAAGACCCATAAACAACCCTAAAAAAGGTCCCAACACAGTAAATTTTCTTGCATATGCAAAAGCTTTGCTTTCGTCATTCGCACCAATTTGATTTCCTATCATTACCGCACTTGCGTGCGCCATACCGGCAAATGTGACCAGCGCTATTCTTTCCACCGTCGAAGCAATATTGACAGAAGTCACCACCTTGGTCCCCATTCTTGCATAAGCAAACATATACATGGTAACACCTAAAGACCATAAGGCCTCATTAAAAAATACCGGCATCGTTGTACCCAAAAACCTTTTTATAAATTCTACCGAAATATTCAACATTTCATTAATTTTAGCCGCCGGTGCATAGCCTTTTATATATATGATAAGTAAAAGTGAGCTCATCTCCACTAATCGAGCCATGACGGTAGCAATAGCTGCACCTTCTACACCTAATGCAGGAAAACCTGCATGCCCGAAAATCAATAAATAATTAAAGATTGTATTTAATCCCAGTGAAATAACACTAACAACCATTGGTAACTTAACCTGCCCGGTACTTCTTAAGATAAAGGCATATACAAAAGTAATAGCCGTCATCATATAGCTGAAACAAACCATCCTTAAATATTGGCTTCCCAAAACAATAACATTCCGGTCTTTCGAGAAAATTCCCAGAACCTGCCCGGGGATGAAGAAAGCTACCAACGAAAATAAAAAGGCTATACTCACTCCTATCATCAGACCTATCCCCAGCACCCTGCGGATGCCCGGTATATCCCTTTTTCCCCAAAACTGGGCGGTAAATATAGCTGCCCCACTGCAAATCCCGAATAAGAAAAGATTCAAAAGAAAAAATATCTGGTTGGACAATCCAACAGCAGCAATTTCCGTTTCTCCCAGTTGTCCGATCATAACGGTATCTACCATGTTTAATGAAGATGCAATTAAATCCTGCAGCGCCAAGGGTATAGCCAGTTTGATAAATATTTTATAAAATTCCCTATCTTCAAAAACTAAGCTGTACATAGACACCTCATTTATACTTTTATATTCTATTTGATAATAATATTTTTATGCAATTACAATATTTGAATTGTATTGATAACCAATATTAAAATTAAAAATAAATTAATATAGTTACCGATAAAATATTGAGCATTTCCTAAATTTGTCCCTTAAGTTGCTTGCGGAATTTTTCGAATCATATACTTACATATTACTGCCTTGATTGCAAAATAATCTATCTGGTCGGGCAGTGCTTCTTTAATAGGTTTTAATTTTTCAGTCCCAAGTTGTCTGATTGTTTGAAAAATCTGTTCTTCATATTCCGGCGGAATAAATGTATCCCAGTCAACCGCACATCCTTCCTGGCTGCACCGGACCAGATGGTCTTGAATGGTAATGGGCGTTAAATCCCTTTCCCGGGCAATATCATCTAGTGATTTTCCTTCTCTATACATCTGGTAGGTAATTAAATGACTTGGCTTCTTATGCTCTTGCGCTGCAGAAGAATCTATCTTTACAGGCCTTGGAGAGATTCCATGGTCATCCATATATTTTTGGATAACCTCTATAAATTGGTTCCCGTACTTATGGAACTTGGATTCTCCTACACCGGTAATTGTAAGCATAGACTGCCGATCAGTGGGAAAATATTTGCACATTTCATGTAAAGTGCTGTCATGAAAAACAACATAAGGCGGTATATTTTCCTTTTGTGAAATTTCTTTCCGGAGGGAACGCAGCAATTCAAAAAGGCTGGAATCAACATTGGCAGCCGATAGTTTCTTTTGCACTTTTTGCATAACCCTTTCTTCCCCTCTTAACACAGGAATTGCTTTTCTCCGAATTTGGACAACAGGGTATTGACCTTCTGTTACATGTAAATATTCTTCCGCTATTAAAAGATTAATTAGATCAATAATTTCACGTATAGAATATTCTTTCATAATTCCATAGGTAGACAATTTGTTGAACCCTAATTCATGAACTCTTTTGCTATTAGAGCCTCTTAAAACATTAGCTACAAAAGTAGCGCCATATTGCTCTCCCATTCGCTTGATACAGGAAAATATTTTTTGAGCTTCTATAGTGATATCGGCCAGTTCGCTTTCATCATTACAATTACTGCAATTTCCACATTTTCCGTTAGTATTTGTTTCTCCAAAATACTCTAAAATGTATTTGCGCAGACACTGTGAAGTATGGCAGTAATCCACCATATTTTGCAGCTTTTTATATTCGTTGCTTTTCCTGTCAGAAGATAAAAGAGTTTTTTCAATCAAGAACTTTTGAATATGCTGGTCCGAAGCACCATATAGCAAAATACATTCTGCAGGATCACCGTCCCGCCCTGCACGCCCTGCTTCCTGGTAATAGGATTCCATATTTTTAGGCATATTAAAGTGGATGACATATCTGACATTCGACTTGTCAATTCCCATCCCAAAAGCATTAGTAGCTATCATAGTATCAATATTATCATATATAAACGCTTCCTGGTTTTGATTCCTTTCGTCATCATTCAATCCTGCATGGTATTTTCCAACACGGTAACCTTTCTCATGCAGATGCCTGTAAAGCTTGTCCACTTCCTTGCGGGTAGCTGCATAGATAATTCCAGCCTGATTTTTATGACTATTTAAGTAGTCTGTAATAAAATTTATTTTATTTACACCTTTGATTACAGAGAAAGTCAGGTTCTCCCGGTCAAACCCGGTAACATAAACATTGGGCTTTTGCAACGATAAAAGATTTATTATATCTTGTTTTACATTTACTGTAGCAGTGGCGGTAAAAGCTGCAACAATGGGCCGCCGGGTAAGCTGGTTGACAAGCGCCGCAATGGAAAGATAACTGGGCCGGAAATCATGCCCCCACTGGGAAACACAATGGGCTTCATCAATAGCTAATAAAGAAACCGGTATATTCTTTAACATTTGGAGGAAACGTTCCGATTCAAGCCTTTCGGGTGCAACATATAAAAGCTTGTACTTTCCCCTGGACGCGGAATAAATCCGGTGCTCTAATTCCTGTTGGTCTAACGAACTATTAATAAACGTAGAAGGAATTCCCAGGTTATCCAGTGCATCCACTTGGTCCTTCATTAAAGAAATCAAAGGAGAAATTACAAGAGTAATCCCGGGGAGCAAGAGGGCAGGAACCTGATAACATAAGGATTTGCCTCCACCCGTAGGCATAATTCCCAATGTATCTTTTTCTTGCAATATGCTGGCTATAATTTCTTCCTGCCCTTTTTTAAAGGAAGAATAGCCAAAATACTTTTTTAGTATCTTCTGTACTTCTTGGAACATCTAGTTACACCTCTTACCGGACATTGTTTTTTACTGTATCCTTTGAAATATTTCAAAAGATAGCACTTCCCTTTTCTTTACTGATTTTACTTTATTATACCGTATTATCCTCTTTATTTCTACCCTTATATAAAACTTCGCCTTCTTCGTAACCGATTTCGTTCTCTAAAATTTTTTCTGCTGCTAAAACCATACCATGGAAGCATCAACGATAACACCATCTACATCAAAAATTACCGCTTTTAGCATAAAATGTACCCCTGCGAATTCAAACTATTGCTCATAATTGTATTTCAATATATAATATTTTACAAGAAGTTTTTATATTTCCAAAAACTCTAAAAGCTTTTAAATACAAATTCATACTTTTAATGAAAAGATTTTGTTCTATATAGTTTACAGTTAACAGCTCTCAATTCACAGTAGTAAACGATTTAATAGCTTTTACTGTGAACCGTGAACTGTGAACTTATTGACTTTTTATCTGTCATGTAAAATCATTAGCAGTAAATATATAAATAGTTTTTTATTATAATTCTAAATAAAGGTCACTTCAAAATAAAATAGGGTAGATGTATAATTTCAAATATTGTAAATAAAGCAGGGGTGTCTTATGATAAGAACAATAATATGTTTTATTTATTTTTTTATCTATTTGATTATTACCCTACCTTTATTGATGAAAGTTATAGTACTGGATAAACAGAACAAAATTGCAGACAGGGATGAGCTGGTTTACCGGGTGGCCGGTAATTGGGCACGGTTGTTGGTAAAGCTGAGCGGTTCTGAAGTAAAAGTAACAGGGCATGAAAATGTCCCTAAAGATGGACCGGTCCTATTTGTAAGCAATCATCAGGGCAATTTTGATATCCCTATATTAATTGGATTTATCGATAAACCTAAAGCATTTATATCAAAGATTGAGGTTCGAAAGCTTCCTATTATCAGGACATGGATGTATTATATGAACTGCATATTTATCAAAAGAGGAGATGCCAGAAAAGCATTGGAAGCTATTAATCAAGGGGTGGAAGTACTAAAGGAAGGATATTCGCTGGTAATATTTCCTGAGGGTACCAGAAGTAAAGACGGTAACCTGGGAGAATTCAAGCCCGGAAGCCTGAAGCTAGCAACTAAGTCAGGTATGCCAATTGTTCCAGTGACAATTAAAGGTTCTTATAAAATAATGAAAAAAATAGTTTTTCTGTTCATCCTGCTTATGTGGAAATTATTATCTCTCCCGCTGTTTCACCAGACATCATCGCAGCAAAAGATTCTAAAGACTTAGCAGAAATGATAAAAAATATAATTTCTAACAATTTATATAGTGACGCTCCTATTTTTACACACGATACGCTGGAAAAAATACCTTGTCCATAAAAATTCTATTATAATTTATGATATAAGCTAAGGTATATTGAACACATTAAATATTTTACATGACTGGTCAGAGCTTCGACATGAGGACGGTTCCTCAATCGCATGAAAAGCACATTCGACAGACGAACCGTCCCCAAGTCGCACACGCCAATCGTATATTTTCCTTTTGGCTTTGTGGAAAATAGTGAATAGTTCAAGAGGTTTTAAGTATAGAAAAATTGTAAATTTCACAAAAAAGTTGGTTTATTCTTTCAAAAATTTAGTGTTAAAGATTTAACATTTTTCTTGTTGATTTACTAAAAATATTGTACAATATAATAGTATAAGAAAATTTACTCAGGAGGTTTTAAAAATGGTTACAAAAGTAGGTATTAACGGTTTTGGCCGTATTGGTCGTCTCGTTTTCCGTGCGGCGTTGGACAATCCATCCATCCAGGTAGTAGGAATCAATGACCCATTTATTGATCTCGACTACATGGTGTATATGTTAAGATACGACTCCGTACATGGGCAATTCCAGGGCTCCATCGAAACCAAGGATGGAAAACTTGTAGTAAACGGACAGGAAATCAGCGTATATGGAGCAATGAATCCTTCAGAAATTCCATGGTCTGAATGCGGTGCAGAATACATAGTAGAATCTACCGGTGTATTTACAACTACAGAAAAAGCTTCCGCTCATTTTGCAGGCGGTGCCAAGAAAGTTGTAATTTCTGCTCCGTCAGCAGATGCTCCAATGTTTGTTATGGGTGTAAACCACGATAAATACACCAAGGATATGAAGGTTGTTTCCAATGCATCCTGTACTACAAACTGCCTGGCTCCTCTTGCAAAGGTAATCCATGAAAATTTTGGTATTGTTGAAGGCTTAATGACAACCGTTCATTCTACAACAGCAACTCAAAAAACAGTTGACGGTCCTTCAAAGAAAGACTGGAGAGGCGGACGTGCTGCTGCAGCTAACATTATTCCATCTTCTACAGGAGCAGCAAAGGCAGTAGGAAAAGTTATTCCTGAATTAAACGGTAAATTAACCGGTATGGCTTTCAGAGTTCCAACTATCGACGTATCTGTTGTGGATTTAACCTGCCGTCTTGAAAAGCCTACTACATACGAAGAAATCAAAGCTGCTGTAAAAAAAGCTTCTGAAAATGAATTAAAAGGAATCCTCGGTTATACTGAAGATGCAGTTGTTTCTTCCGACTTCATCCATGATGCTCGTACCTCCATCTTTGATGCAGATGCAGGTATTGCATTAAACAGCAACTTCGTTAAACTAGTTGCATGGTATGACAATGAATGGGGTTATTCAAACAAAGTTGTTGATTTAATTGCTCATATGGCTAAAGTAGACGCAGAATAATATAAACTAATTAATAAAAAGACCAGCTAACCCAAAGTTAGCTGGTCTTTTTATTATCATGTTTTCATTCTAAATTCAGCATGGCATAACCTGCATATTACGATCAATTGTCCTTTATGCCTTGGTAGTCTTAATTTTGCACTGCATTTAGGGCAGGATACAATAACATACTTTCTTCCTTCAATAAACCTGCCTATAGTCCCTTTAATTGTCTGTTCCATTCTGTGGAGATAGGAAACCGTCCTCTTGAGCCATTCTTCGAACATTACTGCTTCCTGCTTTCTTTTATATTGATCTTTAGATATGCTTCTCCACAACGCATACCCTATTATTAAAATTGCAGGAATTGCAGCCTTTTTAACAAGCAGTAGACCTGCTCCAATAATTAAAAGAAATTTTGAAAAATTATCCCATCCGTAGGAATCCTTAAAATACCTGTTAAAGTCCAAAATATCTCCCCCAAAATATATTAAATAATCTAAAAAGCTTCTATATATTAACTTTTCAATATTAATATAACACATTTATTCTAAATTAGGGAAGATTATAGGTACAAAATAGGACAAAAGCATCATTCTTTTGTCGAATTTAGTATGATATATTAAAATTTTAAAAAAATAAGCTATATTAAGTTATCTTTAACTCAAACCATTGACTTTCTCTTGCTTTTTTGATGTAATATTTCTAATAGCTATTGAACCTATTAATCACCCTATGTCACATTGTTAATAAAGGAGGATTGTACTTAGATGAATGATTATAGATTTGAGGAAGCCCGGGAGGAACATTTACCAAAGCTGCTGGAAATTTATAACTACTATATTTTAAATTCAACCGCAACCTTCCACATAAACCCTATTTCCATGGAAGAAATGTGGGAAATAATATTTTTTGACAACCCTAAATATAAAGCATTTGTAATTAAAGAAAAAGAGGATATATGCGGATACTGTATTTTAACTCAATTCAAAAAGCGGGAAGCGTATGATATCTCCGCCGAAGTGACTGTATATTTAAAACCGGATTATGTAGGAAAAGGCATAGGCAGTCTTGCAATTAAGCACATTGAAACCCTGGCAAGAAAGAATGATATTCACGCGTTAATTGCGATTATCTGCGGCGAGAATGAAAAAAGTATAAAACTGTTTGAAAAGAACGGTTACATAAAATGTGCCCATTATAAGGAAGTAGGTAAAAAGTTTGGAAGATTGCTGGATGTTGTATGCTATCAGAAGATAATTGCCTATTAAGCACTTTTTCAGCGGTTTTGAACGGTTCCTAACCTGCAGAAATAGAGAGTTAGGAACCGGCCATTTTAAATTTTAAATAGGTACCTAAAAAATGCATCCGAGAAATCGGGTGCATTTTTACTCTTAAGTCGGGTCATTTTCATCCCATACTAATCTTGTAACTCTAGTAACATTTCCTTTTGCTTTATCCTCTTTTGTAGCATCTTCACCCCTTGGATCATCTTCCATCCCCGGTGCAACAGTTGGTTCTTTTTTTCTTTTTTTTAAATCTTTTTTCATATCATCATCTCCCTATCATAAAATCTAATATTAGTATGCATTCTTTCAAAAAATATTTTCACGTAAAAATATACAGTTCCATGAGCTAACAGGAATATTTGAACCAAATTTTAGTTGGCATATTGGTAAATTCATGAGATAATATCAAGGTAAAGATTGCCTGCTGAGGAGGACTCTTATGGAAATTCAGACTATTGCTCAATTTGAAGTAGGAAATAGAATCGAAGGATTCTTCCTTATAAAATCTTCACAATGTAAAATGGCAAGTAATAACAACAAATTTTTAGACATGATTTTAGGGGATCAAACCGGTGAAGTCAATGCAAAACTATGGGATTGTACCGAAGAGGATGAAAAAAAATATAAACAAAATACATTGGTAAAAGTAAGAGGGCTTATAACGGAATGGCAAGGTCAATTGCAATTGAAAATTGAAAAGATAAGGCTTTCAGTAGCTGAAGATGGTATTGATGCTGCTAATTTCGTACCGGCAGCTCCATATACGCCGGAATATATGTATAATCAATTACTAAATTATGTTTCTAAAATTCAAAATCACGATATAAAAGCTATTGTAAACTGTATACTTAAAGAAAACAAACAGAGCCTGATGACTTTTCCTGCAGCAATGAAAAATCATCATGCTATAAAGTCAGGGCTGTTATACCATGTTATGACCATGCTAATGACTGCTGAAAAGTTAAGTCAAATCTATACATTTGTTAATACGGATTTGCTCTACGGCGGTATACTCCTTCATGATATTGCCAAGCTCTATGAGATGGATGCAAATGAACTGGGTATTGTATCGGCATATACTACCGAAGGCCAATTACTTGGTCATATTGTCCAAGCAATCAAAATGGTGGACCGAACGGCCAAAAAGGTCGGAGCAAGTGAAGAAGTGGCTGTGCTTCTTCAGCATATGATTCTGTCTCATCATTATGAACCGGAATTTGGAAGCCCTAAAAAGCCCATGTTTCCTGAAGCTGAATTATTGCATTACATAGACCTTATAGACAGCAGGATGTATGATATGCAAAAAGCACTGGAAAATACTGCAGCTGGGAATTTTTCAGATAAAATATGGTCACTGGAGAATAGAAAAGTCTACAAGTTTAATTTAAATAACGAAAAGGAAGAAAAGTCGCTGGCATAAACTATTTTTAATATTAATTTCTTTTAACTGACATAATAAAAGTATTAAAAAAGCATGAAATTTTATAAGAATAGTAATTTCGGACTTTTTCAATGGTTTCATATAGTGCTCATAACATATTATAATGAGGTGATAGAGTATGTCCAAGCTGGTCAAACAAAGGTCTAAAAAGGCAGGTCTTCCTCCCGGGACACTCATCCATAGAGGTAATGAAATTATTGACAATTATATCTACAGTGTTTATTCCTCTTACATTTATTGCAGGAGTTTACGGGATGAATTTTAAATATATGCCTGAACTGGAATGGCGCTGGGGCTATCCGGCGGTGTGGGCTGTCATGATTGCAATTTTTTGTATCATGATTATATATTTTAAGAGGAAAAAATGGATATAGAATTAATAGGCTATTAACCGTCTCTCAAGAAGACAAAACACGAGCGTAATTTGTTCTGTAGGGGCAGGTCTTGCACCTGCCCGCATTAACCACAATGTCCCTATAGGTCATTCACAAGGGATCTTCCCTACATCTAATAATTATGTGTACATTATCTTTCAGGTGCATTTTCTGAATTTAAAGAATAGCATCAACAGGCTCTAAGTCTTTCCGCAACGTTCTTTCCATAATATTCTTCAAATATAAAATATACGCCCTTATCTTTCTATTGCACGCCTTACTTCTTCATCATAAAAACTATCCACTATCACATCTGCCTTATTGAGTTCTCCTCTGGCGCAGCTTGTGGTTATCGCAACCACATACATCCCTGCCCGTTTACCTGCTTCTACTCCTGCAACAGCATCTTCAATGACTACACATTTTTCAGGAGGGACTCCCAACTTGCCAGCGGCTTTAAGGTATACATCAGGCGCCGGTTTTCCTTTGGTTACATCTTGTTCTGAAAGAATTACATCGAAGTATTTACGAATATGTAAATTATCTATAGTAAAATCTACGTTTTCTATACACGCAGAGGAGGCTATTGCAATTTTTAAACCTTTTTCCTTAATATAATCAAGGTACTCTATTAATCCTTCAGGCGGTTTTATATCTTCCAGGTATATCTCCCTATATAGCTGTTCCTTTTCCCTACCAATAATAGCTACCTCTTGATCGGAAAGGTCTTGACCAAACAATATTCTAACAAATTCTATATTCCTCAGCCCGTACATTTTATCCAATTTTTCCTGATTTACTTTAAGTCCCTTTTTTTCGATATACAAGTGCCATGCCTTTCTATGATACTCACTATTATCGACAATTACTCCATCCATATCAAAAATTACTGCTTTCATATCATCACAATCCTCCTAGAACATTTAATCCTTCAATAGTATATCATAAAAAGGATGAAAGTGGCGATTGCAAAATTTATAACTTCCTTAGCCTGGCTATATTTTTTGTCCCGGGAGGATTACTTTTAATCCATGTAAATGAGCACCAACAAATAATTATTAATATCAAAAAAATTCACAGTTCAGAGTTCACATATTTAGCTATTTGCTTTCGTTACTGTGAACCATGAACTGTGAATTATTAACTATTACAAAACTACGTATTACTTATCGTTATTACACTAAGTGAATGTGCTGCGCTAGGTTAAATATGATTCCAAGAACTGAGCTACAAGGCTTAGAACCTGTAAACTCATTTTCCCTTATTTTTTGTGGCTATATCTACCCATACCGCAATAATTAGTATAAGTCCTTTTACAATATATTGGTAGAATGCCTGCGTATTCATCAAGCTCATGCCGTTGTCAAGGCTGGCCATAACAAGTGCCCCGATAATTGCTCCTGCTACCGAACCGGAACCACCCATAAGGCTGGTACCACCGATAACGCAGGCTGCAACCGCATCAAGTTCAAACATGTTACCGGCATTAATGGTTGCTGCATTCAATCTTGCTGTAAGCACAACGCCACCAATAGATGCAAGCAAGCTGGAGATAATAAAGATAAGCATTGTAATTTTATTGATATTTATACCTGAGAGTCTTGCCGCCTCTACGTTACCTCCAATTGCATACACATATCTTCCGAATTTTGTTTTTGTAGTGATAAAGGTAAATAGAAGTACCAGTACCAGTACTAGGATAACAGGTACGGGAACACCTTCATAAGCATTCATGGTCATGATAAATGCTACAATGAGCCCTGAATAAAATGCAGCCTTTAATACTGTCAACCCGATATTTTCCACTTCAAATCCATACTTTATTCTTGATGCCCTGCTTTTGAATATAAAATATATTGTTGCAACAATACCTATGCCTGCCAGAATCATTCCTACTGTTGTCGACAGGTACGCCTGTCCAATAAACTTGAAGCTATCACTAAGGGGTGCAACAGTTTGCCCTTTTGCAATTCCCATCAGTATACCTCTGAAAATCATCATACCACCAAGGGATACAATAAATGCAGGTACTTTCTTATATGAAACCCAGAAACCCTGCCATACACCAATGGCAATACCCAGTGCAATGGCTGCAGCAATAGAAGAAGCGGTACTCCAGTTAAACCATACCTGCAGAATAGCTGCTACTGCACCGGTCAAGCCTGCAACGGAACCTACTGACAGGTCAATATGTCCGGCAACTATTACAAGCAGCATGCCTATTGCAAGTATTGATGTTACAGACATCTGCCTTGCCAGAAGAGCCAGGTTTCTAGCTCTCAAAAAGGTCCCATCAGTCATCACTGTAAAGATAACCCATATTGCAATCAATGCAAATATCATTGTGTATGCTCTTATGTCAAAATTAAATCTTAGTTTTCCTGATTCTCTTTTCATCTTATCTACCTCCTGTCGCACAGTGCATTATTCTTTCCTGTGTTGCTTCTTCTACTTTTAATTCACCGTTCAGCTTTCCTTCATGCATAACCAGAATTCTATCACTCATTCCCAATACTTCAGGAAGCTCGGATGACACCATTACCACCGCTACCCCTTGACGTACCAGTTGATTCATGATGTTATATATTTCATACTTGGCACCAACATCGATACCACGAGTAGGTTCATCCAAAAACAATACTTTGGGTTCGGTCATTAACCATTTACCCAAGACAACCTTTTGCTGGTTACCACCACTTAAGGTTCCAACCTTCGCTTCTATAGAAGGTGTCTTAATTCTTAGGTCCTTCACATATTTATTACTGAATTTAACTTCTTCATTTGAGTTAATTACTGAAGCTGTGCAAATTCTGTCCAGACTTGAAATAGTGATGTTCTTTGCCACACTCTGGTCAAGTATCAAACCATAACGCTTTCTGTCTTCCGACACCATTGCAAGTCCCAGCTTAATTGCATCAACCGGTCGGTTTATATTAACTTTTTTCCCCTCAAGATATATCTCTCCGGTCTTCCTTCCAGGGAATCCACCAAATATGCTGGTAATCAATTCCGTTCTGCCAGCTCCCATTAATCCTGCTATCCCCAATATTTCGCCTTTCCTTATCTTAAAGCTTACATTATCTATAATTTTTTTGTTAGGATTCTCTGGATCATATACGCTAAAGTTTTTGACTTCCAACACTGTTTCTCCTGGTTTGTGCTCTTCTCTAGGGAATCTTTCTGTTAGCTCTCTACCTACCATTAGAGAAATTACCTTATCCTCATTCAAATCAGAAGCTGGATAAGTTCCTACTGTTTGGCCATCCCTTAAAACAGTTATACTATCCGAAAGCTCAAAAACCTCATTTAACTTGTGAGAAATATAGATACATGAAACACCTTTTTCTCTTAGTTTATTTAAAATATTTACCAGTATCTTAACTTCACTTTCGGTAAGAGCAGCCGTAGGCTCATCCAGTATAAGAATGTCCGCTTTCTTGGATAAGGCTTTTGCAATTTCAACCAGCTGCTGTTGACCGATACCCAGATTTTTCACTTTTGTTTTTGGGTTTAAGTCGAGTTCCATTTCTTTTAATAATTTAGCTGCTTCAGAGTAAAGTTTGTCCCAGTCGATAACTCCACCTTTTGTATGCTCAGCACCAAGAAAAATATTTTGGCCTATGTCCATTTCTTTTACTAACGCCAATTCCTGGTATATAATTGCTATTCCCGCTTCTTCCGATTGCCTTATGTTATCAAATTTCTGCACCTTTCCATTGATTACAATATCACCTTCATAGGTACCAAAGGGATATACTCCACTTAAAACTTTCATGAGAGTTGATTTTCCTGCCCCATTTTCTCCGCACAGGGCATGTATTTCTCCCTTTTTTACTTTAAAATTAACATTATTTAAGGCTTTTACACCTGGAAATTCCTTTGTGATATTTCTCATTTCCAATACAAAGTTGCTCATGGATTTCCCCCTCTCCTTCAAATCTTAAAGAAAGCCCAGGTGATAAGCCTGGGCTCTACAGTCAATTGTTTTGGAAATTACTTTTGTTGTGGCCATTGGTCCTTTGGTACGTTTTTGTATACATCTTCAAGCTTATGGAATCCATCTTTGATAACTGTATCAAGCATGTTATTCTTATCTACCTGAATTGGTTCAAGAAGAACAGATGGAACATCAATCTTACCGTTGTTTACTTTATTGTTAGTTTCAATCTTTTCACCTTTTGCCATGGCAACTGCTAATTCAGCAGCTTTTGAAGCAATTGCTTTGATTGGCTTGTAAACTGTCATGGCCTGTTTTCCTTCTACGATTCTTTGTACAGCAGCAAGTTCAGCATCTTGTCCTGTTACTAAAACTTTACCGTCAAGCTTCTGTTCTGCCAGGGCCTGGATTGCGCCACCTGCAGTACCATCATTGGAAGCCACTACAACATCAATTTTATTATTGTTAGCTGTAAGAGCATTTTCAGTGTGCTTTAGAGCTTCTTCCGGCTGCCAGTCTTTTGCCCATTGGTCCCCAACGATTTTAATATCTCCCTTGTCAATAAGAGGTTGAAGGATATTCATTTGTCCCTCTCTGAACAGTTTAGCATTGTTATCAGTTGGAGCTCCACCGATTAACATATAGTTTCCTTTAGGAACTTGCTTTACAGCATATTCTGCTTGTAATTCCCCTACCTTTACGTTGTCAAAAGAAACATAAAGGTCAACATCGCTGTTTTTAATAAGTCTATCATATGCTATAACCTTGATTCCTTCTTTGTGAGCTGCATCTACGATAGATGCTGCAATTTCACCATTGTGAGGAACTACTACAAGGATATCTACACCTTGTGTAATCAGGTTTTCTGCCTGTGATACCTGAAGATTGTCATCTCCATTTGCTGATTGTACAATTACTTCTGCACCTAATTCTTCTGCTTTAGCAATAAATAAATCTCTGTCTCTTTGCCATCTTTCTTCTTTTAATGTGTCCATCGAAAGTCCGATTTTAATCTTTTTACCGGCATCAGGTTTTTCTGTACTTGCCGCAGGCTTATCACTTCCTGTTGATTGTCCAGGATTCTTTGCACATGCTGCAAATATTGCGACTGTCATAACAAGTACAAGTGACATCGATAATACTTTTAAAACTTTTTTGTTAAACACAATAAATCCTCCTTAATAGTTAGTGAATTTATAACTTTGCTTTACCATAATCATAAACTATTAAAGAGGATTTTTCTCTACAGTAAATTGGCAACCATTATTCATTTTTTGTTATGCAAACACTTTTGCAAAAATGATATAGCATTATTTTGTTAACTAAAATCTATAGCCCAAATCTGCCTCGATACTCACTCGGGCTTAAACCCACTTCCTTTTTAAAAACCCTTGAAAAATAATTTGGATCATTATATCCTACTTTAAAACAAACATCCTTTACGCTGTTTTCAGGTCTTTCAAGCAGTCTTTTGGCATGTTTTATTCTTACTCTTGTAAGGTAATCTATAAAATTTTCCCCACTTTCCGCCTTAAAAAGTTTGCTAAAATAGTGGGGACTGATAACCACCGCTCTGGCCACATCTTCCAATGTAAGTTCATGGCTGTAATTATCCTCTATATACTGTTGTGCTTTGTTAATAAGTATATTAATATTATTTTGCCTGGCATCCTGTATTTTCTGCACTAACTCAATTAATTTAGCCTGAACCCACAAATAAATTTCTCGTGCCCGTTCTTCATGAAAAAATTCATTATTTTCTATTCCATGAAGGACATTGAAAATATCTTCTTCTATTCCCATTTCATATGCTGTCCTGGAAAGTACAACTGCCAATTCAAAAATGTGAGGCTTAATTCTTTTTACATCATCCTGAAAGCTCTGTGTAAAAATATCAAATATTTCTTTTAAAATTTTAATACTTCCTTCCACATCCCCCGCCTTTACTCTTTCACAAAGTAGGTTTTCTTTCTCAATCGGATACACAAAATGTATTTTATTTGCAAAGTCGATATCAGAATAATGCACAATATCTCCAGGCTGTGATATATAGGAAAGGGAACTGACCGCCTGTATATAGGAAATACTCATATTCTCCGCTCCTGGATAACTACGTCCTATTCCAATGTTAACCCGTACACGATTCTCCCTGAAAATTTCTTCTACAAGTTTATGAGCAACATCTATCGACCATACTCGTATGCTATATTCATCCTGTGCTGGACTTCTGGAAATAAAAATACCTACTTTATCTGAAATAAGAGGACTTACTACACACGAACATAGGTTTTTCACTACGTTTCCTATCGTATCTAATACCTTCTGGTTAATAAAACTCCTTCCTAACTGGTTATTAATCTTTTCAGGATATCCATCCTTATTTAGAAATATTACCATACAGAATCCCAGATCAAATCTGATATCCAGAAGCTCTTCGTATTTTAAAGTTTTGATTTTTTCCGTATCTCCAAAAATCATCGAATAAGCAAATTCAGATTCTATCAAAGGGATAATATTATTTAGCTTTTCTACCAGTTCCAGTTCCCGTTTCCTTTTTTTCCGTTCTTCCTCAATCTGTTGAATCATTTGATTGATGGTGTTTACCAGTTTATCCCGTTTTACAGGCTTTAGCAGGTAATCTTCTACCCCCAATGCAATTGCTTGCTGGGCAAAATTAAAATAGTCATAGGCAGATATAACAACAAACCTGGTGTTAGGAAAGGTCTTTACAATTTGTTCAATTGCTTCAATTCCATTAATACCGGGCATTTTTATATCCATCAGTACAATATCCGGCCTTAATTCATGGCATTTTTCTATTGCCTGTCTCCCATTCTCCGCTTCTTCAATTATACCTACACTGCCAATGTTTTTTTCTATGATTACTCTAAAAGCCTGCCGTTCTATAGGTTCATCATCGGCTATTAGTATCTTGTACATAATGCACCTCTTCACCTTCCTCTATTATTTCCCGGGAAATTATTACATTCGACATAAATCCCTTACTCCGTTATATCTTATAAGCTATATTTTTCAATGAACAATCTTAAATTGTTATCGCAGGTAACAGCAGAACTACCCTTGTCCCCTTTCCTTCTTCACTGTCTATCCTGATTACATCTTCTATACCATAAAAGATTCTTAACCTTTTTATGACATTTTCCATTCCTATCCCTGTTTCTTTTATCCCTTTACAATTATTTTTTCTACTACATTCAAGTATTTTTCCTATAGTTTCCTTATTCATGCCCGGCCCATTGTCTGACACTTCCACTTCAACTCTGTCACTCTTTTTAGCTATATTAATCGTTATTATTCCTCTTCCCTCCTTCCTTTCCACTCCGTGTATAAATGCATTTTCTACAATGGGCTGAAGGATCAAGGAGGGTACTGCTAACTCTAACCCTCTCTCATCAATATTCATTTCAATTTGCACTCTTTCACCAAACCGGGCTTTTTGAATGTTGATATACTCCTTAAGGTTATCTATCTCTTCCTGGAGAGTAACAGGGCGATCTATCTTTCTCAGATTGTACCGCAACAGGTCCGCTACTGACTCTATGAGAGAACAGGTTCTATCTGCACCTTCCAACATAGCTGTCTGTGCTACTGTACTTAAAGTATTAAACAAAAAATGGGGATTAATCTGTGATTGAAGCGTTTTCAATTCTGCTTCCCTTAATAAACCGCTTATCCTTAGATTCTCTGCTTCCTGTTTATGTAGTTCAACCTCAATTTCCGCCTTATCCTTAATATCTTCAACCAGTCTTTTAATACTGGAACTCATGGCATAAAATGTCCTGCCTAAAATGTCTATTTCTTCTTCTCCCGTGTTGTCAATTTGCTCAATTTCAAAATCTCCTTGCGAAATTTTACCTGCTGCTCCTACCAGTCTGTTGATAGGTCTGACAATATTTTTGGTCGACCATAGTGCAAAAATCACACTGAATAATGCTGCGCTTAATATGGATATAACTGTTAATCTTTCCGCATATTTTATTCTTTCCCTTAATCCCCTGTACAGCTCATTACTCTGGTTTAACTGGGCAAATATTAATGTCCTCATATGTTCATCAATAAACCCGGCGATCTTGTCTGCCTCGTTAAAATGATAGATGTACTTTTCATAGTCTCTGGCACGATTGGACCATACTGCCGCATCAGCTTCTTCTGTATAGCTATTAACCATTCTCAAAATTTTATAAAAATTCAGTGCATACCGTTCATCTATAGCCTCAATGCCTTTTCCAGCAACATAACTGTATAAGGTAGAAAGACGTTGACTGTATTGGTTGTAATTTTTCTCGGATGGATCTGCCAGATAGGCTTCTAATGTATTGTTTAATTCTACAACACTATTAGACATGTCATTAAGATATATAATACTATTTAATACACTGCTAAAACGAATGGATGTCACCGATGCCACATAGTAGGATATTACGCTGATTATGCTCATAAACAAGATAACCGCTATAAAGAATACTATTAATTTTGTCCTGATTGAATTAAGCCTTATTTTCATTATTACTCCTCAACCGTCTTTTGATAGTCTTGTACATTATGTTTTGTAATGGGTTCTACCGGCGTATGGATAGATGCTGGAATGCTTTTTCCCTTTTTAAAATCATACATTCTCTTTACCGCCTCATTGCCCATCTTATATGGTTGCTGTGCTAGCGTAGCATCTACTACTTCCTGCTTTATATATTCCAAAGTGTCCGGCAAATCGTCAAATCCCACAATTTTTACCCGCCCTTGCAGTCCTCTGCTTACTACTACCCTGGCTGCTCCTATAGGGTCTAACGAGCTAGTACAATATAGCGCATCAACATTATTATTTGCTAAAATAAACTGTGCTTTTTCAGTTGCACCTAATAAAGAGATATTGGAAGATTGAATATCTACTATATTTATATTTGGATATCTTTCCATTACACTCTTAAATCCATCTACTCTCTGTTTTAAATTAGCAGGCTCAAAATTACCTGTAATAATTCCTACATTACCTTTGCCTTTTAACAGCTGTGCTAAAATCTTTCCCGCCTGTGTGCCTGCGTCATAATTATCCGTACCCACATAGGATATTCTCTTACTTTTAGGAGCATCGGTATCTATGGTTATTACAGGTATCCCTTTCTCTATCGCCTTGTTAATTACAGGCATAAATTGCTGCTCATCAAATACGTGGGTTATAATTCCGTCTACTTTTACTGCTATGGCAATTTCAATTAACCTTAACTCTTCTGTAAGGTTGCTTTCTGTCGGCCCGGTATATTCCAAAGTTACTCCTATTTCATTTGCTGCATCTTCTGCTCCTTTTCTCACCCGCTCCCAGTAGGGATTACCAAGAGAATGAGAAATTAATGTAAAGTAATATCTTTCGTTAAACTTATTTAGATCATATTTCTTATTCTCAGTATTATTCTTATGAAAAGAAAAAAGAAAATTATATAAAAATATCAATGCAACTAAAGGAAGTAATATTATAATTGAAAGAATTAACTTTTTCACAACGCAACTGTCCCTCTTTATCGATACTATATACTGTAATAAATTGTTTACCATTTAAGGATGCCCCACTGTGCTGCCTCTACAAATATGATTTATATTATATTTAGTTTTACTGTTGGACATCTATAGTATTCCCTAAAAATAAAATGACTATAAAATAAAACAGACATTACTATTCCATTTGTGGTTCGGCTGAATAGCCCTCCTGGTGCTTTTGTTCCAAATGCCTTAACTCCATAAAGAGCAAAATTCCTGTCAATACGGAAGAGCCAAGATCAGAAACCGGACCCGCAAGCAATATACCATTTAAGCCAAGATTAAAAATTCTGGGTAATATCAGCACTGCAGGAATTAAAATAATCACCTGCCTGGACAGACTTAAAAACATTGCTTTCTTTGGCTTTCCAACCGCCTGGAAGTAGTTAGCACCAACAATTTGGAAGCCGATAATGGGCAAAAATATCAAGAAAATCCGTAAAGCCCGGGCGCCTAATTTGATCAGTTCTTTGTCCGCCCGGTTAAATAAAGCAATCAGTTGTGCCGGAAATAATTGGATTACTACAAATCCTAAAGAAACCACTACTGTTGCGGCTATAATGGCTAATTTCAACGTTTCCTTCACCCGGTCAAACTTTTGAGCACCATAATTATATCCAATAATTGGCTGAGCACCCTGATTTATTCCAAATATAGGCATCAATATCAACATTGTAACACTGTTCAGCACTCCCATGGCTGAAACTGCTACATCTCCGCCATAGTAAGTTAGGCTATTGTTTATAATAGCACTTAAAAGACTGGCAGCCAGCTGCATAGCAAAGGGGGCAGAACCAATGGCACAAATTTTGCCTACAACAGGTAGCTGTAATTTCATATTCTTTACACGAATCTTTAATAAACTTTTACCGCCAAAGAAATAATAAAGTACCCATATTGCAGATACTGCCATGGAGATAATAGTAGCAAGTGCCGCTCCCTGGATTCCCCAGTCAAAAATGAATATGAAGACAGGATCAAGAATGGTATTTAAGACAGCTCCAATTAACATGGTAATCATGGCAATTTTAGGGTTACCTTCTGCACGAATAAAATTATTCATACCAAAGCCCACAGCCTGGAATACTGTTCCCCATAAAATAATGCGCATGTATTCTCTGGCATAAGGCAATACCACCTCACTGGCACCAAACAGCTGCAGCAAAGGATCAATAAAAATCAGTCCGACCACGGAAAGAATAGCCGCTGTACCGATTAATAGTATCATTCCATGGGCAGCAATTGTTTCTGCTTCCTCTTTCCTTTGTTCCCCTAATTTGATAGAAATCAAGGATGTAGAACCAATACCTATCAACATTGCAAATGCCATTATAACAATCATAAAAGGAAATCCGATGGTGACTCCCGCAATCCCTAGAGAACCGACGCCATTTCCTATAAAAATTCTATCCACTACATTATATAGCGCATTTACCAGCATTCCGACTATTGCAGGAATAGAAAATTTCAATAATAACCTTGAAACTTTTTCTTCTCCCAGTTGTTTTGAACGGTCCATCATGTACCTCCTTACAATCTTTTTATTAAATCTACTACATACTTCAAGCTTTTTACTAATTCATCTACTTCCTCTTCAGGTATTGGTTCAAATAAGCGCATAAAATTACGCTCATATGCCTGTATTTTAAGGTCCAAATACTCCATACCTTCTTTTGTCAAAGATAACCATGTTTTTCTGCGGTCGTGGGGGTCCCGCTCTCTGCGAACCAAATTCATACCTTCCAGTGAATCAATTAATGTAGTAAGGCTTCCTTTACGCATATCCATACACTTTCCTAAATCAGTAGGCAATATTTTTTCCTTTTTTTTAATAATAAACATTGCTTTTATCTGACTTTTATTACATCTAGGCCGAATATTATCATCCTGGTGAAAACCGACTGCAAATTTTTGATGGTATAAAGGTATAAATTCAAAAAGCAGGCTATTTACTTCTTTCACTTTTTCATCCTTCACATTTTCACCTTCAATCTAATGTTAAATAAATTAGTTAGAATTCTTACTATTAGAATTCTAACTAATAATATAAAAAAAATCAATATAAATTTTTAACAAATACTATTTTTTTATTACCTTTACTGAACTTACGCAAAAGAATTTAAGATAAGGTATATCAGGACTTTGATACTTAAATAGGGTTGTAAAGGTTGTTGCAGTAGGATTTCCACTATTTGCAGATATGTTATGTATACCTGGTATGGTATATTTTTTGGTTAAACTTCTAATTTTTTACAGGACATCGTCCAAGTTAAGGTAAATAATGTTGTGTACATTATTAATGTATCATCAAAAGATGCTAAAAGTAAACAGGTAAATCATGTTACAAACCCAATAGCAACAACCATTTGGAATAAATTAAGTGTCTGATATATTTATTTTTCAAGGCTCTTAGAGTTTTGCGTGAGTACTGTTAGTAAATAGTATATAATGGCCAAATTTACGCTGCATATTTTGTGGACTTTTTTGTTTTGTTTTGATGTAAATTTGCAGGAATATTGTAATAATTGTAGAATATCTATTAAAGAAAGTATGAATCCTTGCAGTTAAATTCTATATAATTAAGGTGAAAAAATTGTATAGTCATATTGAGTCCTGCAAAACTAATGCAGATACAATTGAAATTGATAGGTCAACTATAAGAAAAAATATTATCTCCCTTGCATGGCCATCAGTAACTGAATTAATTCTGGTAACCCTATGTGAAATGATAGATATGATGATGGTAGGAAAGCTCGGACCTTATGCCATCACTGCCGTTGGGCTTACCAGCCAACCTAAATTTGTTATGCTTTCAGTGTTTCTGGCTTTAAATGTAGGCGTAACTGCCCTGGTAGCCAGACTTAAAGGTGAAAACAATGTCAAAGAAGCAAATGCTGTAGTACGCCAGGCTTTAGTTTTATCTCTTTTATTTGCTATTCTGGTATCTATATTAGGCGTTATTTTTTCAAAAAATATGATTGTCTTGATGGGAGGGGAACCGGATACTATCCAACCGGGTACAGATTATTTCAGAATCCTGATGGGTGGATTTATATTCACAGCCATTTCCTTATGTATCTCTGCTGCACTAAGGGGTGCAGGAAATACAAGAGCCGCTATGCGCTTTAACATTACTGCCAATGTCATAAACGTTGTATTCAATTACCTTTTGATTTATGGAAAATTCGGATTTCCAGCATTAGGTGTAAGCGGCGCTGCAATAGCTACAATAATCGGCTGGTCTGCAGCATCCATTATGGCATTAATCACTATAATCAGAGGAGATAACTATATTTTTATATCCCTTAAAGATAATTATAAACCTAACCTGAAAATTATTAAAAGGATTGTAAGAATCGGATTACCGGCTGCAGGAGAGCAGTTTGCTCTCAGGGCAGGATTGTTACTATATGTAAGGACAGTATCAAGCCTTGGTACAGTTGTATATGCTACGCATCAAATATCTATAAATATACTTGGCCTTTCCTTTATGAATGGTCAGGCATTTGGTATTGCTGCAACATCCCTTATCGGTCAAAGCCTGGGGCAGAAACGACCTGACCTGGCAAAGACGTACGCGATTGAGACAAGACGCCTGGGTTCACTAGTATCTACCCTAATTGCTACCTGCTTCTTTTTCTTTGGTGAACAACTGGTTTCTCTATATACCAGTAATGCTGAAATAATAAAAAGTGGTGGTGTGGTATTAAAAATTGTAGCTTTACTCCAACCTTTCCAGTCTTCTTTCCTGATACTCTCCGGTGCATTAAGAGGTGCTGGAGATACTCGCTGGCCTGCAATTTCAACATTTATAGGAGTTTTAATCATCCGCCCCATCTTGTCTTTTATTTGTGTATTAATTTTTCATTGGGGACTGATCGGAGCATGGGTGGCATTGGTTAGTGACCAGTTATTACGATTCGTATTGGTTTATTTCCGTTTCTTGTCGGGAAAATGGACTACAATTAAGGTATAGATATAGATTCAGATTTAGATTAAGGTTTGAGATTGCTACTACCTTGCAGGTAGTAGTAATTTTTTATTTGAAAAATCTTTAAATAAGTAAGTAATTTTAAATATTCTTTTGGAATAATATATAAGTATTACTAAGTACTTTACATTGTCTATTTTAGTTCACAGTTCACGGTCCACAGGATTTTCTTGGCTAATTTCTGTGAACTGAGAACTGTGAACCGTGAACAAAATAACAATAATGTAACATACTTAGTGTTATATATATATAGCACAAGAAGTTAATTTAATGTAACTGTAATAATTATATTAACTCCATGCCCCTTCCCTTTACCTGACGTACTTGTTCCAGTTTGTTGCTATGTGGAACAAATTAACTACATCCTGAAGGTTATAGTTTAAAATCTTGTCTATTTTTTCCTTACTTATTCGTTCGCCATACCCGGGTTCTTTTAAAATTCTTCCGAAGGTTTTTGCCAGGTTAGAACCACTTATCAATTCTCCATCCCTTTCAATTCCAAAAATCTTCTCCAGGTTTTTAAGTCCCGTTATAGCTCCCGTATACTTTAGATATTTTTTTTGCAAATCTACCAAGGAATAATTTTTTTCAATGTTAAATTTTATTTTATACTTTTTAAATAGAAAATTAATAACTGAAAAATCATTTTCCCCTGCAAAAGTTATAATATATTTCTTTTGATTCGCTGTAAGTAAGTCCCTGGCTACATATAATATTTCACGGGCATCTTGTTTATCCTGTATCATATACTGTATTGCTTCAATAGTATTTTTTTCTGAATTATACGTACAGGTTCCAAAAACACCGATACAAAGCGGTATTTTATAGATAAAATGCTCCAAATCCAAATATAGTGCATTTTTAAATATATTTTTGTCTCCCTTTAGTTCGATGCAATGATCTATATCTATTTTTCCTGCATCCAGTGTCGTCTTGTTAATAATCATATCCAATCTCCATCTATTCATAGATTCCTTCTGCACTATTATATCATAAAAAATCTATTAACAAAGCCTCCCTGAAATAAGATTTTATTGTACATTAGATATGTACACAACAAAAAGACATACCCAACTGGATATGTCTTTTTGATCAGTTCCGGCAACGACCTACTTTCCCGGGAGGTCCCCCTCCAAGTATCATCGGCACGATGGAGCTTAACTACCGTGTTCGGAATGGGAACGGGTGTGTCCTCCATGTCATTGTCACCGGATAATTCAACTGTGTTGATTTTTCGTTCACAGGTCACGGTTTGAATTCTTAACCTGCTCTTTTAATTGCCTCAGGTACTCTTTCTTGTTCACCAGCATGTTCCCCATTCACCTTTCTACTGTGAACTGTGAACCATGAACTGTGAACTGTTTCATGTACCTTCAAAATTAAACAATGCTTTGACATGAGGTTTTTGCAAAAACCTTCTTCATATATTCTTTCCCGCAATTAACCTCGTCCTTAATAATTATTCATTGTTAATTGCTTTCTTGGTCAAGCCCTCGGTCTATTAGTATCAATCAGCTGAGTGCATTACTGCACTTACACCTTTGACCTATCTACCATGTAGTCTTCATGGGACCTTACTAGCTTTTGCTATGGGAAATCTTATCTTAGGGGGGGCTTCACGCTTAGATGCCTTCAGCGTTTATCCCTGCCGCACTTAGCTACCCAGCTGTGCACTTGGCAGTACAACTGGTGCACCAGTGGTGCGTCCATCCCGGTCCTCTCGTACTAAGGACAGCTCCCTTCAAATTTCCTGCGCCCGCGACAGATAGGGACCGAACTGTCTCACGACGTTCTGAACCCAGCTCGCGTACCGCTTTAATGGGCGAACAGCCCAACCCTTGGAACCTACTTCAGCTCCAGGATGCGATGAGCCGACATCGAGGTGCCAAACCTCCCCGTCGATGTGGACTCTTGGGGGAGATAAGCCTGTTATCCCCAGGGTAGCTTTTATCCGTTGAGCGACGGCAATTCCACTCTCTTACCGCCGGATCACTAACTCCAACTTTCGTTACTGCTCGACCTGTCCGTCTCGCAGTTAGGCTAGCTTTTGCGTTTACACTCTTTGCGCGATTTCCGACCGCGCTGAGCTAACCTTTGAGCGCCTCCGTTACCTTTTAGGAGGCGACCGCCCCAGTCAAACTGCCCACCTGACAGTGTCCCATACCCGGCTTACGGGTACTGGTTAGAATTTCGGTATCTCAAGAGTGGTATCCCAACGTCGACTCCATATACACTGGCGTGCATATTTCTTAGTCTCCCACCTATCCTGTACATGAAATACCAAAATCCAATATCAGGCTGCAGTAAAGCTCCATGGGGTCTTTCCGTCTAGTCGCGGGTAACCAGCATCTTCACTGGTACTACAATTTCGCCGGGCGCGCTGTTGAGACAGTGCCCAAGTCGTTACGCCATTCGTGCGGGTCAGAACTTACCTGACAAGGAATTTCGCTACCTTAGGACCGTTATAGTTACGGCCGCCGTTTACTGGGGCTTAAGTTCAAAGCTTCGCTCTTCGCTAACCTTTCCCCTTAACCTTCCAGCACCGGGCAGGCGTCAGCCCCTATACGTCGTCTTTCGACTTAGCAGAGACCTGTGTTTTTGCTAAACAGTCGCTTGGGCCTATTCTCTGCGGCCTGGTCTCCCAGGCACCCCTTCTCCCGAAGTTACGGGGTCAATTTGCCGAGTTCCTTAACAACGCTTCTCCCGTTCGTCTTAGGATTCTCTCCTCACCTACCTGTGTCGGTTTGCGGTACGGGCACCTCACCAATATGCAAGCTTTTCTTGTCAGTGTAGATTCATCTGCTTCGCTACTTGTTTTCGCTCCCTTTCGCCACACTCTACCAACGGTGTGGTCAGACTATCTTCCTGCGTCCCTTGCATACTTTTCGGCTTCGGTGGTTACGGAATTTCAACCGTATGTGCATCGACTACGCCTTCCGGCCTCGCCTTAGCTCCCGACTTACCTTGAGCGGACGAACCTTCCTCAAGAAACCTTAGGCTTTCGACGATTATGATTCTCACATAATTCTCGCTACTCATTCCGGCATTCTCACTTCTATCTCGTCCACATGTCCTTTCGGTCATGCTTCTGCCTACCATAGAAAGCTCCCCTACCATACTTGCGTATCCAAAGCTTCGGTATAGGTTTTAGCCCCGTTACATTTTCGGCGCAGAATCACTCGACCAGTGAGCTATTACGCACTCTTTGAATGAATGGCTGCTTCTAAGCCAACATCCTGGTTGTTTTAGCAACTCCACATCCTTTACCACTTAAACCTATTTGGGGACCTTAGCTGTTGGTCTGGGCTGTTTCCCTTTTGACTATGAAACTTATCTCCCATAGTCTGACTCCCGGACATCATCTCTATGGCATTCAGAGTTTGATAGGGTTCGGTAACCGGATAAGGCCCCTAGCCCATTCAGTGCTTTACCTCCATAAGATTAATCCGAGGCTAGCCCTAAAGCTATTTCGGGGAGAACCAGCTATCTCCGAGTTCGATTGGAATTTCTCCGCTACCCACAGCTCATCCCCCACTTTTTCAACAGTGGTGGGTTCGGACCTCCACGAGACTTTACTCCCGCTTCATCCTGTCCATGGGTAGGTCACCCGGTTTCGGGTCGTATGCATGCAACTTTACGCGCTCTTCACACTCGGTTTCCCTACGGCTTCGGTGCTTAACACCTTAACCTCGCTGCATACATACACTCGCCGGACCGTTCTACAAAAAGTACGACATCGCACCTTAATGTGCTTTGTCTGCTTGTAAACACAGGGTTTCAGGTTCTCTTTCACTCCCCTCCCGGGGTTCTTTTCACCTTTCCCTCACGGTACTTTCCTCTATCGGTCATTAGGTAGTATTTAGGCTTGGGAGGTGGTCCTCCCTGCTTCCCACCGGATTTCACGTGCCCGATGGTACTCTGGATCCTGATGGCTCACTTTTGCTTTCGCATACGGGACTTTTACCCCCTGTGGTCTACCTTTCCAGGTAGTTCTGCTAGCTCCTGTGATGCCGTCTTCAGTCCTCAACCCCAAAGGTATTTCTACCCCCGGTTTGGCCTTTTCCCCTTTCGCTCGCCACTACTTAGGGAATCGATGTTTCTTTCTTTTCCTCCGCCTACTTAGATGTTTCAGTTCAGCGGGTATTCCCCCGCATAGCTATGGATTTACTATACGGTGACCGGATATTGCTCCGGCCGGGTTCCCCCATTCGGATATCTGCGGGTCTTAGGCTATTTGCGCCTCACCGCAGCTTTTCGCAGCTTATCACGTCCTTCTTCGGCTCCTAATGCCAAGGCATCCACCCTGCGCTCTTTCTAGCTTGACCATTTGTTTTAGTGTGGAGTGGGAAGTGGATAGTGGGGAGTTCCCTCCTCCAGTCCTTACTTCCTTATCCTTCACTTTTTGAACATTCTGGTGTTCTCCTGTTTTTAGAATTATATGAGTAAAGTTTTCCTTTGAAATTACAGTGTAATACAGTGTTCTCCACTGCAGTTACCCTATGATCTTTTCCTCATGTCTTTACATTGTTTAGTTTTCAAGGTACATTTGGTGGGCTTAAGTGGACTCGAACCACCGACCTCACGCTTATCAGGCGTGCGCTCTAACCGGCTGAGCTATAAGCCCATGTGGTGGAGATGAGGAGAATCGAACTCCTGACCCCCTGCTTGCAAGGCAGGTGCTCTCCCAGCTGAGCTACACCCCCACAGTTATTGCGGTCAGTGACTTTGTCACTTAACCCTACATTAATTTAATTAATCATTAACAATTCTATTGAAAAACCTTTTATTAGCTTCATGCTTTCATGGGTAATGTTTTTTCCCCACTCCCCACTATTCACTGTCCACTAATGAATTGGTCTTTCAAAATTAAACAGCGTAAGCGTTCTCAGACATTACTTATCGTAATGTATCGACCATAGGATTCGTTCCTTACTTGAATAATTATTAATTATTAATTATTAATTGGAACTTCTCTCCTTAGAAAGGAGGTGATCCAGCCGCACCTTCCGATACGGCTACCTTGTTACGACTTCACCCCAATCATCGGCCCCACCTTCGACTGCTGCCTCTTCCGTTAGCTCACAGGCTTCGGGTGTTACCGACTCTCATGGTGTGACGGCCGGTGTGTACAAGGCCCGGGAACGTATTCACCGCGGCATGCTGATCCGCGATTACTAGCAATTCCGACTTCATGTAGGCGAGTTGCAGCCTACAATCTGAACTGGGACTGCTTTTGGGGATTTGCTCCACCTCACGGTCTTGCTTCCCTTTGTTGACAGCCATTGTAGTACGTGTGTAGCCCAGGACATAAGGGGCATGATGATTTGACGTCGTCCCCACCTTCCTCCGATTTGTCACCGGCAGTCTCGCTAGAGTGCCCAACTTAATGCTGGCAACTAACAACAAGGGTTGCGCTCGTTGCGGGACTTAACCCAACATCTCACGACACGAGCTGACGACAACCATGCACCCCCTGTCTCAGTGTTCCCGAAGGCACTCCCCTATCTCTAGAGGATTCACCGGATGTCAAGCCCTGGTAAGGTTCTTCGCGTTGCTTCGAATTAAACCACCTACTCCACTGCTTGTGCGGGCCCCCGTCAATTCCTTTGAGTTTCAACCTTGCGGCCGTACTCCCCAGGTGGGATACTCATTGTGTTAACTCCGGCACAGAAGGGGTCGATACCTCCTACACCTAGTATCCATCGTTTACGGCGTGGACTACCAGGGTATCTAATCCTGTTCGCTCCCCACGCTTTCGCGCCTCAGCGTCAGTTACAGTCCAGCAAGACGCGTTCGCCACTGGTGTTCCTCCTAATATCTACGCATTTCACCGCTACACTAGGAATTCCGCTTCCCTCTCCTGCACTCAAGATATGCAGGTTCAAATGCAGCCCCGGGGTTGAGCCCCGGTATTTCACATCTGACTTGCTTACCCGCCTACACGCCCTTTACACCCAGTAATTCCGGACAACGCTCGCCACCTACGTATTACCGCGGCTGCTGGCACGTAGTTAGCCGTGGCTTCCTCCTTAGGTACCGTCATCTTTCGTCCCTAAAGACAAGAGTTTACGATCCGAAGACCTTCTTCCTCCCCGCGGCGTTGCTGCGTCAGGGTTTCCCCCATTGCGCAACATTCCCCACTGCTGCCTCCCGTAGGAGTCTGGGCCGTGTCTCAGTCCCAATGTGGCCGGTCACCCTCTCAGGTCGGCTACTGATCATCGCCTTGGTAGGCCGTTACCCTGCCAACTAGCTAATCAGACGCGAGGCCATCTTATACCGGATTGCTCCTTTGGTCATCACGACATGCGTCCTGATGACTTTATGCGGTATTAGCACATCTTTCGATGTGTTATCCCCCTGTATAAGGCAGGTTCCTCACGCGTTACTCACCCGTCCGCCGCTAAGGTATCTTAGGTTTCCCTTCAATACCTCCGCTCGACTTGCATGTGTTAGGCACGCCGCCAGCGTTCGTCCTGAGCCAGGATCAAACTCTCAATATATGTTCACGGTTCACAGGTCACGGTTCACTGTTCACTGAACCTCTTCTGTCAACCCAATCTGTTCCCCGTTATATATTAATCGTTCAATTTAGCTCATAAACTATTACTAACTTACTTTATTAAGTACGCTAGGTTTACTCATTTTTTGTTCACACTTTCACTCTCACCGCTCACTTCTGTGAACTGTGAACCGTGAACTGTGAACTATAATCAACGAGAACCTCTTACGCTGTTTACTTTTCAAAGACCAATTCCTTTACCGCTCTCTCAAGCGGCGAAACTCATTATACCAAATCAAAGTTTGTTTGTCAACAACTTTTTTCTGATATTTTTTATCACTTCTTACCGAAGCGACAAATGCTATACTAACATAATCTTTTTAATCTGTCAACACCTTTTTTATTGGTATTTTTAACCGCTTTCCTTGGTGCGACTTTCATATATTAACATAATCTTTTATTCATGTCAATATATTTTTTAATATATTTTTTGTTGTTATTGCTGTTTTGCAACAGCTTTAATAATATAACACATAACTACTATTTTATTCAAATGAAACTTAATCCTATTAAATGCGATAGATTAACATTATGTAAATTTATTTACTCTATGCTATTCTTTTTTCACTTACGCTGCTTTATACATCTCTTTTGTTTAATATTGATTATAACGGTCTGAAACTTTGTCGGCTTCTATCAAAGCTTTCCAAGACGCTTCAACGTCCACATCTCTGTTGACGCTGGTCTTTGACCCAAGCTCCTTGGTGGTTACTTGGACTGGACTTGCACCAGTTAGCGAATTACGGCTCCGCCGGGCACGCCCGAAACTGCTGAAAAAATGCTTCTACTTATATTCAATTTTAGAAGCACGCAGCTATCTAATTCATAACCCTTTTAAAATGGAATTTGGATAGAAAAAATCCTCACAATCTAAAAAAGTAAAGACTGCTGACAAAATATGTATATCAGCAGCCTCAAAATTTTAATTCTTTTGATATCTATTTATTTTACATAATCTTTATTGATATTATGTAAATTACCAGATTTAGTTGGCACCTGTTTGTTCAGTTTGAGCTCCATCATTAGAAGTACTATTTACAGTATCCTCTGTTGTTCCAGCGTCCTGTTCTATTTCACTGTCTGTAGTTGTGGAATCAGATGTAGTTCCATCTACCTGAATGGCTCCCTCTACTGGAGCAGTACCTTCAGTTTGAGTAATTTCTCCAGTTGTTGTAGTTCCATCCGCTTGGGGACCTTCTTCTGTGGAAGCAATGTCAGAGTCGGAAGTGGGTTGCCCATCTTCCTCAGCTTCATCTTCAACAATTACTGTACTGCTTTCTTCATCCCAATCCACTTTTAAACCAAAGGTTTCAGCTATAAATCTTAGAGGAACAATAGTCCTGCTGTCATTGATTTCTGCAGCACAATCCAATTGAACTTCTTTTCCATCCACTGTAGCGATAGCACTATCAATTTGCAATTTAATTACCACCTGGGCAGTATTATTTGTCTCAGTGTTAGCAACTTCTTTTATAATGGTAACAGTTCTGGTTGCTTCATCCCATTCAACCTTTGCCCCCAGAGCATTTACAACAGCTCTTACAGGGATAAGAGTTCTGCCGCCCTTTATAACAGGCGGAACATCAAATTTCACATCTTTACCTCTTACGAACACACCTATCGTAGTGTCGTTGGCTTCCTTTTTCATTTTAGCAATTTCAGCAAGAATTTCTTTTCTAGCTTCTTTATTGTTTCTTACTGCTTTAAACTGCTCTTTTACTGCTTCAATTTGATCTTTCAGATCTTTTATCCGGCTTTTCAATTCTATAATTTTGGTTTTTATCTCTTCTCGGTTTTGAACTTTTATTTCTTGACCTTCATTAATATTTTCTTCAGTTGCTGTACCAGTTTCCAGAGTTTGTTCTATTTGCACCTTACCACGTCCGTTAGTGCTATTTTAGTGCTATTGCTCTTTTCATTTCCCTTTGCCATTGCAATAGATGCATTTGCAGAAATCATCGCAGTTACAATTAAAACACTTAATAGCTTCTTCATTACTAAATACCCCCTGTTTTTTATCTTTTTGTTTTGCATTATATATATTCGAATAATACAAAAGCTTTTTGGGGGTATTTTCTAAAATTTTTTGCTTTTTTGTCGCAATATATCCTTTAACTTTTTTATATCTTGAACATATATATCCTTTAGCCCCCTATTATAAATAATACTAGCTGGATGATAAAGGGGAAAAAGATAATATTCAGTGTTTGATATTGATATCAATTCCGATTCACCATGGACCTCTCCAATACTGATATCATAATCATCTGTTACGGCCCTTAATGGAACATTTCCTAAAGTCACGATATATGTAGGATTGATAATTATTATCTCTTTTAAAAGATATTCTCTATTCTGCCTGACTTCCTCCTGTGTTGCAGGTCTGTTAACAGTTCTTCCGGTTTTTGGGTTAATTTTTGAAAGCCTATATTTAATTGCATTGGTTATATAAATAGATTCTCTATCCATCTCCAGCACTTCTAAAAACTCACTGAGATTTTTTCCCGCCATCCCCACAAAAGGTTTAGATAGCCTGACTTCATCCTTACCTGGAGCTTCTCCTATTAATAACAACTGAGCATCAACATTACCGTCCCCAAAAACAATTTCCTTGTCTTCAAACTGCTCTTTGTAATTTTCATATAGCTTGCTCATTTGATCTTTTTTATCCAATTTATAACTCTCCATTCTCATCGGAAATACTTTTAATTCTTAATCTATTCTTTCCACTACTCCACATCTACTATTCACTATCCAATAATTCGAGCTTCTCCCTTACTTTTTTGAAATCCTCCCAAAAGGGAATCTTTTTAGACTCATCTCTAAGTAAGGCGGCCGGGTGAAAGGTGGGCATGAGCCAGTAACCCTTCCTCTCTATCCATTCTCCTCGTACCTTGCTAATTTGAGCCTGAGAGTCTATAATATATTTCATTGCGGTTGCTCCAAGACATACGATAATCTTTGGCTTTATTAACAGTACCTGATTCCGTAAATATTGAATACAGGTTTCCGCCTCGTCAGGAGCAGGCACTCTATTCCCTGGCGGCCTGCATTTGACAACATTGGCAATATATACATCTTCCCTTTTTAGCCCAATTGCTTCTATCGCTTTAGTCAACAGCTGTCCTGCCCTTCCTACAAAGGGTCTGCCGGTACTATCTTCATCCGCCCCCGGACCTTCTCCTACAAACATCAGTTTCGCCTTGGGATTACCTTCCCCAAAAACTACGTTATTCCTCTTCTGTGCCAAACTACATTTATGGCAATTATAACATTGTTTTTTCAAACTATCCCAATCCATCCACTCCAAGTTATCACCTCAAATACTTATACTTTACTTTTTTATTTATTATATCTATGACTATAAACTCACGTCAATCTATCAGTAAACATTATGCATATTAATTTACATAGAAAAAAGACCATAAAAAGCTAATTTACTTTTCACAGTCTTTTTAAAATTCTTAATTATCATATAGGTATATCTACATTCCTCTTCATTGAATAAGGGTGAAACTTTTGGTCTATAACTTCGAAATCATCATTTACTTTTGCTGTAGCATGGTGTAAAAAGGTATTTCTTATATAATAACGTACATCTATAAATTTAAATACCTTTTTCCCATCATCCCATACAATATGGTAGCATGGAGTAAATTCGGCAAAGAATTTCGCTATTGGAGTCTTGATCACTTTATTCATTAACTGCTGTTCCAACATCTTTAATTCTTCTAAAATCTTAACATTTCTTTTAAATACATTTTTTTCACCAACGATAATCCTTTCAGACCTTCGCACAATAAAATGCCATTTAAATAACCCTAACATGGAAGGCATAATATTTACATCTTTCTTGGTTACATCAAAATAAAGTTTAACTTTATGTCTAACACCATACAGCATAGATGCACGAATAACGATATAGGATACCAAACCAACTGACATAGCATTTGCAAGGGTACCCTCAAGTATTAGGTACAGAAAAAGAAGCAAGAAAACAATAGGGTCAAAGATAATGAAAAGCCCAAAGGCCAGCTTCTTTTTATAAAGCGGCCACAAAAATTGAACTCCATAGGAATTAAGCATATCAATTCCACTATGGGATAAACAGCCTAAAAATGACCATAACCATACATTTAAAAAAACAAATTGCTTATAAAAGGGCATCAGGCACAGGGTTATGATTCCTGCAAAAGCTGCCAGGCTCACAACCGAGTGGGATATTCCCCTATGATTTTTTAAATATACATAATCTCCCCATTTCTGCAGAACAATATCCAGATCAGGCGCCATAGAACCCAATACAGCTCCCACAAAAGCAGGATTATCCATGGACATTGGCTGTCCCCCCAATTTAGATATCCCCATACCTATTAATGCATGAGTTACTGGATCCATAACCTCACCTCACAATCTACAAAACAAAACCCGACACTTATGTCGGGTTCTTAAGCGCTTTTTACTAATTATAACATAAACTAACCAGTTTTTTTAGTGTAAATATATTACAATCCCTTATTTTAAACTTAATTTGTACCCAAAACTTTCTTCTATTAATGATATGGTCTTTTGATCATCGGCAACAAAATAGGATGCACCGTTTATCATTTTAGGTTCACCGGGAAGTTGATACATCTGTATATTGTTAGAATTAAGGGCTTTTATCATTGATAAATTTTTAGCAACGTCTGCAGCAGTAATATTTGTCTTAACATTTTCCTTAATTGCTTTAAATATGTCATTTGCTTTAGATAGATATTCCAATCTTAGTTTTTGTTCCAACAGTGCCTTTATAAATGCTTGTTGTGCCTTAATCCTGCCAATATCTCCTTCCGGATACTGTCTGTAACGTACAAACTGCTCTGCCTTTTTACCGTCTAGATGCTGCATACCTTTTTTCAGATGGATGTGTAAATCCTGAACCGGGTCATCATAGTTCATATTCACCGGTACATCAATATCAACACCACCTAATATATCAATAATATTTCTAAATCCTTTAAAATTTACTGTTACATAATAGTGTATAGGCATGCCAGTGATTTCTTTAACTTTTCTTATTGCTAATTCTTCTTTTCCTAACGTTAATGCAGCATTAATCTTCTGGTACTTATTGTTTATCTTCACCCTTGTATCTCTAGGGATGGAAAGCATATTTAATTTTTTATTTTTAGAATCCAAACTTGCTACAATCATGACATCCGAACGCGCTTCACTGCCATCAGTGCCCATGATTAAAACATTAATCTTTTTACCTAGTTGAAAAGGCTGTGTTTTATCCAGCACATCAGGCTGAGCCTTATTATTCTCAGAAGTTTGAGATTGGAATGCAAGATTTGCTGCAATAATTCCCCCTGTAACTGCAACAAAAACACTAACTATACTTAAAACAAGTATAATGTATTTTTTGACATTCATTTTTAATCATCTCCTACTTTTAAAGATAACGTGCTTAAAGCAAAATTCGTTATCTGCAACCTCACATTTCTATATAATATTACCTCTAATAAATAAAAGATTCAACAGAAAAATACCCTTTTAAATAAATTATTTTATTACCAGCCTGACACCAATTAACATAAAAACAATCCCTAGTATTTTTAGTATTCCAATGGGTGAACGAGGTACTCCAAACATTCCAAAATGATCTATTAACACACCAATTATTAGTTGGACTGCAACAAAAATGGATAGCGTTGTACCCGTGCCCAAAACCGGAATCACTTGAATAGTAAATAATACTATTACAACCCCTAAAAGTCCTCCTATCCAGTAAATAGGATGTACTTTTATTATACTTGCATAAGCACCTAAATTTCTATAGAATATGTTAATTAAAAATAATACCACTGTTCCGGTCAGGAAGCTATGTAACGCAGCAACTCTTGGTGACACTACTTTCCCCAGACCGGCATTAACGGGTGGTTGAACTGCTAAAAATATGCCTACTGTTACTGCAAGAGCGATCGCATTAAACTTACTCATTCTACTCCTCTTTTCCTGTTAATATAATACAAAATGCTGCAATATTAAAAAAACTGTAGCTATATTAGCTACAGTTTTTGTGGTGGAGGGGGATGGATTCGAACCATCGAAGCTGTGAAGCAACAGATTTACAGTCTGCCCCCTTTGGCCACTCGGGAACCCCTCCAGATAGATGGAGCTGGCGAACGGAATCGAACCATCAACCTGCTGATTACAAGTCAGCTGCTCTGCCTATTGAGCTACGCCAGCACACATATTTATTTATATCTAATCTAATTTATGGTGGGCACAATAGGGCTCGAACCTATGACCCCCTGCTTGTAAGGCAGGTGCTCTCCCAGCTGAGCTATGCGCCCATAAAATTATGCTGCTTATACTGCGAGAAATATAATAGCACATCTCAAAACTTTAGTCAAACATTTTGATATGCCAATTAATGGTCGGGGTTGAGGGACTTGAACCCCCGGCCCCATGGTCCCAAACCATGTGCGCTACCAAACTGCGCTAAACCCCGCTACTTAGCGACTCTCACCGCGACACTTGTATATCTTAATATATTTTATGCTATTATTCAAAGTTTAATTTACTCCATAACTATAATTTACATTATTATATCTCTTCTTTTCTTTATATATCTAATTATCTCTCATGTTTTTATTAAAACAGATTTGCTTTTTTACTATTATGGTCAACCAAACAAAGCCATGCATGGGCCACTGCGGTGAGTGTGCCGAAGGACCTACTTAATCTCAAACTTTTTTTAGCAAATACGAATATTTTTTCATTTCAAGAATACATTTATTGCGTAATAAGTTTAAAGGAGCAGGTAAGATGCATAAATGTATTCTTATTTATATTACCTGGAAAGGAATAATATGTGTGGCAGTTATTGCTGTTATTTTATTTTTACTGCCTGCTGCCGTTATCCGGGCAAATATAAAAAAAATACCTCATACCGGAGAATTATCAGGGAAAATTATCGTAGTCGATCCTGGACACGGTGGAGTAGATAGTGGTACGCACTATGAAGGAAAAGTACTTGAAAAAGATATCAATCTTGCAATTGGACTTAAACTTAAACAGCATTTAACAACAAAAGGGGCATCGGTGATTATGACCAGAGAAATCGATGATTCACTAGATGACCATAAAAAGAACGGCAGCCGCCACCGTGAAGACCTTAATGCGAGAGTAAATATAGTAAATAAAAGTCAGGCTGATGTTTTTATCAGTATTCACGCCAACTGCATAAGAAACAGTTCAAGTACACTGGGCCCAATGGTATTTTACCATGGTTCCAGTGAAAAAAGCAAATATCTTGCGGAGTGTATACAACAATCTTTAAATACCCTTTCAGCTTATGAAAATATAGGTGCAAAGGCCAAACATCTTGCTGCTAAAGGTGATTATGTGGTCCTACGTGAAACTTCTCCCCCGGGTGTAATTGTTGAGGCAGGTTTTATCTCAAATACTACTGATAGAACATTACTGCAAAAAGAAAGTCACCAGCATGAAATTGCTGAATTAATTGTACAGGGAGTTATTAAGTATTTTAATTACGAGAAGTCAGAAGTAGAGACTAAAGATTAAGACCACTGAAAAAGTGCCTCTAGAATCAGGGGCACTTTTTCAATGGTTTCGGATAAAGATTCCGCATCCCGGCCAAACCTGCTGCAACCCTTGGTTATGGTTTATTTACATCCTTGTCGCCGCCTCATAAGCCAGCGGTGATCTTTCACATTCATTTTCCGTCAATGTGATCTGGCAGCACAGCTTGCTTCCTTTCATTTTTTCTGCTGCGTAGCATAACCCGTTGGTACGCTCATCCAAAAATGGATGGTCTATTTGATGGGGATCACCTAAAAGTATAATTTTTGTTCCCATTCCCGCCCTGGTGATAATACCTTTTACCTGTTTGGGCGTTAGGTTTTGAGCTTCATCTATGATTACCCAGTGACGGTTGATTGACCTCCCTCTAAGGTAAGCAATTGCCTCACTGGTGATAATTTTTCTGTCAAATAATTCATCTACTTTGTCCTTTAGTTCCTTTTCGTTATAATACCTGCGTTCATCGTCATTATCAATTAATATCTCCAGATTATCCCGAATTGGGCGCATAAAGGGTGCAATCTTTTCTTCCTCTGTTCCAGGTAAAAATCCAAGTTCTTCATCCATCATGACATTTGGGCGGAGAATCAGGATCTTTCTATACATTTTAGTCCTTTCTTCAAGAATTTTATGTAATCCTACAGCCAGGGCATAAAAGGTTTTTGCTGTTCCTGCCGGTCCCTTAACTATTACCAGAGGGACTGAATCTGTATCGGCAAAGAGTGCTTCCTGCATGAATTTCTGCCCGGCATTTCTCGGGGTAACTCCAAAAGGATTAATATTTAAATAATTTAAAGGTACAATTTCTTTACCGTTAAATCTCCCTAGAGCCGTTTGTTTAGAATTATTAAACGAATGGATTATCAGGAATTGGTTAATCTCCAATTCGGGTATTACAGGTATATCATTCTCTTGATAGACTGCAACATCTTCAAGTTTTATCGGTTTATGATTGCTATAAAATTCATTGATTTTATCTGGATGGGCATATACTTCAATTCTTCCCGTATACTGTTCTTCATATTTGGGGACCTGTTCACTGAAGAAATCCTGTGCTATTACATCAACGATATCTCCTTTTATCCTTTCAAAAATATCCTTTGTAATTAAAAATACGGAATAACCATCTTCTTTTAATCCCTTACAGACCTGGAGTATCCTATTATCACATGAATATTTATCCCAGCTTTTTGGGAGCTTTACATTATAATGGTTCATTTCTACCCTTAATGTTCCGCCATTATCCAGGGGTACCCCCTCGTTTAACCTCCCTTTTTCTCTCAGTTTATCAAGATAACGTGCCACATACCTTGCATTCGCACCCAATTCCCCAGGTTCTTTTTTAAACTTATCCAGTTCCTCTAAAACCACTTCCGGCAAAACAACAATGTTATCGCCAAAGGATAGGAGTGCTTGTGGTGATTGAAGTAATACATTGGTGTCAAGTACATAGATTTTCTTCAATTGTATCTCTCCATTCATTACCTTACTATATCTTTCCTCTTATTGCCTTATATTTAAAAAGTGCTTTTCTACTCCTTTCTTTAGCCAGTTATTAATATTTTGTTTGCCGGCAAAACAGGTAAGATTAGCAAGATATTTTTTTGTGCTATATTAAATATATATTTGCCATTCAAGTTGGATATGCTACCGGGTACATCGGGCGTATATTTTATTTTTGAAGAATATTATTCTAGGCTCTAAGCCTTTCCGCAACGTTCTTTCCATAATATTCTTCAAGAATATTAAATGCGCCCGGGTATATATCGATCTGCATCATGAGTTGCACCAAAGGTACCAGGCTTTACTTTTAATGCCTGGAAATCAATATTTTTATACCGTCAAATAACGTAACAACAGCCATAAACAATCCTAGATATCCAAAAAATGAATATAACCCTTTTACCAGATTTGAAAAACCCATATGTGCAAAAGGAATAGATAATATACAAAAAGTAAAAACGCAAAGTGTTTTGTTTATTCCGGTCCATTGGATTACTCTATTCATAAAACCGTAGCCATTTGACACTGCTGTAGTAAACATGGCACTAAATAAAATAAATGTATAGATTAATTCTATTATCCTGCCTTTTTTCATTGCTATATGTAAGAATGGAATTTCGTAAGGTAATATTTCTGAGTAAAACATTTGCATTACTGCCCATAATATAAAAGCCATTACCCCTAATGAAATTCCTCCAAGTATTCCACCCATTATAGCTACTTTTCTTTTGGTAAGCAAAGGACATAACGCCGTTAGAATTACAACAATTGTAAGCGTATTATAACTGACATATATCAATGCAGATGAAAACCAGTTATGAGTTACCTTTTGGACAACATATATAAACGACATCACACCTGTATCCTTGAATATCAATATATAGCTTCCCAGAAATGCTATTCCTATTATCATTACCGGTGTTAATATCTCGTTTACCGCTACCACTCCTTTAATATCATTAAGGAAAACAATTATGCATAAGCCGACCATCACTATAATTCCTATTTCCCTGCTTATACCAAATCCTTCATCAAATATCGCACCACTACCGGCTACCATTACACAAAAACCGGACAGCATAAACAAAGATACTACCAATTCAACGAAATGTCCTAACCCCTTTCCAATCAAAGGGATGACATATTGGTCGTAGCTGCGGATTTTATTTGAATATATCTTATTCAGGACAACTGCGCCAATAAGAGCAAATAATATTCCCGATAGTATGATCCCATATATACTTTGATACCCATATACAATAAAGAATTGTTTTATCTCCTGTCCCGAAGCAAACCCAGCTCCCAAAATTGTCCCGGTGTATACGCTCGCTATTTTAAACGTATTTTTTAAATCATTACTCACACTTTAACCTCCTGAAAGTTTGTTTAGTACATCATATTAGAATGGTGGATTGTCCTATTAATTTTTTTAAGAGGTTAATAGGTAAACTGTGCCGAGTTTGACCGGCGTGACAGTTAATATCAAAATTATAAATAAATTCGACATCCATCTCCCCTACTAAAAGAATTCATGAATGCCGAATTCAATATAGCATCATATGCTATTTAATTATTGGTTATACATATGAAGCCTTTTTATATTACTAATCTATGAGTTTATATAAACCAAATAATATTTTTGCTGCTTGTGCCCTGGTTGAATTTTCCTTTGGGGCAAACCTGTTGTCTCCTACTCCGCTTATAATATTCTCTTTTTGCATTACCGCTATTGCTTCCGTTGCATAACTGCTGATCTGCGATTTATCGGCAAATGTTAATTCTCTATTGATAGTATTAATTTTAGCTCCTGCAGCCTTTAAAGCCCTGTATGCCATTGTTGCCATGTCCTGTCTGGTAATGCTGCTTCCCACACCAAACTTATTACCTCCTATACCATCTACAATACCAGCTTTGTAGGCAGATGCAACATATTTGTAGTACCATGCATTTGGAGTTACATCGTCAAAAGTTGCTGTTGCAGTATCATCTACAAACCCAAAGGCTTCTACAAGCATTTTAATAAACTGTTCTCTTGTTACTTTTGCTTCAGGTTCAAACTTATTATTTCCCGTACCGCTGATTATTTCCCTTCCAGCCAGCGCTTCAATATAGTCTTTTGCCCATGTCACAGATGCAATGTCTTCAAAAGTAACATTAGACTGCATTGCGGCATATTTGCTAAAGTGATTGGTAGTAAAAGTCACTTTACCTGTAGTCACATTGTATTTACAATTTTTCATAGCTTTAAATTGTCCATTATCATCGATATGATATACAACAATTTTATCCGGTACTTCTCCTTTTATAAGACTATAGTCAATAGTAATCCTTACCGCCTTTTTACCATTAAAGCTGCTTACCTTATTTCCATCCACAAAGGCGTTAAAATCATATACCGGTTTGTTAGAAATTTTATCCAAAACATTTTCTGGTAATGTGGTTTTATCCACATTAACAACAGACAATTCTACATATTGTACAGCTTTATTGCTGTCATCTTTAAAGGCATCGGGTGTAATGGCAACCGTTGCAAGCCCTGTGTTCACTGCTATCCTGTCAATGCCATTTGATTTTGCCAGCGTTAATAGGTTAGCTGGAAGTTTTGCTGCTATTTCTTTCAACCCTTCAATATTTTCAATTTCAATATTTACTATTTTTTCAACCTTTACTTCAATACCTATTTCTTTTGTCTTTTGCTCTAATTCCTTCCATACTGCAACTACGTTTTCTATTGCTCCTTTTAATACATTTTCTTTTACTTCTATCTCCGCTTTCTGCCCTTGTACTTTTACTTGGGTATTGTCTAAAACTACGGTACCAGCTTCTTTTATGGCTTTTCTAATCATATTCTCAACTTCCAAATTCCTTGCACTGTCAACTTTTCCGGCTAATTTTTCAAGCTCTTTGCTGATATCTTGAATTATTTTTTCAGCCGTTTTTGTTTCGGTAGTAGTTTCTGTATTTTGGCCGGAACTGTCACCGCTTTCATCGTTATTAGAACCACAGATTTCATATACTGCAAGTGTTCCAGTTATTTCATGGGCTGCAAGTAAAAGCGGTCTTCCATTGGGACTCTTGTCTCCCGGAATAAACATGAGTCCTTCTGGTCCACTGTCGCCTGCAACTTGATCGTCATTTGAAAAATCTCTGCTTGTATAATAAGTTACAAATTTTGCTTGGCTTGGATTAGTGATATCATATACCATAATCCCTCCGACACGTTCCAAGCCGACAAAAGCATAATATTTGTTCCCAATTTTCCCAACTCTCACATCTTCGGGTTCTGGCCCTTTATTATCACTTCTATCATCAAAAACATTTTCATCATTGGTTGTGTTAAAGTATTGTGGAAGCCTTTGTGCAATGACTTTTTCAAACTCATTTCCACTGTCATAAACAAGGCTAAAATCGCTGGCATCCCATATTGAAAAAGATCTTGCCCCAAATGTATACAAGGCTTCATACTTGCCATCGGAATTTACTCCCATTTCACTTGAAACCTTCAGATTACCCATTTGAGACTCTTTTACTATATCCGACAGCATATTGTCCAATTGTTCTTGTGTATATCCGTCAAAATATTCAGCTTTTAACGCCAATTTTGAAGAAAGTTTGCTTACCTTAGTCTCATTTGTGTATCTGCCGTATTCTCTCCCATCACCTTCATTCGGAGTGAGAATATATGTTTTCCCATCTTTTTCGAATATTTCTATTCCATCGGGCATATACATCCCTAATACGGGCCACGGTTTGATGTTTATTCCTCCATCCTTATCTGATGCATCTAGTCCGCTTATTGAGAAGTCCTTAAATCCCAGCCCATGTACATGTGTAAATTGCTTGCTGCCAAGGTCAAGTTTTGCAATTGCATTATTTTCCTGCAGTGCAACATAAGCAGTTTTGCTGTCTCTGTCTACAACAATATATTCAGGTTCAAGGTCATATTTAGGCTGTGTACCGGCTTTGATAATTACATCACTATCCATAGTAACATTTTCAAAACCTACTGTTATAACATCATCCTGCGTTACACTATAAATACCTTTCGCTACATCAATAATGGATACGCTTCCTTCGGGATCAGCTTCATAGTTGTCTATAGGTTCGCCTTCATTTGCAACCAGCAGCATTTTGCCATCAGGAGTAAAGATTAGATGATCGGGCAGGAATCCTACCGTTACATAGCCGATATACTCGCCTTCTATGCTGAAGAATGCCACCCTGCCTGCTTTTGTTTTGTCTTGTTCAGGCACTGTTACGGCAAAATAACTTCCGTCCGGATGAATAGCAACACTTGTAATATCTCCAATATTAAAGTTTCCATTAGTAAAATCGGTAATGATATCTAACTGGATACGACTTTCTCTTGGTATATCCACTGTTGAACCGTAGTTATTAAGCAAGCTTGTTAATTTAACAATATCGACTGCTCTTGCTGCTCCATTTACAATAAATGCTTTTTGTGTACGGTAATCGTATTTTACAATTTCTGATCCTGTTTGGCCATTACCACTGGTGTAACGTCCAAGCAATTTTAAAGAAATTTCATCTTCAATATAGCTATTATTATCCACCGCATTGCCGGTTGCCATATCAATTATGATATGATTGTCTCCCGGTATTGGGTCGTTATAAAGATTGTCTAGTGAACTTCCCAACATTTGATACAGTGGGTCGGTTGATTCAAGCATACTACTGATAAATGCTTTTATTTGGTCATCAGCACTTTCATCTCCTTGGTAGTGTGCAACCATAGCATTTACAATCAGATCTTTCACTGTACCTAGTTCTGCCACTTTCTGCTCCGCTTGCTGTTGAGTCATTCCTTGCTGCATTAACATTCCAACCAGCATTTTAGGTACCAAGCCATTTAAGCCTTGCATAAGGAAATTTCTTGCATATTCTTGGAAACCTTTCCCTTCAGTATCATAATCAATATCCATAATTTTCTTGGTAGTTACTATCAGCTTGTTGTCCTTCATTTCAACAATTCTATAAGGAATGGGTGAAGTTACCAGAGATCCTGTTTCAATGTCATATATATATTTCCCATTAGCTGTTTCTTTTTTAACAATATCTTGTGCATGGAAATGTCCTGTAAAAACTGCCTTCATTCCCATATTCGCTAATTCTTCCGAAACACTTTCCCAGTTATCTACTATATATTCTCCAAATAAGTCTTTCTGTCCATTAAAATGTTCCACAACTCCGTGATGCATCATGCCTATTACTGTTTTGCCCCGTGCTTCTGCTTCTTTTAGCTGTTGTCTAATCCAATCCAGCCTTTGGTCTGGGAATCCTCCATTTGTAACCGGTTTCCCAATTGTTTCATTTGCCTTATAGTCACAGGAATCCATTGCAATAATCCATAGTCCTGGAACTGGTTCTGCTACATAGGATAACGAATTTGGATCTTTTGCAATTGCTTCTTCATAGCCAAAATCTTTATATACTGTTTTAAATTCTTCAGGATTTACATTCAGTACCCTAATGGTGTTAGTACCATTATAGCTGTATGCATGGGGGTTGTTTATATCGTGGTTCCCGTTAATAATATATACTTTCTTTCCGGCTGCCTCCAGTTCTGCCAACAGTGATGCAAACTGCTCATGAGACAATTTTTCTCCATCTTTGGTAAGGTCTCCGGGGACAAGTACAAATTCCACATCGCTTTCTTTAATCTTATCGACTGCTGCACGTGTAATTGCACTGCTTTGGGCAATCAATTTCCTGTCTTGGGCAATGTACTCTTCAAAAGCTGCACCATTTGTCCCCAGTTCAGGCGCAAAGTAATGAGGATCCGAAAATACAGCTATCTTGGTTTGCAACGGTGCTCTTGTTATTCTTCCGTCTTTCTTGGCATTTGCCGTTCCGTTATTTTTGATATACTCGGCTACAACTTCATCCAATGCAGGAAATTCTCCTATAATTGCATCATCGGCAAACATTGTGTAATTGTCGCCGCCTGCTGCCAAGAAATCATTGGTGGCAAGCCTATATGTTTTATTGATATCTAAAGGTTCTTGTCCTATAGTCACTTCTACTACCCTGCTTCCAGGTGCTCTTAACGGGTCAAACACTACTCTCATTCCTGAGATATGCGGAAAACCTCCATTTGCAGCAGGATATACAGATAATCCGTGTTCCAATGCTGCCAGTATATCTGAACCTTTTACTTCTTTTAATACTACATAGTTTCCAAACGGAAGTACTTCTATCAGTTTCCCTTTTGTAATATCTCCCACACTAATGGAAGCTCTTATTCCCCCTCCATTAGTCAATGCAACATCAGCCTCTGCCACATCTCTCATGGCATCTGCTATTAGATTCCCAAGATTGGTTTCATTTGTTCTTACGTGATTTCTTTCTCCATCCAAAGTAACCTCAGTATTTCCGACAACAACTGAAGTAATCTGCTCATTTTCTTCTTCAATTTGAGCAATTAGGTTATTTAATTCTGTATCTTCCGTAATAGTTTCAGCGTCTGCTTTTGTGATCAGCTGAGCAGTAGAATTCACACTTCCGTCAGCGCTAACCGTCATGTCCACCAAGCCGATATTCTTATCGTATTCTCCCGCCTGTACAATCAATGTACCATTGACCAATTTACCTTGGGTAAGTTCAGTATGGCTATGTCCATCTACAATTAAGTCAATACCTGCAACTGCGTTTGCAATATCCTCACTTGTCACTTCGCTGCTCTCATCCAGCCCAAGATGAGTTAATGCGATAATTACATCGGATTTATCCTTCAATTCATTCACCATTTCCTGCGCAACTGTCACAGGGTCTTTGAAGGTTAGCCCCTCAACATTTTTAGGATGTGTTTTATAGGTTGTTTCAGGGGTTGCAAGACCAAAGATTGCTACTTTTATACCATCTATGTCTTTAATGATATAAGGAGCAAGAAATGGTGTCTCATCTTGGTTTGCAATGTTTGCAGCTAAAATTGGGAAGTCCGCCATTCCCTCTAATTCTTTGAGTCTTTCTTTTCCGTAGTTGAAATCATGATTTCCCGGCACCATCGCGTCATATCCCATCAGATTCATGATATCCACCATGCTTTTCCCTTTGGAAAGCGTTACAATTGGCTGTCCGTGGAAAGTATCTCCCGCATCAAGTACTAATACACGTCCGGGATTTTGAGCTTCCAATTCCTTGATTTTTGCAGCTACCTTTGCAAGGCCCATACCATCATAAGTTCCTGGTTTTACCCTACCGTGTATGTCATTGGTATGCACAATAGTAATATGTTTGTTATCCTGGCTTACAGAGCGTATATCTTCCCTAAATCTGACTCTTATTCTTGGTCCCGCAGCACCCACCGAAGCTATACCAATTACTTCTACCTGATCGCCTTCTTTAAAACGGCTCATGTCGACTCCGGTGTACCCGTCCACGTGGATATATGCTTCTCCGCTGCCATCATCCACTTTGAAATAGCTGCCCTGTTCATTGTGCTCGGTAATCCTGCCTGCTGTTTTTACTAGCATTCCGGTGTACTGAGGAAGCTTTGACTCATGCGTGGATAATGTCAACGGCTGTTTTGCCTGTACAGGTCCTACATACAGCATTTGATAACCAAAACTATCATAGGCTATTTCCATTTCACCTTCAAAATATTGAACAACACCGGTTGCAATAATTTCTGTACCAATAGGCAAATCTTTTTTATCCTGATAGTTTCCATATAAGCTAACTCCCGACGTCTCATCCTGGATATAGATGACATCATAGAAAGTTTCATCAGGTACTGTCACAGTCCCTTTGACCGTTACGATTTCGCCCTCTTTGGCATTTTTTCTTACATCTTCTATCGTCCTTATTCTATTGTATCCCGCCAGCCAATCTATAAGTTTTAAAGTTAACGCCGTATTGCTTACGTCATTTACAATTTCAAAATCGGAATAAAAATGTCTGCCTGCTGCAACAATCTTGCCTTGTCCAACATTTTCTTTAGCAATAATAGGTATGCTTTCTCCGTTTAGTTGCCCTTTTTCATTATATACATATGCATTTGCACCAGGATTTGCATTGTAAGATGTGTCATTGCCACCTAGCAATATCTCCAGTCCGGTTTCCGCATTATTTACCAGCGGGCCATTTTGTGCGTTAACCAACGAGCATCCGCTAAAAATCCTGATGGCTTCCATGTTTTCATTCAGTTTGCTTTCGGTCTCGGGAAGATTGTAGCTATACACCGACCATACCATGCCGCCGCTGTACTTGTCGGAATCTTCCGGTTCATATACATTGTCATTATTAAACCTTATATTTGTACCTATGGCTTCCATCAAACTGTTCATTAATGTACTATCATTGCCATAGTTTGACTTGGATGCAATCATGACAGAACCACCACTGCGCACCCATTGCCCTATCGCCTCTTCTTCGTCCGCAGTAAAATCTTTGCTGCTTCCGCTCGGTGTATTGATAACCAATACATCTACATTGGCAAGGGTTTGCACCGTGATTGGGCTTTCGTTTAGAATTACATTGTAACCATATCTTCTCAACAGTTCCATGAAATTTACCATTGTTCCTGGAACATCGGCATTTTCATGAGCTTTATCAAGCAAGACAGTCTTTCGGATAGAAGGAACAATGTTAACTTGCCGCTCGATTTCTGTAACCGTTGTTACTCTCGGTATATCCGTCAACTTTGCAATTATTTTTACCGAACTCGATGCAGTCGCTATCCATTCAGTCTCTAAAACTCCCGATTCACCGGCACCCAAAAATTGCAGTGTATCCGAGCCTATAAAATTGTCTTCACTGATGCTATCTTTATAGAATTTTACTTCTATATTTTGTACATCTCTTATTCCCATATTGGTTACTGTGGCCTGTAATGTTGTGTTAGTACCTTCAAGAGTCGGGTTTGGATCAACTACCAAATTATTTATTTTAACATCATTTTCTGCTGCCGGCGTGAAAATTGGCGATGCAGTCCCCCATTTTCCGTTTGTATGGATAACTTTTACCACATACCACTGGGCACCTGTCCCTGCTGTTATTTGAGGATTCCACTGAGCCTCGTTGACACCATCAAAAGTTTGTTCCTGTATAATCGTTCCTCCATTGCTGATGAGCTGAAGCTTTTCTATTGGAACCTGGCTGTCCCTGGCCACAATTTCAAAATTTAACGTTTCACCCGGCTGGGTATCGATAACGCTCCCCATCCAATGTCCGTTTGCCTTTACCGTCAATTCAAGCGTTCTGGTTTCTGTGGAATATACCCGTCTGTTTCTTAAAGCTTCTAAAAAGCTTTCTTTAGTAAGATCTTCTGCAATTACAACCGTCAGATTGTCAGGGTCTCCCCAATTCCAGCTGTGGTTGTCCTGGGCATTTATAGCCCCTACATGCCATCCGTTATCTAAAGCTTTAAAATAGTGTTCTTCCGAACGGGTATAGCTGTAAGGCGGAGCTCCATTTCCCACCTCAATCAAAGACATTTTTCTATCCAATTCCGGTACATAAGCCAGATTGTTAAACGAATCATCAGGCCAGTTTGGATGATTGAAAGCTGCAATCGCATTATCCTGCTTGTTGACCCAATCATAGAATTTTGATAAACTGGTCATCTGATTTTTGGCTTCTACATAAGAATCGCTGTTAATTACATTACTGTGTCCCACAGTGCTGAAAGTCATCTCAAATCCTCTCAACGCCAAGAAATCACCATGTTGCGCATTAAACTGTTCTGCCTGTATTCTTGTCTTATACCATTCAGAATCTTGGACTTCTTCATATTGATCGGTACTTGCATTGTATTCATAATTAGGTGTCTTCCCTTCTCCCTGAACCCCGTCAAACCAATTGGAATGATCCGTAATAATCAGGAAGTCCAATCCGTTATTTCTTGCATATTCAAAAGCATCAGCCGGAGTCCCTTTGCCGTCAGAATAGGATGTATGGGCATGGGGAATGCCGTAATAGAAATTATAGCTTGCATTCCGGTTGGATACAACAAAATACCACTCGGCTGTTTTTGTGCCTCCGCCGACATCGGTTACTTCCAATCTAACATCATGTTCGCCAAAATTTAAATCTGTACCGGGAGTATAGCTTACCGTCATTCCTGTTAAAGTATGATTTACTAATTGATTATCTACGTACAGTTTTATGCCGTTTGTATCAATATCATAAACGGTCTTTTCAATGGCAACGGATATTTCAGGTCTGGTACTAAACGTGGAAGCCATATTTGCCGGTTTAAAACCGTATATAAGAGGAAGTTTTGCGTTTTTATCTTCAACGGTTGATTTGACAATATCAGAAGTATTATTGACATGAAGCTGGTAAGTACCCTTATATTCGGTCACAAAAGCTGTAACATCCACCCTGTTCCCTTGCAAAATTCCGCTTAATGCCGGAACCTTATAGATGTTGATGGTTTTTCCATTGTCATCGGTCAATAATGTATTGCCATTTGTATTAATAGCTCCAATGATGACATTTTCCAGTTTTATTTTTTTTGATTCCCATTCTTCCCCAATTTGGTCGATGGTCAATACTACCGGTGCCGGTACTTGTCCTCCTGCAGACACTACTTCTACGGTGAAATTCGTTATTTCCAACAGACCGTTATAATCGTCGATCACCCCTGTTACCTTGATGGTATCTCCTTCTGCATAACTGACACTGTCTGCTTGTCTATACAGGTTAATTGCGGCCGTCTCATCCTGGATAAATATCTTGCTGCCTTTTCCTGTTACTATCCCCTGTACGGTTACTGTCTCATTTTCTGCTTTTGTTCTTGCTTCTGCTATTGTAATCACATCTGTCGGCTGATTTAACTGTATTGTATATGCAGCAGTAACCGAAGTTTTTCCTTTGGAATCGACAGCCGAAATATAGTACTGTACAGCTTCTTGTCCAACATGAATCGTCGCACTATAGAGGCCTGTATCAGCACCATAAACCGCTTCCTGTACCGTATATTCTGCTGCACTTTGTGCTTTGGAATATACTTTTGCTGTTACGGTTTCATCTTCATCGTTAATTCGGAAGCTTACTGTAACATCAGAATTGGCATCGGCGTTTGTAACCGGGTTTGGATAGATTATCTGCGGCGCTTGGTTGGCAGGTTCTTGTCCGCTGCCAAAACCGTCCATGGTGTGGCTGCCCAAATAGTCAAAAGTATCCTGTGGATAACTAATCCACTCTACTGACGGGTTGAAACTGTCTGAAGGATTTGTATCTCCTCCGGTAATGCTGCTTTTTCGAACCAAAGTATGCTCTGCAGTTGTAAAGTCTCCACTTCCCCATGCAGTTCCCGGATCTTCTCCTATTTTTCCAATGACATCTATTATATTGCCATTGTGCTTTAATACTAATGCATCATCCCCGTTAAAAAAAGTAACGTCATGTGTTATATTGGCTTTATTTAATATTGCCTGATCTGACGAAGCATGTGCAATGACATATACCTTTCCGCTTTCTAAGTTACCTGAAAGGGTAAGTGTTTTGCCAGCACTTGTTGACCCATTGCTGTACAGTTCAACGGTATATTCGGATAAATTTACCGTATTTTCTGTGCCATTATAAATCTCTAACGCTTTGTTATTACTACTGCCTTCTATATATTCGGAAAAGAATAAATCAGCAGCGTATACTGCCCTTGCAGTACCAGGTGTTACAAAAGAAATCAAATTGGTTAAAATCATGGCCAGTACAAGCACCATGCTTATACTTTTTTTTAAATTCTTTTTCAAAATAGAACTCCCCTTTCCATGATGATGTCAAATTAAGATTGTGTTTTAAAGTTGATGATTTCAAAAAAGAATTTTTTGCTTTCACCTCACCGTTTCTATATAGTATTTATATATTTAGGCTAAGTATATGTACTGCCTAATTAATATACTCAAGTACATATTTCTTAAAATGTTTGAAATCACTTACTATCTCGTCCAGCCAATTATACACTTGCGCCTTATTAATATCTTTTAAGCAATCTTCTTGGGAAAAGAAAGAGATGCATTCAACTTTATCTGTTAAACGTATTGCCAGCCATGGCGGAAGTATTTTATGTTTTTCTAAAATTTTAATATACTTACTTACTTCATAGGATTTTTCAGAATAATACTTACCAATAACTAATTTACAAACTTTAAAGATTTGACCAAGCCCCAAAAGAATATACCGTTCTGCTCCCCCATATATAAGAGGACTGTTTTCAAATTCTTCTTTTAAATATGCTGAGGCTGTAGAAATGATTTCTGCATATTCTTCCAAGAGGTTTAAACCTTGCCGGATATCATTTTCCATGCTATCACCGTCATCTTTCGCTCTGTACATAACACTGCTTGTCATCATAATCAACTAACATATTTAGCGTTATAGATTAAATAAAAAATCTTTCAAATTATCTAAAAAAACAACATATTTTCAACAAATCATATAGTACTATTTGTATGTTAATTAAATATTAAAAGCTTGTTAACAAGTATTAACGATATGTAAAAATATAAATAATAAAAAATAAAAAACAGGCAAAGGTAGAAACTTGATATTTTATGTTTGAATATGTTCAACATGTGGTAATATATATTACGAAATAACACTGCCAGCTTATGCAAGCATACTTATGAAGGAGGCATAAATATATGTTAAGTGAAAGATTAATACAGGAAATTAATAAGCAAATCAAGTTTGAATTGGATTCAGCACATTTATATATGGCAATGGCTGCATATTGTGATTCAGAAGATTTACCCGGATTTGCCAACTTTTTTAAGGTTCAGGCAGAAGAAGAAAGATTCCACGCATCAAAGTTTTATAATTTCTTGAATCAGATGGAGGCAAGAGTACTTATTTATGGATTGAATGAACCTAATAATGAATACAACTCCGTCCTAGATGCATTTAAACAGGCTTATGCTCATGAAAAAGGTGTTACAAAAAGAATCTATACTTTAACAGACATTGCAACCGAAGAAAAAGAACATGCCACCATCAGTCTTTTGAAGTGGTTTATTGATGAACAGGTAGAAGAAGAGTCCATGTTTAGCAGCATCATTAAGAAGCTTGAGAGAATAGGTGATGACAGCCATGGTCTTTACATGCTAGATGCTGAACTGGCCCAAAGAACCTTTACTCCTCCTGCAGCCGATGCTGCCAATTAAAAACAAAAGAGATAACGTGCATCCCTCTATTAGGGCGAACTTATATGTTCGCCCATTTTATTTATACTTGCACACAAGAAAGGGCAGACATACGAATCTGACCCTACAATTGCTGTGAACCGTAAACTTAAACTGCTCATTAGTCTCCTCCAAACAATCCCCCTAATAGGTCTCCTCCAAAACCACCTATTCCTTTTACTTCACCCTTATTATGAAATCGTGCTGCTGCAAAGATACGATCAGCCAAACGGGAGAAAGGAAGACTTTGTAAGTAGACAGTCCCAGGACCGGTTAGCCGGGCAAGGAATAATCCTTCACCACCAAATAGAGCATTTTTAAATCCTCCGATAAACTGAATATCATAATCTACCGTTGGAGAAAACGCTACCAGGCATCCGGTGTCTACACGTAGAACTTCACCGGGAGCAAGTTCTTTCTTGATAATGGTTCCTCCGGCATGGATGAACGCCATTCCGTTTCCCTCCAGCCTCTGCAGGATAAATCCTTCACCGCCGAAGAAGCCCGCCCCAATTCTTTTAGTAAAAGCTATCTCCACCTCAATACCTTTAGCTGCACATAAAAAAGCATCCTTTTGGCATAGGAATCTTCCGCCAATCAGACCTAAATCAAGAGGAATAATTTTGCCTGGGTAAGGAGCTGCAAATGCAACATGGCTTTTTCCATGTCCACTGTTATAAAAGGTGGTGATAAAGAAGCTCTCCCCTGTAATCATTCGCTTGAATCCCTTAAACAGGCCACCTTCGGTAGAGGTCTGCATTTCAATCCCCTTCTCCATAAACATCATGGCTCCAGCTTCCGCCCTTACTCCTTCACCGGGGTCCAACTCAATTTCTACCATTTGCATGTCGTCCCCATAAATCCTGTAATCAATAATATCCGCCATCTAAATACCTCCCTATTTCTTAATTAATATTTAGTACGTATTAATTTGATATTTGTATATATTTTTTACGTTCCTAACTGAAATATATTTAAAATTTTATATATTCATTATAAGTTTTTCAAGTTTATGTGTGTAAATTATTTTTTAGAAACAAAAGGAGGTATAACCTACCTCCTTAAAAAAGTACATGTATTTAATGCACGTAGACCAATCCAATTATCCTCCTGCTGCTATCTTAAGGTTATCTTTTCCGTAGTTATTCTTCTTAATAAATGACGCAGATAAGATGTTTTCCATTTTGAAGATTCTCAACTGATTTCTGAGATAACAAAAGGCCTTAACCGTGTCATCTGTCATCTCCAGCACCTTGATGTTTCTGATAGTAATTTCATTCCCTTTTTGGTACATGATTGTTATTACCCGGTTACCGTTCATAGAAGTTTTTAGAATATACCTTACCATACCATCACCACTTTAAAAAATATCTTATACACAGTATATAAGAACATATGTTCGATGTCAATGGTGGTAAATTGGTTTCTTTTATAAAAAGAAAAAAGGCTTAGGAAGTGAAAAGGTGCGGGTCTTTGACAGTTGCAACTTTTCAAACAGTGCTCGAAGCCTTGAAAATAGCACATTTTTGTGTCAAATTTGATTTTCTAAAAGTGCGTACTTTCTAGTGATTTTATTATTTTAATCTTAATTTTCAAATCATATCTGCCGATTTATTAAATGACAGCAAATGCAGCATTAGCAAGGATTTTAAAAAAGTACGCAAATTTTTTATTTAATCAAAAGCCTGAAACCCTTTAATATCAAGCCTTATCAGGCTTTTTGTATTCGCCAAGTGTCAAACTCGGGAGTATATAAGAACATATGTTCGATGTCAATGGTGGTAAATTGGTTTCTTTTATAAAAAGAAAAAAGGCTTAGGAAGTGAAAAAGTGATAACTTTATTCTCTCTCTATCACATAATTTAAATCCGGATCAACTTTTAGCCAAACCGCATTTTCAGTAACTTGAATATCCGTCAATTTGGTTAAATCTGTTCCGTCAGATTTTATGCTGTACATTTGTCCGTCAACAAGATTATTAAAAACAATCTGGGTTCCATCAGGGGATAGAGATGGATTATCCACCAAGATAGCCTTATCTTTGAAAATCACTTTTTTATTCGTACCATCTTTTTCTATGGATATCACTTCATAATTTTGTCCGCAGTAAATAATTGTATTTCCATCTCCTGACCAGCTTATTCCGTCACATATTTCATCTTTTGTCAGTTGTATTGTTTTTTTTGTATTAAGATCTATTACAAATATGTTTCCCTGTTTCACATAGGCAACTTTATCTTCTGCAGGTGAGAATATCGCTTCCCATACGTCGCCTCCAGAAACCAGCTTAGTTTCATCTGACCCGTCTATATTAGCTATATACAGTTCCTTCTCAATATACTTTTCAGCATCAGCATATCTTGTATAAAGTATCTTTTTACCATCAGGGGAAATACTGTAAACCTCTGCCTTCGAATCTAAAATATTTTCTATTTTTCCAGATTCAAAATCTATTAATAGATTCCTATAGTTAGAATAATTACCTTTTCTATAAGCCATCACTTTACCATTATAAGAAACAACCGGATTTGTTCCACCCGCACAGGTTAACTGCACTTCATTGGAGCCACTGCGGTCCATCATATAAATATTGTCTTTCATTCCTGCCGTTTTCATAAAAACAATTTTGTAATCAGGCAGCTTTTTTGAACTTACATTTTGAGCATAAATAGTAACATGTGAGGTACAAAAAAATATCATGATAGTAGTCAATAAAATACTTCTTTTCAATATAATTCCCTCCAATGCAAAAATTACATTATATGTAAATTATATCACCTAGTTTTTGGTAAAACAATCCCTATTGGAATAATATTCTCCAAAAATAAAATATATTCTCTTATCCTAATTGTACCTTGACAAAAATACAGCGTTTGATATTATATTAATGAATAATGGGAAATGAACAGGGAGGAGTAAAAAAACTAACTCCTCACTACTCTGTTATTTTTTTATGATTAGTAAGCAAAGTAAACAAATATTGTACGATGAATAGGAAAAGTAGCATAAATCACTGCTGGCAGCGATCTGGGGATGGTGGAAGCCTGGAAGTATATTTATGTGAAGGGAGCCTTGGAGTACATTTTTACCTAAAGGTGGGCTTCATGCCAATAAGGGTGGAACCGCGGAAGAAACAACCTTTCGTCCCTTGATAATAATATCAAGGAATGAAGGGTTTTATTTTTCTCTATCTAAAAATGTCATTTTATTATTGCATCAAAGATGCATGGACAATTAATAGAATTATAACTAAGACTAGGAGGTAAATTTATGCAAAATACTGAAAAAAACATGGACAAAATCGTAGCCCTTTGTAAGGGCAGAGGTTTCGTATATTCCGGTTCAGAAATCTACGGAGGCTTGGCTAACACATGGGATTACGGACCTTTAGGTGTAGAGTTTAAAAATAATGTCAAAAGAGCCTGGTGGAAAAAATTCGTACAGGAGTCTCCATACAATGTAGGTTTGGATTCCGCTATCCTTATGAATCCTCAAACATGGGTAGCTTCAGGACATGTGGGCGGCTTCAGTGATCCTTTGATGGATTGTAAGGAATGCAAATCCCGCTATAGAGCTGATAAGCTCATTGAGGATGCAGCAAAAGAAAAAGGTGAAATTGTTACTGTTGACGGCTGGGATAACGAAAAAATGCTGGAATACATAAAAGAGAATAATATCGCCTGCCCTAAATGCGGCGCGAAAAACTTTACTGACATTCGAAAGTTTAACCTCATGTTTAAGACTTTTCAGGGAGTTACGGAGGATTCCAAGGCGGAAATATATCTTCGTCCTGAAACCGCCCAGGGTATTTTCGTAAACTTTAAAAATATTCAAAGAACTTCCAGAAAGAAAATTCCTTTTGGTGTGGGTCAGATTGGTAAATCCTTCAGAAATGAAATCACTCCCGGCAACTTTACATTTAGAACCCGGGAATTTGAACAAATGGAACTTGAATTTTTCTGCAAGCCTGGTGAAGACCTGAAATGGTTCGCTTACTGGAAAGAGTTCTGCAAAAACTGGCTGTTAAACCTTGGTATCAAGGAAGAAAATATCCGCTTGAGAGATCACAGCCCGGAAGAACTGTCCCACTACAGTAACGCTACCACCGATATTGAATTTCTTTTCCCGTTTGGCTGGGGTGAATTATGGGGTATTGCGGATAGAACTGATTTTGATTTAAGGCAGCATAGTGAGCATTCGGGGGAAACACTGGACTATCTGGACCCCGTGACCAATGAAAGGTATATACCTTATTGCATTGAGCCTTCTCTCGGCGCAGACCGCGTAGCCCTTGCGTTTCTGGTAGATGCTTATGATGAAGAAGAACTGGAAGGTGGAGATTCCCGTGTAGTACTAAGGCTTCATCCTGCCCTTGCCCCCATCAAGGCAGCTATCCTTCCTCTCACCAAAAAATTAGGAGATGAGGCATATAAGCTTTACGAAAAATTATCCAAAAAATTCATGTGCGAATATGATGAAACAGGAAGCATTGGTAAGAGATACAGGAGACAGGATGAAATCGGTACACCTTTCTGTATTACTTTTGACTTTGACTCTCTTGAAGATCATAGTGTTACAGTAAGAAATAGAGATAGCATGGATCAGATAAGAATTAAGATTGATGAGTTAGAACAATTCTTAAGTGAGAAAATTGAATTTTAAATAATAAATTTCTTCACTCAGACATACGCCTATCTGGCACTATGCCAATGTGTCAGATAAGCGTATCTGCCTTATTAGCCCGATTGCTTTCTTCTATAGCTCCTACAATCCGATTGATTTCACCCTGTCCTCTGTAAATGTTTTTCTAACCGCTTTTCCATTTAAGTAGTTAAAACTCTTTCCCTGATAACTGTCTCTTTTCTCCATTTCTTCCTCTATCCTGTCCCGTATCTTCCACCAACTGGTGTTCCAGTTTACAAACAGGGTATTTCCCTCCGGCGCTCTTCCGATAAGGCGTTGAATAGCAATATGAGGAGCCAGGTACTCTAAAAATGTTATTACACGGTCCACATATTGTTCCACAGGAATAATAGTAAACTCCCCATTTTGGTACATATCTCCCATGACAGTGCCTTTCACAATGTAAAGGGAATGAAGTTTGACCTGTTTTATTCCAAGGGAAGATATAATTTTTGCATTTTCAACCACATCATCCATCGTATCCCATGGAAGGTTTAATATGAGATGTACACAAGTATCAAAATTGAATCTATTGATTCTTAAAACAGCATCAATAAATTCTGCCAGGGTGTGGCCCCTATTAATTTTTTTCAGCGAGTGGTAATTGACTGTTTGGAGACCCAGTTCGATACTTATTTCTACCCCTTGTTTCTGTCTCACATCATTTAGAAACATAAGGTATTTTTCATTTATGCAATCAGGGCGGGTGGATATGCCAATCTCTACAATTTCAGGTTTGCATGCTTCCAATATGTGTGTTTTAAAATCTTCAAGAGGCAAGTAGGTATTGGTAAAGTTCTGGAAGTAGGCTATAAACTTATGGGCATTGTACTTTTCTTTGATATACTGCATATTGGTTTCAATTTGCTCACTTACAGACATGTAACTAGGAAGATTCTCAAAACCAGCCCCTTCTTCTCCACAAAAAATACACCCCCCGCAGCCTACCGTCCCATCTCGATTAGGACAGGTTACAGGGAGATTTATAGGCAACTTGTATACTTTTTCGCCATATTTGTTTTTTAAATATTGAGAATAAACGTTATATCGTCTATTGGTTACATCTGACATAACATACCCCCCAATTTTTAATACAAGATTATCAGTTTACAGTTCACGGTTCACAGATTACTGCAAAATTAATTAAAGACACATTGCAAATACTTCTTATTTAGCTTAATATGCTGCGCTATATATAACGCGATAATGATTTTGCACTGAAGTTGCAATTAGTTCAGGGTTCGAAGTTTGGAGTTCCGAGTTAGAAATTACATAAATGAGAATCTCCGAACTCCGAACTGAAACACTACTGCAATTGTTATGCACATGCAAAATTCAAAAGTTAATGTAAGATCTTTAGTTCGTTCAATATAGTTTAAATACTATTTCAAAAACTAAGCTACAAAGCTTGGAGCCTGTAAACCATGAACTATGAATCTATTTAATCCCCGAAAGAAATTCCAATACCTTTAGCTGTCCTTACAAGTTCCCCTTCCGGATCTACATTTTTTAGCTTTCCTATTACATTTTCCAACGAGTCATAGGACATATCATTGCCTTTCAGTGTAACCATATTACCAAATTTTCCTTCCATAATCAATTCCACTGCTGCCATTCCATAGCGTGTAGATAATATCCTATCGTAAGCAGTAGGTGTACCACCTCTTTGCAGGTGTCCAAGAATAGTTGCTCTCGCTTCCAGTCCAACAATCATTTCCAAATCATGAGCTATTTTCGCCCCTATTCCTCCTAACCGTATCGGATCAGGACTATTTTCTACAACCTTGCTTACTACCATTTCTCCATCTTTGGATTTTGCACCTTCTGCAACTACAACAAGACTAAAGTCTTTCCCATCATGTCTTCTGTCATTGATTTTTTCTGCAACCTTTTCAATATCATAGGGTATTTCGGGTATTAAAATGGCATCTGCTCCCCCGGCGATTCCTGCTTCAAGGGCAATCCATCCTGCATATCTTCCCATTACTTCCAAACACATAATCCTATGGTGAGATTCTGCTGTAGTATGTAGCCTGTCCAGTGCTTCAGTAGCAACTGCAACTGCAGTATCAAAGCCAAAAGTCACATCAGTAGATGCCAGGTCATTATCTATGGTTTTAGGAACACCAATTACATTAACTCCTTTTCTTGCAAAATCCCTGGCGCTTGTAAGCGTACCGTCTCCGCCAATAATAATTATGGCATCAATACCGGCATCCTTTAGGTTTTTTATTCCAACATCGGATACATCCCTATATACCGTCTTTCCCTCCTCTTCAAAGGGATACTGGAATAGATTGTCTTTATTCGACGTATATAGAATTGTCCCGCCTCTGGGAAGTATCCCGGATATCGCATCCATGTCCAGCTTCATTGTTTGTCCAAGATAAAGTCCTCTATAGCCATTTTTGATGCCGACAACTTCCAACCCGTATTTTAAAATTGCTGTGCGTGTAGCTGCTCTTATCACCGCATTCAGCCCGGGGGCGTCTCCTCCTCCAGTTAGAATACCTATCTTTTTAATTTTTTTGTTCATAATCTCCTCCAATGAAATATTTTGTCTTGAATTTTATTTTTAACTTTAATATTGGTTATCGATATTATTAGTTTATCCAATATTATTTTAAAAATAATAGAAGTACAGACTTTCGTACAGTTTTTGGGTTGTATAAAGAGCTATTGAATGTGAAATGATATAAATGAAATCTCATTAAGGAGGTTTTTTCATGAAGGTACGAGAAGGATTAATTCCAACTGTGCTGGGAAGTGCCGTTACTGTTGGCGGAATTGCTTTACGTAATGTAAATCCGTTACTTGGATGGGGAATAGCCGGATTTGGATTGGCTCATGTAGTATTAGGAGCAATAGACCTAGTTGAACATCGGGCAGTAAGAGACTAAAATTCAGATTCAGACTTAGATTAAGATTGAGGTAAACCCCATTAAATTAGCCTCTATCTTAATCTTAGTCTTAATCTCATTCTTCATATATCATTTTAATAGTCATTCCTCCATCAATAACTAAATTCGTTCCTGTGATGAATCCTGCCTCCTCTGAACATAAAAACAAACATGCCGCTGCTATGTCTTCAGGATTTCCTACTCTGCCAACGGGGTGCTGAAGGTGGTCTCTTTCGGTCAATTGGACTTGCTCCCTTTTAGATTGCTTTTTCCAACCGGTTACATCAATCCAACCCGGGCTGATTGCGTTAACTCTGATTTTATCCGGTCCCAGGCTTACTGCCAGAGAATGTGTCAGTGCAAGTATCCCTCCTTTGGAAGCCGAGTAAGGCTCAGTATTGGGTTCAGACATAAGTGCCCTAGTGGAAGCAATATTGATGACGGCCCCTCCTCCGTTTTTTTTGATATAAGGAGCGCAATACTTTGTGCACATGAAAGGGCCTCTTAAATTGATTCCCAGAATTCTATCCCATTCTTCCATAGATCTTTCATAAATAGATTTATTTCCACCTATTCCTGCATTATTGATTAAAATATTGACTCCACCATAATGTGATACTGCTTCCTGTACCATATTTTTTACGCTTTCTTCAGAGGCTACATCTACTTGTACATATATACACTCTCCACCATTTTCACGCATGTATAGCTCATTTTCTTTTCCTGCTTCCTGGTCAATATCTGCAATTACTACCTTCGCTCCCTCCCGGGCAAAACTTCTGGTAATTGCCATACCTATCCCCTGTGCGCCTCCTGTTACAATCACAACTTTTTCTTTAAATCTCATGTGAATTCCGTTATAAGAAACTTATAAAAAGTTATAAATTTTATAACTTTTATGTTCTTTTCCTTATTCATAGAGTCCGCTTTCGGAATCCTACTTGCGTTTGGTATGACTCTCCAAAGGCTTAAATTCCGATGTAACGACACCGTACATACCAACATAATTCGTTAAGTGAATTATGCTGATTTTCCATATTTCATTAGATTTATAGCTGCATTTATATCTCTGTCATGCATTATTCCACATTCAGGACACACCCATTTTCTTGTTGATAAAGACATCTTATCTAAAATATATCCACATTCACTACATGTCTTGCTTGATGGATAATACCTGTCTGCTACTATAAACCTAATATGATTCCATTTACATTTATATTCCATTATTCTACGAAACTCGCTAAACATTTGTTCTTGTACGGATTTTGCTAATTTATGGTTTTTAACCATACCTTTAATATTTAAATTTTCCATACACACAAACTCTGGCTTGGCTTTCACCAGTTTAGCAGTTTCTTGATGTAAATAATTTGTACGAATGTCTTTTATTTTTTTATGGACTTTACGAATAAGGCACTCCAACTTAATAATGTTTTTAGTTTTCTTATAACGGTTTACACCTCCTTCTTTTTGTTTTTCATATTTTCTTGATAATTTACGTTGGAGTCTTTTTAATTTTTTATTTAATCTTCTTATTTCTTGACTCTTATTAATATTAGGTATTTTTCTACCATCATTAATTACTGCTAAATCTTTAACTCCTAAGTCAATGCCTATTCCATCTGAATACTTTTGGTTGTTGGTAGGTTTATAATCAATACTTACGGTTATAAACCAATTAAAACCATCAAATTTTATTCTTGGATTATAAAATTTTTCCGCTGTTTGTAATTCGATTCTATTTTCAGATAGTTTAATCCATCCTATCTTTTCAAGTTTTACTTTATCACCTTTAAATTTTAAATGTCCTAAATCTTCTCTGTGATAAAACCCTTGTTGTACATCTTTTTTGCTTTTAAATTTTGGATGTCCTTCTAAATCATAAACTGTCAATTGTCTACCTTGTCTTAATGCTTTTTTCTTAGTTTTTTCAGAATAATGTTTATTTTCTATTCTGAAAAAGTTTTTATAAGCTATGCATAAATCCTTTATTGCTTGTTTTGGTATTTGTGCTGAAACTTCATTTAACCAATTATATTCAGGATTTTTCTTTAGTTGTGTTAGTTCCTTTCTTAACTCTTCATCGTTTATAAACTTGCCACCGTTTTTAAAATTTTCTAATTGCTTAGATAAAGCCCAATTATAAGCCCATCGTGCTACATCTGCACATTTCTTTAATAAAGTCTTTTGTTTATTGTTAGGTAATAATTGTACTCTAATTGTCTTTATCATCTTCGGTCAACTCCTCAATCATTTTACGTGCTTTGTTTGCTCTTTTACCTTGAAGTTTACAAGAAAATACAGTTATTATTTGCACTAAATCTTCAACAAGTTCTTGTTGTTCAGTTTTTTCTGTACTATCTATTACTTCAATTTCACATCCATACAGATTAGATATATATTCCACCAATTCAAAACCAAATCTTAACAATCTATCTTTTTTAATATTTAATACTTGTTTTAATTGGTCATGCGAATAATATCTATATCCATTAGCACCTGTATGATGTGGAATAAGTAATCCTTTTTTGTCCCAGTTTCTTAATGTTTGAGGAGTTTTTCCAACTAATTTAGAAAACTCATGTATAGTATAATACTTCACATTAACCACCTCTAATTGTATTAGACTATACTAAATTATAAATGTCAACATTAATTTATGACTTTTTATAACTTTTTATTAACTGTTGTCAACCTCCTTTGGTTTAATGGGAAGTTTTGCATTCTAACATATCAACATTATATCACATATTCACACTAAATATATTTCTGCAAAAAACTATTTATAAAAATATTAAAATATTATTATATGGTTCACAGTAGTAAACGATTTAATAGCTTTTACTGTGAACCGTGAACTGTGAACCGTGAACTTATTTACTTGATCTGCCATGTAAAATCATTATCAGTAAATATATAGATACTTTTTATGAACTTCTATCGATATAGTATCAGTTTAATGCGGTTTATATACTAGCTATATGCTCTTCTCTATTTCAAATTATTACGAAATTATTACAAAAACATTACGGAATTTATTGGAATCTACTATTATTACGTAATAAATCTGTAAAATCTATTGAGTGCTCAATATATATTAAGAAATTCACCTCCTACGCTTATTATTATGTCAACTTTATTTTTGACGCGTTCCCTATCTATACACTATAATACTAGCAATGTAAAAGTTAGCACACATGGCTGAATCCCTTATATAGGGGTACGGAGGAACCAATAATCAGGGGTGAATCTACGCTTTTGCGTGGTAGGTATACCTTCTTTACCAAACCCGTCAGCTAACTCCGGAAGCAAATTTACTACGGAAGGAGTGTGTTTTATGAAATTTTCATTAAAATTGACAGCATGTACTTTTGCAATAGCAGCAGGGATAATATTATCTTCCTCCGCTACCTTTGCTGCAACTCTTTTAAAAACCGGGTCACAAGGTAGCGAAGTATCAAAACTGCAGCAGGCATTAAAAAACGAGGGTTATTATTCTTATCATGTAACAGGCTACTATGGTTCTATTACCCAAAATGCCGTAATGTCGTTCCAAAAAGCAAATGGACTTATAACAGATGGAATTGCAGGACCTCAAACTTTAGCACAACTATATAATATCGTTTTAAAAATAGGCAGCTCCGGCAATGAAGTAACCCAACTGCAACAAACCCTTAGATCCAAAGGGTACTTTAACGGACCTGTAACAGGGTACTACGGTTCTATTACCCAAAATGCTGTTATTGTTTTTCAGCGTGACCACGGATTGACTGTAGACGGTATTGCAGGACCTCAAACCCTTGGTAAACTATATGGCAAAAATACTGCATCAACTAATAATCGTAATATGTCAGAAGATATATACTGGCTTGCCAGAATCATTCAGGCCGAAGCAGGCGGAGAATCTTATAAGGGTAAAGTAGCAGTAGGGAATGTTGTTATGAACAGGGTAAAATCATCCCTTTTTCCTAATACGGTAAAAGGAGTTATCTTTGAATACTATAAGGGTATCCCTATGTTTAGCCCTGTTGCAGACGGTACCATTTATAACACACCAAGCCAGGAAAGTATTGATGCGGCCTATGCTGCTTATAACGGCGAAAAACCGGTAGGCAACGCAACTTATTTCTTTAATCCTGATAAAGCTGCCGGCTCATGGATTGTAAAAAATAAAACCTATGTTGGCCGAATCGGCGGACATGCTTTCTACGCATAATGCATTTCATGCATTATGCAGATTGAGATTAAGATTGAGATTAAGCATTTTTACTGCTTAATCTCAATCTTAATCTTTTTTATTGCCTGCATTTCTCCATGATATACACAAATTGAGTATAGTTTTGATTTTGGTCTTAGTCTCAATCTCTATCTAAATCTTTTATAACTTTCTTATATTGTGCATAGTTATATAATTTATTAAGCACATCCACCAGGGCATTGGTAGAAATTCTAGAAGGCAGGCTTAACCTGTCAGTCAACTTTTTCCTTAATTCGCAGCTATTTGTTTTACCTATTAATCCATCATCATAAAGGTCCACCTTGGTAATCCTCCTGCCTTCAGGAGTAATTTCATCTTCATCTTCCACAACACAGCCTGCATTCTTTAATGCTTCCCGGATAAGCATGCTTTTTACGCCTTCGACGCCCAGCAGTCCTTCTTTTCCCGGAATAGTCTTTCTTTTCTCTATACCTTTTATTTCCGGAATGTAGGCGTGTTTTACATATTGGGCCGGTATACATTGTTTTATATAATTTCTAATCATAAAACCTGCACGGTCAGAATCAGTAAGAACGACAATCCCTGTTTTTTCTGCAAGCTTTTTAATAAGTTCCATCTTGCTTCTGTCCTTGAATATGCTGAAACCGTTGGTAGTAATAATGGTTGCATCTACTATCTGCCCTAGCTTTATTTTGTCATAAGTTCCTTCAACAATAATGGCTTCTTTTATTTTAATCATATTTTAATGGAGGATAAATATCTCCCCACTCCTCACTCCCCACTATTTTTACCACTAATTTTTGATTGCATTTAGAAAGCTTGTTGCTCCAAAATCATGCCGGATATTAAATACCTCCGCAATGGTCGCTGCCATATCTGAAAAAGTCTTTCGTGTCCCTATATTAACTCCTGCTTTTATACTTTTCCCATATAATAATACAGGTACATATTCCCTGGAATGGTCGGTGCTTTCGGTAGTTGGATCGCAGCCGTGGTCTGCAGTAATGATTAAAAGATCCGTATCTTTCATCACCTGCATGATTTCCGGCAACCGGTTATCTACCGATTCCAATGCTTCTTTATATCCTTCCGCATTGTTCCTGTGGCCGTACACCATATCAAAATCTACAAGATTGGTAAAAATAAGTCCTCTGTTGTCTTCTTTTATTAACCGCAGTGTTTGGTCTATTCCATCCATATTATCTGATGTATGCACAGCATAGGTAATACCTTTGCCTGCAAAAATATCTTCAATTTTACCTACTGCCATTACATCATAGCCTGCTTCCTTCAGTTTATCCAGTATAGTTGTCCCGGTAGGCTCAAGTGAGAAATCCTTTCTATTTTTGGTCCTTGTAAAATTACCCGGTTCTCCCACAAAGGGCCTCGCAATAACCCTGCCTACCGCATGTGGTCCTTTTAATATTTTCCTTGCTATTTCACATATTTTATAAAGCCTATCCACCGGTATAACTTCTTCATGAGCTGCAATTTGAAATACACTGTCTGCAGAAGTGTATACAATAGGGTACCCGGTCTGCATGTGTTTTTCTCCCAGCTCTTTTATAATCTCGGTACCTGAAGCCGGATAATTACCCAGTATCTCTGTTTCTATCTGCTTTTTAAATTCGTTTATAACTTCCGGCGGGAAGCCTTGAGGATATATGGGAAATTCCTGTTCCAGCCTTATGCCGGAGATTTCCCAGTGCCCGGTTGTTGTATCCTTACCCTTTGAAAGCTCTGCCATCCTGCCAAAACTGCCTTTGATGTCCTTAGGTACCGGCAAATAGTCTATACCTTCTATCTTCCCCATTCCCAATTCACACATATTAGGAATATTGATTCCATTAAAGGCTTTCACTATATTTCCTACTGTATTACTTCCCACATCACCGTAGTCTGCAGCATCGGGAAGTTCACCAATTCCTACACTGTCGAGGACGATTAGTACTACTCGATTGATACTCATTTTGTTCATCCTTTCGTCACAAACTATTCAATGCTAAAATTAAAGGTATACGCTTTTTTGATAGTCTTCCTTACTTCCCAGGTACATTTTAGTCCTTTAGGAAAGGATACAAGCATTCCATTTGTAATATGTACCTCCTGATCAGACGTCTTTACAATGACATCTCCTTCAAATACATATGCTGTTTCCTGTTCGGGATACTGCCAATCAAATATGCTGGGTTCACATTCCCAACGATTCCAGGAATCAATACCAAGTTTTTTGGCTTCCTCAAGACTCATCGTTTTGGTAATAATTTTATTCATTGCATACCCTCCAATACTGTCATAAAATAATTTCCATCTTAAATTATATCATTAAAACATATTTTGGGATAAGTTACTTTTATTTTACACAACAAGCACATATGCAAAAAAGTCATCTCCTGCTTACATCACGGTAGAACATTAAAAAGCACCCTGCTGTTGTCTTTTCAGCTAATGGGAGTGCGTATTTGGTTATGCGGAAAAATCTTTCTCTGTCCTGGGGAACACAGTGGAATTTTTTATATACCTTTATAGCTATTTTGGCATTGTATCTTATAAATTCTTCTACACTTCTAAGATATACTCCTCCCTCCGTAGCTTTAAATATATCTGCTTCATTATAAACCTTTTGTACAAATTTCTCATATTGATGGTGATTGTCCAAAAGCCGGATATTTGCATGCTGGGGTATGGTCATATCCTGGATAAGATGGACAGTTGCTCCAAGATAAAACATTGCCTTGTTGATATCATTTTGTTTCCAGTATTTTTTTGCCTTTTCGTAATAACCTTCCGCTAATGATAACGCATTACGTTGTCCATACAAACCCCGTTCCTTCAAAGGACTGTAGAAATGTCCGATACTTTTAAGGTCCTGGTCTGCCCACACGACACCTTTATTTAAGTCAACAGCATAGTCGGAAAAAAAATAATATGCATCTTCAAAATTATCATTTTTAAGTATCTCTAACGCCTGCATATTAATAAATATGTGCACCTTGCATTGAGTTTTAATGATTGTTTTTTTAAAAGGATTGATAATCATTAACGTAAATCTGACCAGGTTGCCATATGTTTTTTCTACTACACTCATTACATCACCTACTTTTATCAATACCTTTACATAGTATGCCCTGTAAAAAAGTATTATAACTATTCCTGAACTGATGGTTTCGTCTACCTCTGCACTCCAGGGGTATACTGATATGGCAATAGGAAATGTAATCGATTCTACCATTTGTAATATTGGCTTTATCCTTGGAATATGCAATCTTATTTCTCCTGTTGTCTCTATATTGCACATATCTTGCAATACTAGTCCATTTATTCTTATAGTTTTCTTTTGTATGAATACTATTCGCTAATTGCCAATCTTGTTATGATTATGTTATAATTTGTCATATATAATGCTGGATTTTTTATCGTAAGGAGTATACATATGAGGGACCACTATGAGAAATTATTAAAACAGGCTCACCATTCTCTTTCGAGAATAACGATATACAGAAATATTATGCAGGATGAAGCAGTTAGGGTATTTTCCCAACTCATTAATGAATTAAGCAGTGCAAATCCTATTTATGAAAATCTTATTGAAAAATATCATCTTCTTTCATCACAATTAATAAGCCTTTATGGAATGAATAACCGGATTGTAGGAGACTTATGGCAGCATCATATTGTAAATCTTATTATAAATGATGAAAACATCTTTAGCCTGACCTGCGAAAGAGGTAATATTCAAAATATCCCTGAACCTATTCTTACTGTCGTGCAATATGATCTTAAGTATATGCAGCTGCTATTTAATATTAATGGCAGAATACTTCAGGAAGCACTAAAAGATAAAACTTCTATAGAAGTCTGGCCCTCCTGGGAAATTAGTACTGATACCAAACTGCAGCTATCTATAGGAACTATTCTTTTAAATTCTGAAAGTTGGGAAAATACATTAGAAGAGCTGGCACATTACTATTCAGAAAACGGGTGTGGTATCTTTAACAAATTTAAAGCTTTCCGGTGGATTAAAAAGGGTCATTTTGGCTCTCTTATGGGAATAAGCAGTCCGGACCCGGTCAGGTTTGCTAATTTAATCGGATATGAACGGGAGCGCTCCAGCGTGATAGAAAATACACTGCAATTTATTCACGGGTTTCCGGCAAACAATGTTCTCCTCTACGGAGATAGAGGGACAGGTAAATCATCTACAGTAAAAGCATTATTAAATGAGTATTCATCTAAAGGATTGAGGCTTATAGAAGTATCAAAATATCATCTCAATGACCTGCCGGAAATTTTGGAGATACTTCAAAATCGAGGATTAAAATTTATTATCTTTGTAGATGATCTGTCTTTCGAAAGTGACGAAAGCCAATACCGTGAACTGAAATCAATCCTGGAGGGCGGAATAGAAATCAGGCCTCAAAATGTTTTGATATATGCAACCTCTAACCGACGACATCTAATAAAAGAATATTTTAGTGAACGATCCACCAGCGATGAGATTAGCAGCCAGGATACTTTACAGGAAAAACTATCGCTAGCCGACAGATTTGGGATTACAGTCACATTTATTTCTCCTGACCAGGAAAGATATTTAAAAATAGTAGAAGAACTAGCCAGACAGCGCAACCTGGAAATTGATAAAGATGTATTACGGAATTCAGCACTAAAATGGGAAATAAAGCATAATGGACGGACACCCCGGACAGCCAGACAATTTATCGATCATCTGGAAGGACAGTTGAAGTTACAAGACGTAAAAAATGCACTGCGTTAGCAGTGCGTCTTTTACGTCTTACCATTTCCCTTTCTTCATATGCCCCTCAATCTCTGCTTTACATCTCTGCTTAATTACCCACGCTTCATCCTTTGCCTTTGTAAATGCCGCTACACAAGCTGGATCTAAATTAAGCTTTATACCTTCTTCACACAATTGGGCAATCTTTCTGGCCAGTAGAATGATTTCCATATGTATGTCATTTGTCCTGTCAGAGTTATAAATTTTATCAGCATCTTCCTTACTGAGTTCTACAAATTTTTCTTGAGGTGCACCGCACTTTGGACAAACTTCAGCCGCTTCTTCTCCCTCATGGACATATCCGCAAACAGCACACTTAAATAATTTTTTCATTAATAATCATCCTCCTAAGTATAATATTTATAGCACCAAAATTTTTAAAATCTTATCCTGCTTCTTATTTACCCATGGAAATTATATAGTAAACAAAAATTTATACAATTATCATATATCACATATGCCTTGATAATCTCCTTATAGCAAATTGCATTTTTTTTGATGCAGTTTTTACAATCCATTGGGAGTCTACGCTCCTCTTTCCTTTTGCTGCTTTTACTCTAGGCTTTTTTAATCTTGTTCGCTTTAGTGTATTATCTACCTCTTCCATCTTAACATCCAGATATTCTTCAATTTCATTTAAACCCTTTTTGATTTTTTGTATTGAAAAAAGATTTTTTATATATTTGGAAAATGTCATTTTATCGCCTCCGGAATTACTCTTACACAACTATATTTATATACTACAGTATATGCATAGGTGCGACATAATGTACAAAATTGTTGCAGGGCAATATAAAAGTAATGTAAAATAAAAAAGGCATAAAAAAAGTCGCGGTAGATAATTCTACCGCCAGATAAGTAAAGGGGGTCTCAATGTATTTTGTGAGGTCATTATTAATGATGCCCGGTTTTGCTTTTTATTATACATACTGTACAAAAAATTTTTAAAGTTTTTCATAAAATCGAGATTAAGATTAAGAACGTATTTTACCTTACCATTAGCAAGTAATTTCAAAGCAAAATTTCCTGTATAAAAAAAGAGGGCGGCAGATAACCTACCGCCAGATAAGTAAAGGGGGTCTCAATGTATTTTGTGAGGTCATTATAAAGTATACCCGCTTTGACAACTTCTATACACAAATATGAGACCTTTTTAAAATTTTTATACCGATAACCAATATTAAAAGCTAAAAATAAATTAATGTAGTTATCGATGAAATTCGCGAAGTTTGTATTAAGGAAATATTGAATTTTAAACTTCGCTCATTATAAGACTAAAGTTTGAGATTCAGATTAAGGCTGAAATTAAGAGTAGATTATAAGCCATATACAATAAAATTTAACAATAAAACCGATAGAACATGGAAATAATTCTATACAAATACCTTTCAATGGCTATATAAGTATTACTAAGTACTTTACATTGTCTATTTTAGTTCACAGTTCACGGTTCACAGGATTTTCTTGGCTAATTTCTGTGAACTGAGAACTGTGAACCGTGAACAAAATAACAATAATGTAACATACTTAGTGTTATATATATAGCAAGTAAATTATATTGTAAAATCCTGCTATTTATAATTTATGGTTTACTATTTAACAACTAGCAGTTAATATTATATCTGTGGACTGTGAACTCAAAAAGAAAAAGGTGATATTTATGAATTACATACGAAAATTGTTTGCAATATGGGCCGCAAAAGCTGCAATTATAGCAAGCAAATTGTTGGGTAAAAAAGGTTCTTCCGGCCCGGGAAATATTGCACTTAAAATATATCCAAATATTCTAAAGGATTTAGCCTCAAGGGTAAAAAAAGAAATACTGATTGTTTGTGGAACCAATGGAAAAACCACGACAAACAACATGGTATATAACTTATTAACTGCCAATGGCTACAGCGTAGTATGCAACAGGGTAGGCGCCAATATGCTGGAAGGGATTGTTACAGCCTTTGTTAATTCCGCTACCCTATGGGGTAGTCTGGATGCAGATTATGCATCTATTGAGGTGGACGAAGCATCGGCGGTGAAAATTTTTGACCACCTTTCTCCTTCAAAAATCATCATTACAAATTTATTTAGAGATCAACTGGACCGATATGGCGAAATAGATATCACAATAAAGCTCTTGAATCAAGCTTTAAAAAAAGTTCCGGAAGCCAGCCTTATATTAAATGGAGATGATCCTCTTACAGCCCGTTTTGGTCATAATACTGATAGAAAGTGTTACTTTTTTGGGATAGATCAGAATTTGAATATTAGTCTGAATGAAACAAAAGAAGGCCGCTTTTGTACCTTTTGTGGTGAAGAGCTACAGTACAACTACTACCACTACAGCCAACTGGGTGACTTTTTTTGTCCTTCCTGCGGTTTTAAACGTCCTTCCCTTGACTTTAAGGCCTTCGACGTGCATCTTGAGGACGGGCTGCAGTTTGAAGTAGCTTATGATTGCTCTACTGCTTCGTTTAACTTGAATTATAAGGGATTTTATAATATATATAATATCCTTGCATCCATGTCGGCAGCAACCTTACTTGGTATTGATATTCATACCATCAACAATGTATTAAGCCGCTATAAACCGCAGATAGGCCGTATGGAAACCTTTCACCTGGGTAAACCGGTTATATTTAACCTGTCTAAAAACCCTGCAGGTTTTAATCAGGCTATTTCCGCCGTACTCCAGGACCCTCGTACAAAAGATATAATGGTGGTTATCAATGACAATGCCCAGGATGGTAAAGATATCTCATGGATATGGGATGTAGATTTTGAAAGGTTTGTAACACCAAACATTAAAAGCTATATTGCCTCAGGAATCAGAAAGGAAGATGTAGCAGTACGGTTTAAGTATGCAGGCATTGATGAAGATAATGTTACGATACAAGGAGATATAAGGTCGGCAATTATTGATCTAGTGAACCGCAGTGGTGAAGTATGCTATATATTGGTAAATTATACTGCCCTTTTTAGTACGCAGAATATATTGAAATCCCTTGAGAAAAGTGGAGAATATAAGTAAAAGATTAAGGTTGAGATTCTAAAACTAAGTTCATAGTTCACGGTTCACAATAATTGAGATAACTATTAAAATCTGTGAACCGTGAACTGTTAACTGTGAACTACTATACAACGGAGATGATAACAAATGAGTAACTTTAAATTAACCATCGGGCATCTATATCCCGATCTACTTAATTTATATGGTGATAGAGGAAACATCATCGCCCTGAAAAAAAGATGTGAATGGCGTGGAATAGACGTTGAAATAAAAGAGTTTAAACTTCATGATGATATTGACTTCGGTACACTTAATATTGTATTTTTAGGCGGCGGCTCAGATAGGGAGCAGCTGCTGGTATGTAACCGTTTGAAAGAGATTAAAGCTGATATCAACCGCTATGTTGATGATAATGGAGTAATAGTTGCCATTTGTGGAGGATACCAGCTGTTAGGACATTATTATAAACTAAAGAACGAAACGATTGAAGGCCTGTCTGTATTGGACATCTATACCGAGATAGGCAATACCCGGCTCATAGGTAATGTTGTCATCGAATGTAACTTCCTGGGGGAACCTGTTAAGGTTGTAGGTTTTGAAAATCACGGCGGAAGGACCCATATTAATGCACACCAACCTTTTGGTTCTGTGAAATATGGATATGGCAATAATGGTATTGACGGATATGAGGGTGTAATCTATAAAAATGTAATTGGGACTTATCTTCATGGCCCCTTGTTTCCAAAAAATCCAACATTAACTGACTTCATTTTATCTAAGGCACTAAAAAGGGCTTATCCGAATACCTTTACCCGGTTACAGCCTCTGGATGATTCTGTAGAAATAAGGGCCAGGGATTATATTGTCAATAGATTTCTATCCAAATAAATTTGAAGGGGTAGATCTTTAGCATTTTTAAGATCTACCCACCCCGCTTTTATCTTAATTTCAAATTAAATATTATTTCTTTATATACTTACTTACGATGGCTTTAATCTCTCCTTCATCATTTGAAGGCACAGGTACATCGGCGAATATTTCCCATTCTTCAATATGTTCAACGGTTTCACCGGGGGCAGTACGTTTTAATTCCCCAAGTGACTCAATTTCAAGCATAAATTTATTTGTATAGGTTTCATAGGATACTCCAAAGTCAGGATATACGCCGTCTTTATTATGTTTATAATATTTTACAAACATGTTGTTATGATTAAAATATGCTGCCCAGCCATCTTCATTGGTAAGCCCAAATTTGAAAGGCCCTTCAGCGTTTGGATCTTGTTGAAGTGTAATGAATTTATCTCCCCAGTATACACGTTTGTCATTCATTTTTGTATAGGGCCAAAGTGCAAGTATTCTATTCCCCAGCAAGCCGGTGTCTCTCTGCGGCTGCGGTACAATCTCCTTACCGCCCGGTGCCATTACAGACAGTGCCCATGGTGCAAATTCTACATCCCATGCCCCGGTATTTGTTATTCTATGAATAACCTTTACTTTTGCTGATTCCGGACTCATAATAATCTCAATTTCCTTTTGCATTTGATTCCATTTTTCTTCCTCCGGGCGCAGTTTAATCCCATTTTCTACTTCAGTCCAAGAAACTTTGCTGTTATCAGGATAATAAGAGCGTGGACTAGCCTCCGGGCTATGCCATAACCTGTGTCCGCCATAAATATGCCATTCTCCTCCACCAAATACATTAAACTGCTCTCCACCCTGGGTGAGTTCCAGTTCTTTATCTTCAAAAAACTCATTTTCCCTGCCTACAAGACCAAATCTTATAATTCTTGGACCAAAGTCCAGGGTTGCTATCAGATCAATAATACCATTTGATACTTCTATGCAATTCCCCCACTGTCCATATGTAATTTCTTTAACAGTTACCTTTCCCATCTTATTTACCTCCTATATAAATTTACATTATATGTCCTATACATATTATTCTACAACTTTTTATAAAATCCTTCCTACTATATAAATTGCATTAAAGATTTTACATAACCGCAATATACCTTCTTTTTTCTTTATATTATCGTTAAATACTGATATAATAATATTAAATTAAATTTATTAAGTAGGTGTTTGCATTGAATCTTACTGAGCGACAGATGAAAATTATTGAAATAGTACAAAAGCATCAACCTATTACAGGAAATGATATTGCTGATAGACTGGGATGTACGAAACCAACCATCCGGGCTGACCTAAGTTTACTAACCCGTTCAGGTATCCTGGATGCCAAGCCTAATGTGGGATATATTTTAAATCATAAACCGGCAGATAATCCTCATGATTTTAGTTTATTTCGTGCAAAAGTTAAGGATGTAAAATCTCCGGCCGTTTATGTGGAAGAGGAGTGTTCCATACACGATGCAATTGTAAAAATATTTTTAAAAGACGCAGGCACTATTTTTGTAGTAAATGCTAACGGGTATCTGAGCGGTGTAGTTTCCCGGAAAGATTTCCTGAAAAGTATAATGGGCAATATGAATATCCACAACGTTCCTGTAGGCGTCATCATGACCAGAATGCCTAATATCATACATACACATGATGAGGAAACAGTGCTGCAAGCAGCAATGAAAATAATGGAGCATAAAATTGACAGCATGCCGGTTGTTGAAGAAGTAGGAAACAATTTATATAAAATTACAGGTAGAATATCCAAAACCACTATATCGAAAGTATTTGTTGAAATAGGAAAAAATAGTGGGGAGTGGGGAGTGGGGAGTGAGGAGTAATTATGTAGTTGTGAATGCGTTTTTGTGCTATTAGTACATCACAAATAAGAATTTTATTAAAAAACACATTTTTTATGTGTTTTTTTATTGATTTTTATTTAATTATGATGTATTATTTAATTATTAATCAATATTATGACGTATCAATTATAATTAATAATACAATTAAGAGTGAGAAGTTAGCCATTTTATTCTTACTTCTAACTCCCACTCCCCATTAATCAAGGAGGAATTATCATGTATCAGTTATCCGGCAACTGTCTAATCGGGCAATCCGGAGGACCGACTTCGGCAATTAATGCCAGTTTATGCGGCATCGTAGAGCAAGCTCTTAAAAGTAAAGTCATCAAAAGCGTATATGGTGCTATTAATGGCATCGAAGGGGTTTTGAAAAGACAGATATTTGACTTTGGTTCACAGGTTAAAACCCAGGAGGATTTCAAACTTTTGAAAACTACTCCTGCTGCGTATCTCGGTTCATGCCGTTACAAACTGCCTGCAGTGAATGCAGATGCAGAAATTTATGAAAGGATATTTGAAGTTTTTACTGAATATGATATTCGTTATTTCTTCTACATAGGCGGAAATGATTCTATGGATACGGTAATGAAACTTTCGGAATATGCAAAAAAGATATCCTACCCAATCAACATCATTGGTGTTCCTAAAACAATAGATAACGACCTGGTAGGTACGGATCACACTCCTGGCTTTGGGTCTGCAGCTAAGTTCATTGCTACAACGGTTTTGGAAATTGCCCGGGATAGCAATGTATATGACCTTGATTCTGTAACAATCATAGAAATCATGGGTAGAAATGCAGGATGGCTTACAGCTGCTTCTGCACTTGCACGTTCTGAATACAACTCAAGTCCTGATCTAATATATTTACCTGAAGTACCTTTTTCTATTGATAATTTTATTGAAGACATTAAAATTGTCCAAAAGCAAAAACGAAACGTTATTATTGCTGTATCTGAAGGGATAAAAAATGTTTTTGGCGAGTATATTTGTGAAGCTGTAAGCAATGGTTTAACGGATGTATTTGGACATAAATCCCTGGGAGGAACTGCAAAGGTTCTGGAAAACTGTGTAAGAAACAGACTTCGCTGTAAAGTTCGATCTATCGAATTGAATATTCTTCAAAGATGTGCTATGCATATGGCATCCAAAACAGACCTGGATGAAGCCTATCAAATAGGACAGGAAGCAGTAAAGGCAGCAGAAAACGGCTGTACCGGCAAAATGATGGTATTTAAAAGGGATATGGGGCCGGAATATAAAATTTCTATTGATAGTATAGACATTCATAAAATTGCAAATGCAGAAAAAAAAGTTCCCAGAGAGTGGATAAGTGAACAGGGAAATGATATTAGCCAGGAATTAATAAATTATATCAAACCACTCATCGTCGGAGAACCTGAACTAACAATGCGTGATGGACTTCCGGTATACCTTGTGTTAGATACTACTCCGTTTAGTCCTAAAGAAAGGGAAAAGGCAGTATAAAAAATGGGTTGCGTTGCAACCCATTTTTTATATATCATTATTTGCTTAATCTTTCTTCCAAAGCTTTTAATTCATCTTTGATAGCCTGTGGCAATCTGTCGCCAAACTTTTCAAAGAATTCTTTTTGACCTTTAACATCTTCCATCCATACACTCTTATCTACCTTCAGAAGCTCTTTCATAACTTCTTCTGAGATGTCAAGTCCTTCAGTATTGATAGCATCAACAGTTGGGAGGTAACCGATAGGTGTTTCAACAGCTTCAACCTTGCCTTCACATCTGTCGATAATCCAGTTCAATACGCGGAGGTTGTCACCGAATCCAGGCCAGATGAATTTACCGTTTTCATCCAAACGGAACCAGTTAACATGGAATATCTTTGGTGCCTTTGGAATCTTTTTACCCATTTCAAGCCAGTGTCCAAAATAGTCAGCCATGTTATAGCCGCAGAATGGAATCATAGCCATGGGGTCACGTCTTACAACCCCTACAGCACCTATAGCAGCAGCTGTTGTTTCGGATGCCATGGTAGCTCCTACGAATACACCGTGCTGCCAGTTAAATGCTTCATATACCAATGGAGCAGTTTTGGCCCTACGTCCGCCGAATACGATCGCAGAGATTGGTACTCCCTGCGGGCTTTCCCATTCAGGAGAAATGCATGGGCATTGTCTTGCCGGAGCTGTAAATCTGGAGTTTGGATGCGCCCCCTTAACGCCACTTTCAGGAGTCCATGGGTTGCCCTTCCAGTCGATACCTTCCTTTGGAGGCTCTCCATCAAGCCCTTCCCACCATACAGTTCCTTCAGGAGTCATTACAACGTTAGTAAAGATAGTATTCTTTTGAACGGTTGCCAGTGCATTTGGATTGGTCTTGGAGCTGGTTCCAGGAGCGACACCAAAGAAACCTGCTTCAGGGTTGATAGCCCAAAGACGTCCGTCCTCACCAACTCGGAGCCAAGCAATATCATCACCAACGGTCCATACCTTATAGCCTTTTAATTCTTCAGGAGGAATTAACATAGCCAGATTGGTCTTACCGCAGGCACTTGGGAATGCAGCAGCTATGTATTTTACTTCACCCTGTGGATTTTCCAAGCCAAGGATCAGCATATGTTCTGCCATCCAGCCTTCTTGTTTACCCTGGTAGCTTGCTATTCTGAGTGCAAAGCACTTCTTGCTTAAAAGAACGTTTCCGCCGTAGCCTGAGTTAATACTCCAGATAGTATTGTCCTGAGGGAAATGAACGATATAACGATTTTCCGGATCGATGTCTTTTCTGGCATGTAAGCATTTAACGAAATCCGGTGAATCTCCCAATTCATCCAATACTTTCTTGCCTACCCTGGTCATGATATCCATGTTCAATACAACATAGATGCTGTCTGTAAGCTCAATACCTATCTTGCTGAAGGGTGAGCCGAAAGGTCCCATCATGAAAGGAATAACATACATCGTTCTGCCTTTCATAGAACCGTCAAAGAGTTTTGTTAATCTTTCATACATTTCTTTTGGATCCACCCAGTTGTTGGTTGGACCTGCCTCTTCCTTGGTAGGAGTACAAATAAATGTTCTGTCTTCTACTCTTGCAACGTCATTTTCTGCGGTACGGTGAAGATAGCAGCCAGGAAGTTTTTCCTGGTTAAGCTCTATAATTTCACCTGTTGCTAAAGCTTCCTTTCTTAGCTGATCCTTTTGTTCTTCAGACCCGTCAATCCATACGACTTTGTCGGGCTTGGTCAATTTAACCATTTCGTCAAGCCATTGTAGTACAACCTTATTGTTAGTCATGGTTTTTCTCCTTTCATTTCGTTGCTTTGGGTTTTTGTGAGAAGGGAGGTAACGTCATATTGTTATACTTTTAACAATCGCAACCGGAACTACAAAATCAAAATCCTCTCCCTAATTCTATTTATATTCTACATTATACTCTAAATTCCTTCTTAAATAAAGAAAAATTTTTAAAAATTTTAAAACTTTTTTAAAAAATTGCATTTGCGAGTTCTGCAAATTGCATAATTGATAATGTTTCTCCTCTTTGATCTTCTCTAATCCCAATACTTATGAGCATTTCCTTTATTTGCTCTTTTGACATGGTGAATAATCCTGAGTTCGATAATGCATTCACCAGTGTCTTTCTTCTTTGCCCAAACGCAGCTTTTACGACATTGAAAAACTTTTTTTCATCTTCCACCTCAACAGGAGGTTGTCTAAGTATATCAAGCTTTATTACTACTGATTCCACCTTTGGCTGCGGCATGAAACAATGGGGAGGCACTGTGGCAATAATACAAGGTTTTGTAAAATACTGCACAGCAACACTTAATGCTCCATAGTCTTTTTCCCCTGCTTTCGCTGCCATCCTCTCGGCAACTTCCTTTTGTACCATCACAATAATACTATCTATGTTTAGCTTTTTTTCCAATAGTCCCATAATAATTGGTGTAGTGATATAATACGGTAAATTAGCCGCCACTTTTACATCCATATTGGGAAATTCATTATTTATTATTGCATTCATATCTACTTTCAATGCGTCAGCATTTATTATTTTCACATTTTTATATTCACCAAGCGTTTCGTTTAAAATAGGTAAAAGGTGAGAATCCAATTCTATCGCTACCACTTTTCCAGCTTTTTCCGCAAGCGCCTGCGTTAGAACACCTATCCCTGGCCCAATCTCTATAACGCCGGTATTTTCTCCTATTTCTGCCGAACTTACAATTTTATCAAGGACATTTGAATCTATAAGAAAATTTTGCCCCAGGTTTTTATTAAAACGAAAACCGTATTTAGTGATAATTTCTTTTAGAACTTTTGGTGATGAAAGTTTATCCATATATAAAACCTCCTTTGCATTATTTTTTGTGCCGGGACTATCCGGCGTGGCAGTTAGTATGAAAGTAGCGTTGATTGGTCAGGGCTTCGACATGGGGACAGTTCCTCAGTCGCATGAAAACCACATGCGACAGACGAACCGTCCCCAAGCCGCATCCCTTCTACCTGCTAAATCGGATGTTTAGAGCGGCGAAAGAGAGTGAGACTTGTGGCCATTCCACGCCGAAAAGCACTATTTGCGAGGTTTGCACTAACAAGTGGTGTGTTCCCATGTCTCGCCCGAACAACCAAGCGCATTTTCATCATTATTTGTGCTGGATGTGCCCGGCGTGGGGGTTAATAAGAAAATGCTCCAAACTAAATATAAAACGCCGGGCAGAACCCGGCGACCTTGGTACTCTATTCTAATATGTACACTTTAACTTTCCTTATTCCAAACTTTTTAACAAAAGCAGGATCATCATAGAAAAGGTCTATAATATCACCTTTGACTCCTCCTCCTATGTCGCCTGCCACAGCAAACCCATAGGACCAGGAGCCGTTAGCTCCTTCTATATATAACCTTGAATACAGCGGTATAGTCTTGGGGTCAACAGCAACTACCCCATGCCTTGCTTTCATTCCCGTATAGGTAACACCATAATTGGGATCTCCAGGATTTTTACCACAACTTTCATAGGACAGGTCATAAGCAGTAGCTCTCATATTTAATACTTTTCTATATCTAAAGCTTTCTCCACGGGAAGTCTTGTGCATTGCTACTGTACCGTATTCGTTAATTTGATCTACAGGTTGTGATACAATATTATCACTAATAAGCTTTCTTGAAACTTCTTTTCCGTCATGTAGCACTACAGCATATTTCTTCTCTCTTGTGCCTTCAACACCCTGCTGTACAATTCTGTTTTTCCCTTTATCCATTTTTTCACTTGCACGATTTACTGTTTTAAATGGGATTTTTTCTTTGATAGTTTCTATATTTTCTACGACTCTTACAATAGAAATTTGCATTTGGGCGGATATTTGATCAGTTAGATTGTAATTTACCATATCTTTCTCATTTAGTTGAATATTTGCTTGTTCTAAAACCTCTTTTACAGTATCTTTAACAGTTTTTAAAGCTACTTCATTCCCATCAACCAGTACTGTCACAGGCACTGCCCTCTTAATGGTAATTTCCTGATGCTTGCTAAGCTTTGTTTCAGGCGAAGGCTGTATTTCATCTCCATCGTATAACTGTACGCCCTGTTCTTTCAGAAATTCGTCTACAGTAGGTCTGCGTGTTTTTGCATATGTTATTTTCCCATCATCATTTAGAGCTACCTCTTTAGTGCCTGCAATAACCGCATTAAATGTTGATGCTACCAATGACACCATAATAAACAACGTAAGAAGAAAAGTACGACCTGACAGGTTGACTTTCTTCAGCATGCCATTCAGGTGCATTTCTCTACCTCCTATTTTTTTAGACTTGCTGCTAATTTTATTCCATTTTTCCATTTCTGTCAAATGGCAAAATTACCAACCTTGACATAAAAATCAGTAATATTATTGACCAATATCACTAATTTTATCCATTATACTTAAATTTTTTATCCATAGCGCCAGTTTATTATACCCTGCTTTAACAAAATTAATTTTTGCCTGAACTACACAATTCTCTAAATTTTAAATTGAACAAAACAAATGACATTCGTTTTGCTCCAATCCAAAATGAATGTCATTTTATAGTAAGTACGTTATTTAATTTTTTAATTAAAATTAATCTTTTTCAGGCATTCTCATTCCAGGATATCCCATGCCTGGCATTCCTGGTGTGGGGTAATACATTCCACCCATACCGGGTACATAATACATTCCGCCTGGCATCGGACTGTACATATCTCCCATTCCTGGCATAGGATAGCCGTACATTCCACCGTACATCGGATTATACATTCCACCATGCATTGGGTCTCCGCATCCCATATCTCCGCCCATCATTGGCATCTGCGGAGGCATCATAGGCATTTGCGGCTGTATCATGGGACAGCCGCCATATTGCATCATTGGACACCATGGCATTGGCTGAGGCATTGGCGGCATTATAGGGGGTGTATATTCCTTTTCAGGTTTTTCAGGTTCATACTTTCTCTTATCTTCCATAAAAACTCCTCCTTAACATATGATTGGATTTTCATTCACTATCAGTATATGAGGAGAGGAGGTTTTGGTGATTAAAAGTTCGGAGTTTGGAGCTCGGAGCTTTTTTTAAGCGCTGTAATGCCTGACCCTAAATTCTACACCTATATCCTTCGCAATTCTTTCGCACGCTTCTATATCTTCTTTGGGCATCACATCTACAACCGTCAGTATAACTTGTGGAATATATCCTTTACATTTTGCTGCAAAATCCAGCATCCCGTGATATGCTTGTTCTCCATAGTCTGACCCGCATATTTCTTGATATTCAGCAGCATTCTTAGCATTAAGGCTGATAGAGATGCAATCCACCAATCCTTTTAACATGGGAGTTATATCTTCACCGTGAATTAAATTTGCATGGCCATTGGTATTAATACGAATGGGTATATTAAATTTTTCTTTGATACTCTTGCAGATCTCAATGATGTCATACGCTCTTACCATAGGTTCACCATAGCCGCAAAATACTATTTCTTTATATTTCGAAAGATCGCGCCGTTCAATATCATCAATAACTTCCCTTACAGTCGGTTCCCTCTCCAGCCATAGGTCCACCCCTGTCCCTACTCCTTGAGCGGTATTTCTGATGCAAAAGCTACACCTGTTTGTGCAGCGGTTAGTTACGTTAACGTATAGGGCATTACCAAGTTCATAAGTAATTATCATCTCATTTACCCTCCTTCTATAGAGATAAAGATAAAGATACAGACACAGATGAACAATAGCGCAATCTAAATCTGTATCTTTATCTTATCTCAATCTAGTATCCTAAACAACCTTTTAGTATTCTCCATCGTCCTCTCCGCTACCTCTTCTACAGTAATACCTTTAATCTCTGCTATTTTTTCAGCTGTATATCTTATATATGTGGAGTCATTTCGTTTCCCCCTGTGCGGTATAGGAGTCAAGTAAGGACAATCGGTTTCTATCAATAGCTTGTCTATGGGTAGATTTTTTACTACCTCTATGGATTTTACTGCATTATTAAAAGTGATAGGTCCTGCAATAGATATATAAATCCCCATCTCTAAAAGTTTCTTAGCCATCTCCCAGCTTCCTGAAAAACAATGAAATACTCCTCCAATAGAAGAGATGTCCTCTGACGTTACAATCTCCATAGAGTCAGCATGGGCATCACGGTTATGTATTATAACGGGAAGGTCTAATTCTTTTGCCAGTTGAATCTGCCTTCGGAACCAGTATCTTTGCACCTCTCTAGGCGAGTGGTCATAATAATAATCCAGCCCTATCTCACCTACTGCCACCACTCTTGGATTTTTAGCCAAATCAGCAAGTAAACCCATGGCGTTCTCACTTATATCTCCTACATCATGGGGATGCACACCTACCGAAGCATAGATAAAATCGTAATTTTCAGCTAAGTTTATACACTCCAGGGATGTAGCAATATTAGAAGCGGCATTCAGGATATAAGACACACCTTTTTGCTTCATGCTTTCAAGCAATATCTCCCTATCTACATCAAAGCGTCTGTCATCGTAATGGGCATGAGAGTCAAAAAACATAGTTTTACCTCTTTCTTAAATACAAGTTATCATCTTAAGTTTGCAATAAATACAAAAGATTGAGATTGAAATTAAGATTGAGTATAGGACAGCCATACTCACAATCTTAACCTTAATCTCAATCTTAATCTTTCTTATAATAAACCAACTTTAAAGCTAAATATTTAATTTTAAAGTTGGTTCATTTCATCGATAACTACATTAATTTATTTATAATTTTGATATTAGTTATCGATACTATCTAACTTTAGAACCGGAATCAATGTCCCCATCTACTGTAGCCAAGACAAGCTTCTCATCACCGGGTGTAGATGCGGCAAGGATCATGCCGTGGGATTCAACCCCTCTAAGTTTTACAGGCTGAAGATTCGCTATTACTATAAGATTCTTACCTACTAATTCTTCAGGAGTATAGTATTTTGCTATCCCCGAAACTACCTGACGAGTTTCATTACCTACTTGTAACTGAAGCTTTAGCAGTTTATCTGCGCCTTTGATCTTTTCAGCTGAAATTACTTTCGCTACTCTCAGATCTAGTTTGGCAAAATCATCTATGGAAATTAACTGTTGTTCTTCCTTTACATCTGCAACCTTTTTCTCTGCTTTTGCTGCAGTTTTATCTTCCGGCTTTACAGTTTGCTTTTGTACCTGCTGCTGTATTGTTTCCAATTCTTCAAGTTCTTTTTTAACATCAATTCTCGGGAATATGATTTCACCTTTATTTACTTTAAAATTTGCTTTTAATTTACCCCATATCTTTGAGCTTTCCCACTCGGTTTCCATACCTTTTTCAATGCCTATCTGCTGCCATATCACTGGAGAAGTATTTGGCATAAAAGGTTGAATAAGTATGGATATTATCCTTATACTTTCTGCCAGATTGTACAAAACAGCTGCCAGTCTTGGTTTTTGAGCTTCATCCTTGGCCAGTGCCCATGGCATGGTTTCATCTATATATTTGTTTGTTCTGGATACAAGCTTCCATATCTCTGTTAATGCACTGCTGAACTGCAGTTTATCCATTAATTCTTCCACTTTTGCCGTAGTGGATGCCGCAAGATTCTTCAGGTCTTCATCATAATCTCCTGCTTGTCTGTTTTCAGGCAGTTGCCCGCCAAAGTACTTGTCAATCATTGCAACAGTCCTGCTTACCAGATTTCCGAGATCATTGGCAAGATCTGCATTAATCCTGTTGATTAGTGCTTCGTTAGAGAATATACCGTCTGCACCAAAGGGAACTTCTCTTAATAGGAAATACCTGATCGCATCTACTCCATATTTATTCACCAATATAACCGGATCTACTACATTTCCTTTGGATTTAGACATTTTACCGCCTTCAAGAAGCAGCCAGCCATGTCCGAATACCTGTTTTGGTAAGGGCTCACCTAATGCCATCAACATTGCAGGCCATATAATAGTGTGGAAACGCACTATTTCCTTACCTACAAGATGAACATCGGCAGGCCAGTATTTTTTGTAATCCGAATCATCATCCGTTAAATATCCTAAAGCAGTGATATAGTTCGACAATGCATCTACCCATACATATACCACATGCTTATCGTCAAAATTTACAGGAATTCCCCAGTTAAATGTTGTCCTGGATACGCACAGGTCTTCCAATCCTGGCCTTAAAAAATTATTCAACATCTCGTTTTGCCGGGACACAGGTTGAATAAATTCGGGATTTTCTTCTATAAGCTTTATCAGCTTATCCTGGTATTTTGATAAGCGGAAAAAATAGCTTTCCTCCTTGGTTAATTCTACCTCCCGTTCACAATCGGGACACTTGCCGTCTTTTAGCTGACGCTCGGTCCAGAAAGCTTCGCAGGGCGTACAATACCACCCTTCATATTCACTCTTATAGATATCACCACTATCATATAACTTTTTGAATATTTTTTGTACAACTTCTTCATGCTGTTTGTCAGTTGTTCTTATAAACCTATCATTAGAAATATCTAAAAGCTTCCACAATTCTTTTATACCTGCAACAATTTCATCTACATAGGCTTTAGGCGTCATTCCCTTTGCTTCAGCCTTTCTTTGAATCTTCTGTCCATGTTCATCTGTTCCGGTCAAGAACATGACGTCATAGCCTCTTAATCTTTTATATCGCGCCATAGCGTCAGCTGCCACAGTAGTATAAGAATGACCTATATGCAGTTTATCACTGGGATAGTATATAGGCGTTGTTATGTAAAAAGTTTTGCTGCTCATGATTTACCCTCCCCGATTTTATGAATTGAAACTTGAGGTATGCTTAATATTTTAAATATATATTATAATATCATTAATTTAGGTTTTTTCAAGGCCTTTGTTGTCTTATGGGTGCATTTTCCGAATTTGAAGAATATTATTCTAACAGGCTCTAAGCCTTTCCGCAACGTTCTTTCCATAATATTCTTCAAATATAAAATATACGCCCTTGTCCTATTGTTTTCAATTCTCCATTCTCCATTCTCAATTGTCAATTCTCAATTCTTTTTATAATTAACCAACTGTAAAACTAAATATTGTGATTTTAAAGTTGGTTAATTTCATCGATAACTACATTAATTTATTTTTAGCTTTAATATTGGTTATCGATATTATTCCATCGATAAATATTGGTACTAGTTGAAAAACGTCTTGCTGCATACAAAATTCCACATCTTTCTCAAAATTCAACGAAATTAGCCTGCTGTAATGAAAAGTACCTTGTAATAACTGGTGCATGTCATCCTTGTTATGCTTATATAAATTTTCAGCTGCAATCCCTAGGTCATTCAAGCTAATATCGTTGCCCAAACTTTTTAGTTCATAAATTATTTTTCCTGCACATAAAATATCTTCTAAAGAAAAATGCCCCTCTGTACCGGCGCAAATAATTGTAATATCTTCTAAATAATTCTTATGTATATACTGTACAACAGCTTGTCCATTCAGAAAACTTGCTATAACAATATCAACCGCCTCTTTTGCATGATGAATCGCTCTTGTTCCATTTGTAGTTGTTATAATCACATACTTATTTTGCACTCTTTCAGCAGTGTATTCCAGCGGAGAATTTCCATGGTGGAATCCCTCAATAATTACAGCATTTCTTTCTCCTCCCAACAAACATTGTTCTGGATCCAATTCACAAGCCTTTGCTTTTGCCTGATCAACATCGCAGACAGGTATCACCCCTTTGCAACCATTTGAAAGAGCCGTCACAATGGTGCTTGTTGCTCTTAATACATCAATAACAACAGCTAGTTTTCCCTTTACCATTTGGTCTTTTACCTCATCGGCTGTAGCAATAACATCGATTCGCATGTATCCCTATCCTTTCATATTTTAGTTCACGGAGGTCCAGTCCCCGAGTCTTGTCCCTTCTTCCTGCTAAATCGGACTTTTTCAGTAGTTGCGGACGGTTCTATAGTCACACATCTATATATTCATTATATTGCTAGTTGCCACGCTTTCTCAATCCAAATCTTAAAATTGGGCATATATTTTTTAATTGATGAATATTATTCCTACACTTAATTCCACCCAAATACCATTCCGCACACCCACACACTTGCTATTATTCCCGTTAAATCGGCCAGCAATGCAGCAGCAATTGTATGGCGCACGTTTTTTATTCCCACTGAACCAAAATATATGGCAATGGTATAAAATGTCGTTTCTGTAGAACCCATCATTGTTGAGGTAACTCTTCCAATAAACGAATCAGGGCCATAACTTTTAATCAAGTCAGTTACAATGGCCAGTGCAGCACTTCCTGATATAGGCCTCATAAGAGCAAGGGGTACAACCTCTGGAGGCATTCTAATGACAGATGTCACGGGCCTTAGTGCATAGGTAATCAAATCCAAGGCACCGGAGGCACGGAATACTCCTACAGCAACCAAAAGCCCTATAAGAGGCGGCAAAACTCTAATAACAGTATCTATCCCGTCCTTGGCGCCCTCAATAAAGCAGTCATATACCTTTACATCTTTTGTCAAACCGTAGGATATGATTAGGAAAAACATCAAGGGAATTGCCAAATTAGATAATAACTTTATTAACTCCATCATAACACCTCCTCTCAAAATCATCCTGCTTTTCTATATCTCGAATAATTGCGTAAATCTCGTTCTTTCCCTTGCATTATTTTTGCTGCAGTTACACCAACTACTACGGCACATATACTCGCTATCCATGTTGTAGCAATTATTTCAAAAGGGTTGTTAGAACCTGCCGAAGAACGAACAGCAAGTACCGTAGCAGGAATAAGCTGTATGGATGCAGTATTAATTACTACAAACATACACATAGCATTAGATGCTGTATCCTTGTCGCCATTCAGTTTTTGAAGTTCCTTTATTGCTTTCAATCCTAATGGTGTAGCTGCATTACCCAATCCTAATATATTCGCTACCATGTTGAGTACAATGGCACCCATTGCCGGCGACCATGGTGGAATCTGAGGAAATAATAGTTTGGTTATGGGCTTAATAGCTCTGGCAATTACTTTGACTAGTCCGGACTTTTCTGCAATATTCATAAACCCCGTCCACAGACACATTACTCCTAACAATCCAATACTCATTTCCACAGCTGTGCCGGCAGAATCCAGTGCAGCCTGTGTGGTTTGTTCTATTTTTCCTGTAAATGCGGCAATAGTAAATGCAATTAATATCATACCCGACCAAATATAATTTAACATAGCAACTCCTTCAATAAATGAAATTAAAATTTAGATTAAAATTATGAAAGCAGGTAACTTAATCTTAATCTCTCTTATATATATATATGCCTGATCTAAATATCAAATTACAATTGGTTAGTTCAATCTATTTTCCCAATTAATGCATCATCGGTGTCGAATTTTGTCTATTATTTTTCGACTTTTGTCGAATTTCCTTTTCCAGTTATAATTTTACATATTATAAAGGTATTGACTTCACATTATAATTTTTTAAAATTATAAAGGTATAATTTATAATTATATTTTTATTATCTCACATTTTTCTATAATATTTGAATTGTTTTTTGAGATTTGCCACATATTGTTAAATTTTTAACTTTCAATTTTAATATATTATGTATTTATTTCCACAGCTAGAAAAAATTTTTTCCGAATATAATTATTTTAGTATTGACGTTTATTTACAATTATGGTATTATAGTTTCGTAAAGTTTGTCGAATATTGTAAATTTAGGAGGAATTTTATCATGAAATCAACTGGTATTGTAAGAAAAGTAGATGAGTTAGGAAGAGTTGTACTTCCTATTGAGTTGAGAAGAACACTTGATATTGCTGAGAAAGATGCTTTAGAAATCTATGTAGATGGAAATACCATTATCCTTAAGAAATATGAACCTGCATGTATTTTCTGCGGAAATGCAAAAGATGTTCATGTTTATAAAGGCAAAAATATTTGTCCACAATGTATGGATGAATTAAAGAAGTAATTTAATATTAAAAAATAAGAAAGGAAGGAACCTCCCTTCCTTTCTTTATTATTTCTCACCTATGCTTCCTTATTTTCTAATTGAAGTGCATATACCTCCCGTTTACTAAGCCCCCTGTCCTTTGCTACCTTTTTAAGTGCTTCTTTGCGGTCTATTCCCTGGGATATATACATATTGATATGGTCATATATTGAAATCTCCGCCCATTCTCTTTGTTTTTCTTCTTCTACTTGCTGTTTATTTGCTCCCTCAATGATTAGAACAAATTCACCCTTTGGCATATTTTGCTCAAACTTCTGTATAGCTTCTTCAATAGTACAGCGAATTACCTCTTCAAATTTCTTTGTGAGTTCCCTAGCTATTGCTATATTTCTATTTCCTAAAATCTGCAGCATATCTTTTAGTGTATTGGTGAGCTTATGAGGAGCCTCATAAAATATTAATGTCCTTGTGTCATTTTTTATTGCCTCGAGGTGCTCTCTTCTGTTGCGCTTGTTTACTGCAAGAAAGCCTTCAAAACAAAACCTGCCGGTAGACAGACCGGACAAAATAAGACCTGTTATAGCTGCTACGGGTCCAGGTAGTGCTGAAACTGTGATACCATTCTGGATACAAAGCTTGACCAGGTCTTCTCCTGGATCCGAAATTCCCGGAGTTCCGGCATCAGATACCAGAGCAATATCTTTACCCTGCAATAATTGCTCTACAATATATTTGCCCTTTTCTACCTTATTGTGTTCATAATAGCTTGTTAAAGGTTTATTGATTTCAAAATGATTAAGTAACTTTATGGTTTGGCGTGTATCTTCTGCCGCAATCAAATCCACTTCTCTCAATATCCTTAAAGCTCTTAAGGTAATATCTTCAAGGTTTCCGATAGGAGTAGCACACAAATATAATGTGCCCTTTTCGTTCATGTTTGCTAACCTCCAGTGCTTTTTAATCTTAATATGTACATTGGGGCAAGTCGCATCATATATTTCATGTTTTGCCGCTTATACCGGCATCCGTGCCGGGATAATCCTAAAATCACCCTCCATGGTGATTTTCCGGCTGCAACATTCCATATATGATGCGACTTGCCCGTCACAATGCATGTAACGTATTTAGCGTTTTTTATATAAATTAAATGCACCTAACTTATATATAGGAATTTCTATTATAAATGGCATTAATCTCCTCACTATACTCCCCTTCATCATTATAGACATACAGGGGCTCCATCATCTTGAGCTGAGGATTTCCTCCTCTTGCTCCTTCAATTAGAATCAAATTTGCTTTTTTTCCGGGAGATGGATGCACAAATCTAAGCCTTTTAGGTTCCAGTTTATGATTCCTCATTAACCATATAATATCTACCAGCCGCTCAGGACGATGTACCATATTAAATTTACCGCCAATTTTTAAAAGCTTACTGCTAACCGTTATTACATCTTCAAGAGTGCACTTAATTTCATGCCGTGATATGGCTTTTGCATCATTTGGATTTGTTAATCCCCCTCCAGAGTTCATATAGGGCGGATTGCAGGTTATTACGTCGAAGGCTGCTGCACCAAATAGGGCTACACCCTCCCGCAAATCTCCCTCTACGATCTGCACCCTGTCCTGTAGATTGTTTAATATGACACTCCTAGCGCTCATTTCCGCCATATGCGCCTGAATTTCCAATCCAACAATCCGGCTTACATCACTTTTACCTGCAATAAGTATAGGTATGATCCCCGTGCCGGTACCCATATCTAACACAATATTGCCTTTTTTTACATCAGCAAAGTTGGCTAATAACACTGCATCTATCCCAAAGCAAAACCCTCTTGTATCCTGAATTATCTTTAGACCTTTATATTGCAGATCGTCAACTCTTTCCCATTCATTCAAAGGTACATTACTCAACATTAGTCGCCTCCATGGCATATAGATGTAGATATATATAAAAAAAACCCGGGATAAACCTCAGGTTTTTTTAATAATTTAGTTAATTATTTAGGTTGTGGAGCATCTACTGGACAAACATTTGCACAAGCACCGCACTCTATGCAAACTTCTGCATCAATAACATATACGTCATCGCCAGGTGAAATACAAGATACAGGACATTCTGGCTCACAAGCTCCACAGCTTACGCAAGCGTCTGTAATAAAATATGCCATTAAAAACACCTCCTTAAATTATCGTTTCTATTTTACCACTATAATACTAAATTGAAAACATTTTTTACTGAAATTTTTAAATTAAAAATTAAATACCTTCCAGATGTTTTAATTCATCCAAATCCACATCATCATTTTCAGTCTCTACATTCTTTATAATTTTCACTTCAGAGGTTTTAAAAGTTTGCAAAACATTTTCATCATCTTTATCCAACTTAACCTTTACAAGCTCTTTTAACAGGTTAACACTCATTACCGTACCCTGTCCTTGAGGCGTAGACACAATTGCATTGACTTTTGGTGTCCTTCCGAGCACTTCCTCATAAGTATCCTGTTCATATTTTAAGCAGCACATAAGCCTTCCGCATGTCCCTGAAATCTTGCTGGGATTTAAGGATAAGCTTTGCTCTTTCGCCATCTTTATAGATACCGGCTCAAATTCACCAAGATGAGTGGAACAGCACAGGGTACGTCCGCAAATCCCTAAACCACCCAACATTTTTGCCTCATCCCGGACACCAATCTGCCTCAATTCAATTCGTGTCTTGAAAATCGCTGCAAGGTCTTTGACCAATTCACGAAAATCTACTCTCCCGTCAGCAGTAAAGTAAAATAAGACTTTATTTCCGTCAAAGGTATATTCAACATCAATTAACTTCATCTCTAGATTGTGGTCTTTTATTTTTTCCAGACAAATTTTAAAAGCTTCTTTTTCCCTTCTTTTGTTTTCTTCTGATTGTTGAACATCTTCATCGGTAGCAATACGTATTACCTTTTTTAATGGGGCAATGATCTCTTCTTCATTCACCTCTCTATTACCTACTACTGCTTCACCAAATTCTATTCCCCTTGCTGTCTCAACGATTACCTTCGTTCCTTTCTCTATGTTTAAACCATCAGGATCAAAATAGTATATCTTCCCTGCTCTTTTAAACCGCACTCCTACTACTGTTACCATGTACTTCCTCCCAACTTTGTATCAGCATTGTTTCTATAGCTAAAGTATAATTTGCATTCATACTAATTTTTTTCTTTATATCAATGATAATATCTATAATTTTGCATGCCGCACGGCTGGAAACTCTTCTCGAAAACTCCTTTAATCTGCCCAGCATATCTATATTTATTACCATATTCTCATTGTGCAATTCTTTTATAAACAAAATATCCCTAAACCATAATAACAGCAAGTCTAGTATAGACTCAATCATATTTTTGTGATCATTAAAATAATTCACTGCCTCGAGGATGTCTAATTCACTATGATTTAATAACTTTGTGATAATCTCAATAATATCCCGCCTCATATCTCTAAATTCCTGCGATGCGGCAATATCTTTCGCCCTTCCGATAATTCCACCCGAAAGCATCACTAAAAAAGGAATTTCATCAGTCAATTCCAAATATTCCTTCCTTAAAAAATCCTCTATTTCTTTATATGGATGTGTCTTAAATCTAACCAATATTGTCCTTGACAAAATAGTATTTAATAGCAGGGAAGAATTTATTGTAGTAAGAATAATTACCCCATATTCCGGAGGTTCTTCTAAAATCTTCAACAAACCATTTTGTGCCTGAACTGTCATTCTATCAGCCCGGGGAATAATGTATATCTTTCTACCAGCCTCATATGGCTTTATATACATGTCTTTTTGAAGTTCTCTTATCACATCAACACCAATACTGCTGGCAGAACCCTCTATCACTTTTACATCAGGATGATTGTTACTCTCATTTTTTATACAATTTCTACAAGTTCCACAGGGTTCAGCCTGTCCTTTTTCACATGTTAAGGCAGCCGCAAAAATCGAAGCCATGGTCTGTTTTCCAATTCCTTCTGGGCCCTCAAATATATATGCATGGCTGACCATATTATTCACTATACTGTTTTTTAGACTTTCTACAACTTTCGTTTGTCCAATAATATCACTAAAATTCATACCAACCTCTTTGTATATAAACCATAAACCGTATTTTACATTCACCCAAACGTACCAAACGTATCTCATCAGGTATTATATGATTGCTGCATAACATATTTATGATGTGTCATAGTGGGGAGTGGACAGTGGGGAGTGTTTTTTGAACTTGATCGGCAATTTACTCCCCACTCCTCACTCCCCACTACTTCGCACTTTAAATATATTGTTTGCCTTACCATTCATTCAGGAGTAATAAATTTTTGTGAAGTAATAATTCCTACATCATGATGTCCAGTAATAACCCCCTAATATCATCCAACCTTTGTAGAACTTTAATATTATCCTTCTGTTCTTTTAATACTTCACAAGTAAGCTGTTCAAGATGGTCATTTACTTTGCTGATGATAGCGTATACCCTATGCCGCCCTCTACGGTCCAACATACTTTCCTTATAGAATTTATGAGAGTTATTGGTTGCTTCATATAAAAATTCTGAAATAAGCTTTTTATAACGTTTAAGTTCTTTTATGTCAATGTTCTTGGATAATCTCTCACCCTGTTTATTAATTTGATCTAATAATGACGCCAAACGTGCTTCATAATTCTGTCCATCAATTCTCTTAAGCTGCTTATCAAACGTTGATTCCTGTGGCTCGGTCGACCTTTTATCGTCTACACCTAACCTGCCTTGCATACCTGAAAGCTGGTTAAGGGTATCTTGTATTTTCATATTAACAGCTCCTTAAACTTTTTCAAACCGTTCAACATCAACAACAAATATCGTAGCTCCTCCTACTTCAACTTCAACAGGATAAGGTACATAGACCCCCGCTGCCCCGGTGGCCGGTGTAGGTGAAGTTACAACCTGTTTTCTGCTCATACATTTCGCTTTGATAATATCGATTACCGTTTGCACATTTTCCTTACTGGTACCAACAAGAAGGGTGGTATTACCCGCTCTCAGAAATCCCCCTGTAGTGGCCAGCTTGGTTACGCTAAAGCCCTCTTTATTTAGTTCACCCATTACCCGATTTCCATCGTCATCATGTACAATAGCAAGTACAATCTTCATACTGTATCCTCTCCCTTCTTTACTTTAATAATAACTTATTAATATCATTATACCGTTTTCTTTCCAAAAGCGCTACTAATTTTTTACTACTCGTATATATAATTCATCTGTTAGTCCTATTACCTTCCCTCCGCACGCTTTGATGTTTAACATATATTTTACTATATCGCCAGATATTACTTCTCCAGGACATAAAATGGGTATGCCGGGAGGAAAGGAAGTAATAGTATCGCAGCAAACTCTTCCTTCCGATTTTTCTATGTGGATACTCTCACTTTCCGTATAAAATGCTTTTGTTGGGGCCATTGCATACCGAGGAATGCAGGGTGCCGCAAATATTGTTTTTATATCTTTTTCAACAGCGGTTGGTGCAATGCCGTTTATAGCTTTTCCTAAATATTTTAACTGTTTTTCACTATCTGCAACAGAAGTAATGCACACGACATTACTCAAATCAGCCATTTCCACCTGAATATTATATCTAATATTCAGCTCCATAGCTGCCCGGTAGCCTGTTAAACCCAGTTTCCCTGTATTAATTACGATACGGGTCAGATCAATGTCTTTGATATGGTATTTGCCTATTAACTCTTTTCCTAAGCAATATAATTTATTATTTCTGTTGATCTGGCATCGCAATCTATCTACCCAATCTATTAAATTACTTAATAATGCTTGACCACTATTTTGCATAATACCTCTGGCTACGTCGAGGTATGCCATCAAAACAAAAGACGGGCTGCTGCTCTGGAAAAGCTTTAAGCAGTTTTTTAAGCGATTTAACTCTATTCTGTCAGAATTAACATGCAGCAGTGAACTCTGTGTAAGGGCAGGCAATGTTTTGTGAACGCTTTGCACACATATATCTGCCCCTGCCTGCAACGCACCTTGGGGCAATCTCTCATGAAAGCAAAAATGAGCGCCATGTGCCTCATCTACCAGAAGTATCTTGCCGTACCGATGAGCAATTTGTGCTATTATTTCCAGGTCAGAACACACTCCATAGTAAGTTGGACAGGTTATGAGGATCCCTTTTGCTTCGGGATACTGAATGAAAGCTTCATCAACTTTACGCGGATCCATCCCCCCAACCAGGCCTAATTCAGTAATATAGTCAGGATAAATATATCGCGGGATAACACCACACAGTATTAAAGAATAGATTACAGAACTGTGACAGTTTCTGTCCACAAGCAACATATCACCAGGATTACAGACAGTTGCTACCATCGCTTGAATACCGCAGGTTGAACCGTTTACCAGGAAAAAGCTGTATTTTGCCCCAAAAGCAGTTGCCGCCAGCTCCTGGGCCTTTTGTACAGGTCCCTCCGGAGCATGAAGATTATCGGTTTCCGGAAGCTCAGTAAGGTCAATGTCAAATATATGTTTTTTAAATTGATCGGGGATACCCTGCCCCTGTTTATGTCCAGGCATGTGGAAAGGTACTTTCTGCTGCCTGCTATAATTTATCAAAGCATCGAATAAAGGTGTATCATAATGCATATTGTTCCTCCGCAAAATATAAGACAAAGATACAGATAAAGATATAGTATAGATTTTTGTAGTGAGTCTTATTGTATCCTTATCTTTATCTGTATCTTTATATCTGCACCTACTTTATAGCTCTCAATTGTCAATTCTCAATTCAAAAAATTCTCCATAATGCACTTTTCAAGCGTACCATTATAAATACTCCCGCTCGATCGAACTCTCTATCAAAATAGGATTCGCTTCCAATATTACTTCATCACCTATTTGTGCTTCTATGCCAGTAATGTCAACAACAATATTATACATACTGATTCTTCCAAGTATTTTTACTCTTTTGCCATTAACTCTGACATAAATATATCTGCTGCCCCAAAATAACTTCAGGTCATGGTATATATACCTTAAAATATCTATAAATCTAAATATGTCCTTTGATTTTTCAATTCCAAATCCATCTTTATAACCTACAGGGACAATGGCAATTCTTGTTCTCTTGTTGGTCTTATAAGTGTTGGCATATCCAATATAGTGGTTTTCTGGCAGATACTTGATTTCCGATATATTTGACTTTAAGTAACCAATTTTCTTGAGCCCAAATGTATTTTCAAAAGGTATTCGGCCTAAAAAAGCAGAGCCTATTCTTACCGCATCAAGATGCATATCGCTAAAGCGTAAAAATGCACTGGAATTTGCTATATGAAGCATTCCTGGTTCAATACCATTGCGCTTCAATATTTCAATGCACTTTAAGAATTTATCAAATTGAACCTGTACATTTTTACGTTTCTTTGCAAACGAAAAGGAAAAATGAGAAAATGTACCAGCAATCTTTATGTTCTCAAGAGATTTAAACAAAGAGGATACACTGTCCATCTCGTCAGGCAAAAAACCAAATCTTCCAAAGCCTGTATCAATCTTTAAGTGCACATCAACAATCAAATTATGCTTCTTTGCTATTTCATTCACTACTATTGCAGCACTTTCGGAACCGATTGTGGGTATAATATTATTTTGTATAATAAGCTCTACTTCATTTTCTACACCTGTTGATGATAAAAGCAGAATTTTATTTTCAAAGCCATCATCCCGCAGTAATATTGCTTCTTGGAGCTCAGACACTGCAAAGTAATCTATACCGTTTTCTATTAAAAAACGTGCAAATTTTAATATACCCAGACCATAGCCATTGCCCTTCAAAACTGCTATGATCTTTGCATTGGTCATACTTTTTATAATATCAATATTATTTTTAAGTTTATCTCTTTCAACTACCAGTTTCTTCATATAGTACCCCACATGTCTATTCTTTCGTTATCATTTTTTTTCACCCTTAATCGCAGTCTTTAACATAAATAACTTTCTTCTCATTTCTCTAAATGTCTTTTCTCCCTTTTCTACTGCAAAATGAACTAAAGGATTAAAAACCAGATCAAGCTCTCCTATAAATTCGGTAAATTTGCCGCTGAATCCTTTTTTAAATTTATAAAGTCCATACAGCGGATTATTTTCATCAAGGTCCCCCGATACTCCTCTAAAATCATAGATATCACAGCCATTTTCCAAGGCCCACTTGATCATTTCCCATTGTAAAAGGTAATTGGGCATTACATTCCTGTAGTCGTTACTACTCGCACCATATAAATACCAAACCTTATTGCCATACAATATTGCAATAGTTCCTGCAATAAGCTTTCCTTCGTAATATGCAAGATACAACCTGAGGTGTTCCGGTGCCAAACAGTCATACATTTTTTCAAAGTATTCAAGGCTTCTTATTACAAATTCATCCCTGACACCCGTTTCAACCATTATTTTGTGAAACTCCGGCAGGTCATCTCTTTCACCAATTTTTACCTCAACACCTTTTCTAGCAGCAAGCCTTATATTATACCTCGTTTTATGATGAAAGGCTTCCATCAGCTGCTCTTCGGTTTTATCCTTTATATCCAGGCGAAATACAAATCTCGGCTGAATCCCCTCGAAATTTTTAGAAGTATTCTTTACTTTAAACCCCAACTTTGATATGATCTTTTCGAATTCTTCATCTTCTCTTTCAATATCCGGGTCTATCTTCAACACGTAACCCTTATACTTTTTTGCCAGCTGTTTTGCACTATCCACCAAAGCTTTCATCGTATTAAAATCATGGATATCGCATACAGGACCGCGGGGCGAATACATAATTGTATAATTTAAAAACGGAATCTTTCTAATAAGTACGCTCATAGAACCTTTTATATTTCCGTTACCATCTTCTATAATAATTACTTCATTTTTCCAGTTGGATTTAACTTCTGCCCATTCCGGAGACTGCATAAAATGGCCTTTAGGATGGCTTTGCAGAAATGATCTGTATTTTTCTATATTTTCCTTTGTAACTGTCTTCAAAATTAATTACCCCCTAAAAAATCCTTTGTGTATTCTAAAAACTCATTAAAGTAAATAATGGAAAATTTCTTTTCTTCGTATATTTTCTGGAGCAGCTTAAAAAAATCATCTCCAAGTTTTTTATGAAGCGTACGAAAATATACGGCTGATTCATTATAAGCCAGGTTATAATACTGCTCCTTTGAATTATAATCCTTAAGGTGCAACTGAAATAATCTTTGGTTATAATACTTACTCATCTCATTGTTACTTAACATTAAAGAAAGGTAATTTACAAGGCCTTCATCAAAAAAAGGTTCATTTAATTGGTCAGTACCTATTATACCATAAAACCACTGATGAAATACCTCATGATATGCTACTCTTTTTAAAATTTCAGTATCATTAAAGTTATCTTCCGATAGCAAAATCATGTTTGAAAGTTCCATTCCTTTTTGAGAAAGAGGGACTTTTACAACAAAAAAATCCTTATAAGGATATGGCCCTATGTTATTTATTCCAAATTCTAAAGCTTGTCCTACATACTCCCTTGCCTTGTAAGAATTAATATAATAGATATTTGTTTCTCCGTATTTCTCAACTTTTACATCTGCACTTTTAAATATTACAACAGGAAAATCCCTTAGATTTTCAGCTTGAAATACAGCAATTTTATCATCGTCTATAATCTCTTCTTCTTTTTTTCCTGGTGCATATATGCTTAAATCTTTATCAGTTTTTACTTTTATAGAATAACTGTTTATGTCATATATATATGGGTCGCCAAAAGATGATTTATATAAAAAAACAGGACTCCCATCCTTGTACACAGCAGGCGTTATAAGGAAATTTGTAAGCAGGATAAAATCTTTCGAGTATGTAAGAGGCTCCGGCTTGCTGTCTAAAATAATTTCGTATTCTAAATAAATTCTATCCTGCTTTCCTTCAAAATCAACTCTTAAGTTGTTATCCGCCGTTATAATATTTTTAAATCCTTTTTCGGACAATACGTTCTTTATTGCGGTCTTTGAAGTGTTACAAGAGGGAATATAAAGATGTATAGCATCTACAGCTTCTTTTAAAACAAGTTTTTGTTTTATGTTAACTACATTTTTTGTAATCTTAATATCAGCTTCAATATTAGGAGAAATTTCACTTTCTGCCCTGTTCCCTTCATATGCATGATCGCTATTATCCTTTTCAATCTTGCTCCTATCACTTATACCAGTACTTCTGCTTTCTGTTCCCCATAGATTTCCCCAGAATATAAAATAATAGCATACTAGGATAAAGAATATAATAGTACACTCAACAGCGATGATGATTATTCTTTTTCTTTTCATTTACTGATACCTCTAGCCACAGATACTGACAAAATTATATCATACCGTTTTAGATACTGTCAAAATAAAAATCAATAGTGAAATCAAGAGTAAATCAATAGGGACGGTTCTCATTGTCAAGATTTCCTAACAGCAGTTCTATTAATACCCGTTACTCTTGATATCTGCAGAACAGACATGCCTTCTATTTCCTTGGCTTTTTTCAAAATACTATTTCTTTTTTCGATATCTAATCTTTGTATATCCGATATGTTTTTTAAATTACCTATTTCTTTTATAATATCTCTTGTTTTCTCATCGGTTAATTTAACTTTATTTTCTATTTCCAGGCATTTATCATCGTTAGGCTCGTTCATGTAATCAATATACCTTTTTATCGCTAGGTCTTTATTCTTTGATAGTATTCCTAGAAAAAATTCCGTATCAATGATTGTTTGGCCGTTTTTATGTATATAACTATTGTAGCTACTCCATTTATAATCTTCCATACTCGATAATCCGGCTTTTACAGGGTTTTGGTGTATATACCTTATTACCGTACAAAAATAGCTATCACTTTCCACCGTTTCGCTCTTATACCTATCTTGAAATAAATGTCCGTTCCTTTCATACTTCCAATTAAAATAATAGACATAACTTGTACCAATCTTTTTCAATATTTTTGATATTTCTACTTCCTTTTCTCTTATGAGCAAATGGACATGATTATTCATTAAGCAATACGCATAAATTTCAAAATTAGTTTCCTTTTTAAATCTCTCTAATGTTTCTATATATCTTTGTCTATCTTCATCATCTTCAAAAATGTCTTGTTGATTGATTCCTCTTACCATAATATGATATATCCCCGAACTGCTTTTCTCTCTTGCTACTCTTGGCACATAAATCACCTCAAACTAATTTTATAATAGCTCTAGGCGATTTGTCAATAAGAACCGTCCCCATTGTTCTAAATGGTCAATTGACATAAAAATAAACCCTGAAAACGCAAAAATTCAGGGTTTATTTTGTTGAGTCTTATTAGTCCATCTTTTAATTACTCTATAACTTTATCCGGTATGCTTCTCTTTAGAAGCCTTATAAGCTTTTCACTTGGCTCAAAAACGATTTTATAGTTTTTACCATCTTTAGCAAAGATTCCGCAATATTTTCTTTTTCCAAACAACGTTGCACACAAGTTATAAGTTTTTTCCACTTTATCTATGTTCTTTAAAGCCTTGCTAGTAATAGGAGCGATAATAACCACATCTTCAGTGTTTATATTCAGTACAACCGTTTCACGGTTCCCTAAAACCTTTTGAAAAATCAGGTCCGTATCTATCAGCAGATATTTAAAGTCTATCACCATATATCTTAAAACCATATATCCAAAAGCTGTAATTATACCGATACTAATCAGGTCAATAATAAATGAATACTTTGAGACAGCTAAAATTGCATCTAATATACTCATACAGGCAAACACCAAAACAACCAGCCCTATCACTGTAAGGAAAGTGTTGCCTTGTCTCTTAACCACTTCTTTGTGCATTTTTAAAAAAGTCCCCCTTAAACATACATGGCTTATCATTTTTCAATTAAATATTTAAAATCTATACGATAAACATTGACTAACGTCAATGCAATTTTCACTATCACTATTTTAATTATACATTTATCCGTAAAACAGATAAAGAATGCAACATTTCTGCATGTTACATTCTTTGGTCCAAACAAATTCATTATATACTATAATTTATATAATCACAATCCCTGTATACAGCTAAATTCGCTTGTTTTTGTGTTTAAGAGTATATTTAATAACATATATTAAGATGATTTACAGTCTTGCTACTCCGGTTTCCTTCGCTGCCCTTTTAACAGCTTCTGCTACTGCTGCTGCTACCCTGGGATCAAGCGCTTTAGGCAGAACATATTCCGCATTTAATTCTTCGCCGGAAATCAAGTCTGCAATAGCATAAGCAGCAGCTATCTTCATTTCATTGTTGATATCTTTGGCTCTGACATCCAGCGCTCCTCTGAATATCCCCGGAAAAGCAAGAACATTGTTAACCTGGTTTGGAAAGTCGGAACGCCCTGTTCCTACCACCTTTGCGCCGGCTGCCTTGGCTTCGTCAGGATGAATCTCAGGTACGGGATTAGCCATCGCAAATACGATAGCGTCCTTGTTCATGGATTGTACCATTTCTCTTGTAACAATATTGGGAGCTGAAACACCAATAAAAATATCCGCTCCAACCATTACATCCTTTAGGGTACCTTTTTTAAATTCTCTATTGGTAACTTTAGCCATTTCCGCTTGTACATCATTTAGATTGTCGGCACCTTCATAAATTGCACCGTTCTTATCACATAGCATAATATTTTTAAGCCCCACGCTCATCAGCAGCTTGGCAATTGCAATCCCCGCAGAGCCTGCACCATTAATAACTGCGGATACGGCCTCAATCTTTTTATTTACGATTTTTAATGCATTAATAATTCCCGCAAGAACCACAACTGCGGTGCCATGCTGGTCATCATGGAATACAGGGATATCAAGCTCTTCTTTGAGTCTTCGCTCAATTTCAAAGCATCGCGGCGCAGATATGTCTTCCAAGTTGATTCCGCCAAAAGTGGGGGCAAGGTACTTTACTGTTTTAATTATCTCTTCAGGGTCCTTAGTATCAAGACAAATGGGGAAAGCATCAACACCGGCAAAAGTTTTGAATAACACTGCCTTCCCTTCCATTACCGGCATACCTGCCTCCGGACCAATATCTCCAAGGCCTAAAACCGCCGTACCGTCGGTTACTACAGCTACAAGATTCCATTTCCTGGTATATTCATAGGCCTTGTCTTTATCTTTATGTATTTCCTTACATGGCTCAGCTACCCCCGGAGTATATGCAAGGGATAGGTCTCTCGTACTGCTAACTTCTACAGTACTTCTTACTTCAATTTTTCCCCTCAATTCTTTATGAAGCTGTAACGCTTCTTCTTGTATATTCACTATGTATTCCTCCTACTTATTTGAATGCAGAATGATTATTCTGTCCGCAGTTAACGGTATTTAATTTTTATTTCTCTCATATATAATCCTCAGTCCTTCAAGCGTAAGCAACGAGTTAATCTCATTAATCGTAGAGGATTCAGAGGCTATCATTCGGGCTAATCCACCTGTTGCTATGACTTTAATGGAGCCTCCGCCCATTTCTTCTTTCATTCGGTTTACAATATAATCTACTTTGCCTACATAACCATATATCGCTCCTGCTTGCATACTGCTTACAGTATTTTTTCCGATAACCTTTTCCGGTTTTACAAGTTCTACCCTTGGAAGCTTGGCAGCTTTTTCAAACAATGCCTCGATAGAAATTTTTATACCGGGGCAGATTACCCCTCCAAGATATTCGCCTTTTTCAGTAATAGCACAAAAAGTAGTGGCAGTACCAAAATCTACAATAATTAATGGTCCGCCATATATCTCATAGCCTGCTACGGCATTCACAATCCTATCTGCGCCTACTTCCCTTGGATTGTCATATCTGATATTGATTCCCGTCTTAATCCCCGGGCCTACGATAAGAGGCTCCACTTTTATATATTTCTTTATTGCATGTTCAAGAGAGTACATTATCGGCGGAACTACTGAAGATATAATAACTGCCTCAACATCTGATATTTTTAATCCTTCGCTGTTAAAAAACTGGATGAAAAGCATACCCATTTCATCAGCTGTCCGATCCTTGCTTGTCGCCATCCTCCAGTAAGTTACCAGCTTTTTCTCATCATAAACCCCTAAGACAATATTGGTATTACCTACGTCAACTACAAGTATCATTACAATCTCTCCTGATTCAGATTAAATTTTATAGATAAGAACTATACATACCCATAAATTCCCCGCACCGACACTTCCCCGGAAAAGATAGTTTGCCTTACACCATCTTCTGTTTCTATAATCAGTTCCCCATTATCCGTAATTTCAACAGCAGTACCTTCTATTTCCTGTGTCTGGTAGACTGCCTTTACCTTACTGCCTAAGGTCAGTGAATATTTCCTGTATTCATCCATCAAACTACTTCTCACATTCATATCCTTCGCCCCGGTATACACTTCTTCAAAGTTTTCCAGTATCTTGACCACCAGGCTTTTTCTGTCTACTGCTTGTCCTGTTATCATTTTTACAGATGCTGCGGTTTTCTGAAGATCGGCCGGAAAATCTTCAATATCAGTATTTACGTTAATACCTATTCCTACCACGATATAATTTACCCGTTCAATCTCGGCACTCATTTCGGTTAATATTCCACACACCTTCCTTTTATCCAGGACAATGTCGTTAGGCCATTTAATTCCTGGGCTGACCTGTGTCACCTGTTCTAACGAACGGGCCACTGCCAGTGCGGCAAGAATAGTGATAAACGGAGCTTGCGCAGGGATAATATCCGGGCGCAAAACGATAGACATCCATATTCCTGTATGGGGTGGGGAATCCCAGTTCCTTCCCAATCTACCTTTGCCCGCTGTCTGCTGGTCTGCAATTACTACAGTGCCATCTTGACACCCTTCAGCTGCGATTTCCTTTGCAATAGTATTCGTTGATGTAACAGTATCGAAATAGACAATTTGTTTCCCAAAGAAACGCGTGGACAACTCTGCCTGTATTTCTTCCGAAGATAGGATTTCAGGTGATGAGACCAGTCTATATCCTTTTCTCGAGGAAGATTCGATGTCATAACCGTCTTCTCGCAGAGCCATGATATACTTCCATACTGCTGTTCTTGAAACACCTAAATGGTTGCTAAGTTCTTCTCCAGATATATATTGCTCTCTGTTTTCTTTAAGTGCTTTAAGAATTTGCGCTTTCATAATTATACTCCTACGTTATTTTTTAATCCAATAATACACTAGTATAATATCCACAACTAGAAATCCAAATACTACCACCCAGGTAAGGAAGTGTGTAATGTGAGCCGGTGTTCTCCCATTGGCTTTTAGATACTGTATACCAATAAAAAGTCCTATAAAAATAGTGCCTGCCGCATACGGATTGTACGGGTTTAATTTTAAAGCACTAAAACCACCTAAAAAACACAATACACTCAGTATAAACATTCCATTTGTATAAGTAAGATTATTTTTTTTCATTGCTCACATCCTTACCGCAATGTTTTAAGAATATCCTCAATCTGTTTTGCTATTTCCTTAAGCCCAAAAGGCTGGATGTTTAATTTTCTTACCAGTTTGTTATACTGTGCAACAGTACCTAACAATAATACATCGGAAAACTCCACCGAATGATTGATTACACCGCGATTTACCGCCGCATCTCCCCCCTGGGCCAACATTTCTTGTTTTAAAATATTTGCAGGAACAGGTTCGATGCTTTCCAACTTAATAGCCAGGTGCACAGCCTTTGGTACCAAAAATGGCATTCCTCCCTCATCTACACCTATCTTTCTTAATTCTTCTCTTGCTTCACTTATTGAATTTATACGGATAATGGTCGCCTTCTTTGCCAAGATAGTACTCCCCTATCATTCTTTTACATCAATTATACACCAAAAATATTTTTTTTCAATAACTATATATTTACTGATAATGATTTTACATGGCAGATAAAGTCAATAAGTTCACAGTTCACGGTTCACAGTAAAAGCTATTAAATCGTTTACTACTGTGAACTGAGAACTGTTAACCGTGAACTATATAGGTAGTTTTTACTATATCAAATAAGACCATAGACCGATATATATTGTTCAGACAAAATAATATAATCGTTACAGCATAAAAATATAGGTGGACTTTTATATTCTAAAAATCCACCCTTTTCTAATATACAGGATTTCAAACCATGAACTGCTAACTAATTTACAATATTGTCATTATGAGATATCCTTAAAATCATTCCTTCTTCCAGGGGTATTAATACTTCCCCTTTTTTTTCTAATAGTTTGTCCTCTATAGACGTCCATATAGGAACATCTACTTTTAGTTCATCGCATATATTTACAAGAGCCACAAAAAATCCCTTGATGTCATTGTATGCCATCTGTACAGCATTAATAACAGTGTCATCTTGAATAATTTCTCCTGCCAGGACCCTCACATATCTCGCCTCCTTTTCATAAACTTCTTTCTTAGAAAGGACACTAATTAAAATAACATTACCGCCGCTATAGTACCAGGATGAAGGACAAAAAACCGGAACATTCTATCATCCGACAACTTATTTATATTATATAAGGAAAGTGATTATACTAAAAAATAATAAAGCTCCTGGTACAAATAAGGCATATTTCGAATAAATTCTACAATTTTGTGTATAAAAATCCTCTTTCTCTAACGGACAAGTATATTTTAACATAAATAATTTGAGAAATATGTAAAAATATGTCGATTAAAAATTTTTTTTACGCTTTTTTTTTGCAAATTCTCCTATAGGGAGGGATATGGATTCAAAAAATATCGCTGCCACTGCGGTACCGGAATAAAGAGACGGTAACAAAAGACTAGCTCCCCCCATCAATACAACAGCACCTACGGAAAGGTATTTGAAACGTTTTCTCCTGTCCACGCTGACAATAGGTTTGTTAGGATGATCCACGGGTGCATAAATCCATGCCAGTATAATGGATATCAGCAGCATGGATGCTTTTATATATATGGAAAGAGGGATCTGGGTCCCTATGCTGATAATGGCAGTAAAAATTAGAAAAGATGTAAAAAAGCATCTCCAGTATGTTTCTTCATGGTAACCGCCGGCAATGATCCGTAACGTACAGAAAAAAATAACAGCAATAAAAAAATGTTGTGTTAATGAAAATATAGAAAATATAATAAAATACATTAACAACTTGGAAAGTTCTCCAAGTAAACATTCCAGTCCAAACTTAATTGTCTTAACCTGTAGTTCTGTTAAACCGGAATTTTCACGCTGTATTGCGTTGGTAAGTATTTGAGCTAATTTCTCCATTTTTATGTCCCCTCACATTAAATCGTATTAAAAATTCCGTTTCATCTTCGGAGCTTGAAACGGTAATCTCCCCATTGTTTTGAGCGACAAGCTGTTTGACGATATAAAGTCCAAACCCATGCTCTTCTTTTTTATCTGACTTGGTTGAAAAGCCATTCTCAAAAATCCTGTCTTTATGTTCTTCCGGGATCATGGGTCCGTTGTCCGAAATAGATAGACAGTACTTATTATTTTCTATATATGTACAAATGGATACTACCTTTCCGTCTCTATCCTGTCCTGTCTGGATAGCTTCAAAGGCATTATCCACGATGTTTCCTATAATACTGGTTAAATGGCTGTCATTTACCTCTGCTTCACTTAACGGAGTCTCTATGTCCACTTCCAGGTGGATATCATTTTCAAACGCAAAGTTACTTTTTACTGCCAGAAGTCCATCTACATAATCATTTCCTGTATCAAAAAAGTGATAGGAGGATTTCAGGCTATTGGTCAATTTCCTGATATATGTTTCAATTCTTCCCAAACTATCAGGTTTATTTAATACACACATTGCAAGAATTGTATTCAAATGATTGGCAAAATCGTGTTTCTCCCTTCGAATAACATTCATCATTATCTCCATATTTTTTACGTATTCTTCCTGCGCTTCAAATTTGTATTGTATTTTTAACAATCGCTCTCTTTCTTTATAGTCAAGAAAACCAAGCAAAATAAATAATAAATAGATTATAAATAGCAAAATATTGTATAACATAATATCAGTTTGGTGAGAAACTACAAAGTTCACACTCATCATAAACATTGTCATCATAAAAATTTGAAGAATGGAAAAAGAAAGAGTTGAGTTTTCTTTTTTTAACATATCAAACCAATTTATTTTAATATTAAAACGATATAAAAAAGCAGCTACTCCTAATTGAGCAACTTTACATAGAGCGCTATGAAGTACCTTTACTTTTGGTATACTTAACATTGTAGCCATATCAATTTTTAAAAATATCATTTCAATAATTAATACAATAGATTCAGTAACAATTATTAATATTCCGATTATTCCAACTGTAATAATAGAAGCATATATATTAGATTGTGTAACGAAGCTTAAAATTACAACCATAAATACTGCAATACAAATAGTATGAAATACTGGCGGAATATAAGTAGATGCCCAATAGGAAAAAATCATATATAGCATAAAAAAAACAAAGGATTTAAACTTATTATATCGAATAAATTGTTTTTTATCATTTAAAAATATAAATAATAATAATATAATAACTGCCTCCAAAAAGGAAAATACTACCTCATTAACAAACTGCATAAGATCCATACTAAATAACTCCTTTATTATAGAATCAAATAAAGGATGCATATGCATCCTTTATTTGAGAAGCTCTTTAGGGCACTCTGGTTGATACGATGTGAAAAAAGTTGCAGTTGACACACTGGCTATTCCTACAACAAATGCTAGAGCAGCTAATACCGATAAGGAGTTTTTTTGAACAAATTCTACAATTTTCTTCATAAAAACATCTCCTTTCTTAAATGATGTGTAAATTATATCATATTAAATCTAAAATGGATGTAGAAATGTGTCGAAAATAAAAAAATTTTTTACATTTTTCTATACATTACAGATACAAGTCCCTATTTTCCCATCTTGAATTTCAATTACCCCATACGAAGCCTTCCCCCATTTTGGCAGGCTGATGCTGCCGGGATTTAATATAAACATACCATCCTTATATGCTTCATAACCTTCATGGGTATGTCCAAACAATATCACGTCTGCTTTTAAAGATTTGCCCTTTTGGACGATGGTGTCATATTCATACTTTACGCGATATAAGTGTCCATGGGTAATAAATATTTTTTTGCCTTCTATCTCCAAAACCCTGTTATAAGGTGCAGTATTCCTGAATTCGTTATTGCCTGCAACATATTCTATCGTGATGTTGGGATAGAGCAGCTCCAAAGCTTCAACATCTTTTAGAATATCACCAAGATGAATAATCATATCCACATCTTTTATACGTTCTATAGCTTCTGCACAATGCCTGATATTCCCGTGTGAATCGCTAAAAACGACTATACGCATATGTCTACACTTCCTTGCTATTTGTAATAAAAAAATTATATCATGCTGCTTTTTGATGTCAATACGTGTTGTGTGCCCTTGCGCCTGCTTTCCCAGTAAAAATAAAAAGATAGGGCAAAGTAAGGCTTGCCCTATCTTTTTATTTTTACTGTTTTTACATTCCTCTTCCCGGGATAATGGCATCAATTATTCCAAAAATGATTGCCGCGATTATTGCCCCAAATAGTGTTACGTTATACCCTGGTACAATAAAACTTGTTACATAGATAATCGCCACTGCAAGTATAAAACCTGTGATACCCCTACCGAAAGGCGAAGCATCGGTCCTGAATATTTTTGCAATTGCGTAGTCCAATATTGATAATACTACTGCTGCAACAATGAGTGTCCATATATTTGCAATGGTAAATCCCGGTGTGAAAAATGCAGTTATTGCTAATACAATTGCAGCCGCCACCAATCGTCCCACAATTGCACCAAAAGTACTTCTTGTCTCTGTACCTTGTACATTTTCTCTTGTAGCCATATTATTATCTTCCTTTCACTAATAAAAGTGGTTCCAATAATATTGTGCATTTAAATTGTAAAAGTATTCTTCCAATTTTTTGATTTGAAATATTTTTAATTTTTTTGTATGATAAGTTTTAATAATAAGGTTCACAATTCACGGTTTACAGCTCACAGCAATCCAAATCGTGGAATTCTCAATCAGTAAAGGAGTGTTAAAATGTTACCAAAGGATAAGATAGATCGGATTAACGCTTTAGCAAAAAAATCAAAAACTGTTGGGCTTACTGATGCAGAAAAAGTCGAACAGCAGGCATTAAGACAGGAATATTTGGAAGCTTTTCGAAGAGACTTTAGAAAAACTTTAGATTCTATTGAAATTGTGGATATGAAACATTAAAGTTGAGATTGAGATATGGGCAACTTTTAAGTAGAATCAAATTGCGGGAATATATTGCCTTCATAAAAATACTCCTGTGACAAAAACTATGAATAGTTCGTAGTTTGGAGCAAATAAATCTGTCTTGTAATATGTTTCTCTGAACTCCGAACTAATTTTAGATAGTAAAGGAGAGAAATTATGCCCATTTTAGAAATCAGTGTAATTCCTGTAGGAACAAATAATGCGAGTATAGGCGATATGGTTACCAAGGCATGCCAGGTGGTTAAAAACAAAGGTTTGGAATACCAGGTTACAGCAACATCTACCATCGTTGAGGGAGATTTTAACCAACTGATGGCTGTTGCGCAGGAAATGCATTCCATGCCCTTTAAAGCCGGAGCCCAGAGGGTAATTACCAACATCACTATTGACGAAAGACATGATAAGAATGACAGCATGGATGACAAGGTAGAGGAAGTTATAGACCGCATGTAATCAGAGAAGAGAGAACAGAGATCAGAAATGAACGAACGCATTGTTCTCTGTGACCTGCTCTCTCATCTCTGTTCACAGGCGTATATTTTATATTTGAAGAATATTATGGAAAGAACGTTGCGGAAAGGCTTAGAGCTTGTTAATAATATTCTTCAAATTCAGAGAATACACCCTCTGTTCACTATTCTTATACAAGTAACCTAACTATAATATACAACCCAATTCCTCCAAATATATACGCCCATCCTCCATACTTTGCTACTGCTGCTTCTTTTTTAAAGCCTCCGCTTTTAATGTAGGGACTGACAAAAAGGATACATGCCGCGCCTGCGTACACCGTCAGCAATAAAAAATAAATTGACACAATTCCCGAAGTAATTTTAAGAGCCACTTGAATCATTGATTCACCTTCTTTTTATTTCACCAAACCTACTCTTCGTATATTTACATCCACTTTAATATTCATCCTGGATTTTTTAAAAATATCTCTCCACTGGTCTTCGTGCTGCTTCATCCATCGAAAGTTATAGTCTTTGACCAGGTGTCCAAAATCCAAGAAATCTGTTTCAAACTCCCGCTGGGCCTTATCCATAATCTCATTACACCGTTTTCCAATTTCTTCTTCTATTGCTTTTTCAAACATATTGATAAAATCGCCTGTCACTGTACGTTTAAAATTTAGAACTTTCATCTCGGCAATATCACCTTCCACACGTATACTAACATCAAAATTAACATCTTCCCCCTGTATACGTGGCTTAACCTTGGTACGACCTTCACTAATTTCAAACACATTTTCATCTTTTGCCCCGTCAATATTTTTTAATGTAATGGTTCCTTTAGATATATCACTTTTCAGCCATCTTGTTGCCATCACCTCTTCAGCACCAAGTACTCCAATTAATTTATCCTTTCTGAAAACTCCCGCCCCTGACATAACTATGTCTTTTTCCCCACGTGCCACCTTTGCCAGAATAAAGTCGGTTCCCCTTCTAAGATTTTTTGTCATTTCTACCATATCTGCCTTAGAACTAATATGCCCTGTACGTTTCTCATTCTGGGAAATGATATCCGCGAGATAATCTGAAGTACTGTTGGCCGTAGGAGGCATAATATTGAAAAAGTCCTGTGCCTTATCTTGTGCAACCAGTACATCTGTCCTCCTTCTCATATTAATATCCCGGAAAAAAAAATCCATATGCTTGCTGATACCTTCTCTGGCCAGTTCTTCTCCTATCAGCAAAACACGCGTATGTTCGAGATTAATAACCCTGTTAAGCCTTGTCAATAATTCTTTGTGCGCACCTATTACCGTTGAAGAACTGGTAGCCAGGTTCCAAACCTTCTTCTCTCCTTTTCCCCCCCCTTCTCCAAACATGGCAGAAGGTAGGGCAAACTGGTAAGTAAGCGTAATCTCCCCCTCTTTTTCTCCTTTATCCAGTCCAATTCCCAGTACAAAAGCCCTTTCCTCCAATTCTACCATATCCCAGCATCCGGTTAAAAAAACCACTTGAAAACAAATCACCAGCATTAAGCCTAGCTTTATAATTTGTTTTATCAAGTTTCTTCTCGTCACTTTCTTCTCCCCGTCCCTCATGATTCTACACTTCCTCATTCTTTGTCCCTCCTTTTTTTCGAATGAGTGCTGCAATAAGGAGCAATCCGGAAATAAATGCTATTACAACTCCTCCAAAATAAGATGCCCATATGCTAAAAAGACTGGACTGATATATGTTTTGAGGGACTAGAGATATAAAATATATTATCGGTAGAAGCATATAACAAAAAGGTCTGTAATTTTTTAGCCCTATTAATTTTGTCACATTATATGCGGCAAGATAATAATATATTGAAACAGTGGTAAAAACGGCTAATATCCAAAATATAGCAAAAAATACATCTACCCTTTCTGCAAAAGCACCCGGAAAAATAATAGATTTTGCCATTTCCAATGTAGGATACATCAGATACTTTAATACATCAATTGAAAAAACACCAATACATATGGCTACAGTTGCCACATATAGCAATACAGGTATTGATATTCCAATTATTCCATACTTTATTGTTTTCTGGGGTTCGGCCATGAAAGCCCCCGCAAACAGCAGTACTTCAAACCCTAAGTATGATAGCAGGGTAACTGGTACTGCCTTTACTAAATCAAACAAATCTATCTGCCAAAACGAATAAAGTTCCTTTATATCCAAATTCTGCAAAGATAATAAAAAAAGTATGGAAATCGAAATAATTACAATAGGAAAGAAAGCCTCACATATTCTTGCAATGGGATTAATCCCATTTTGCACAAGATAAACGGTTAATACCAGCATACTAACCATGATAACTTCTAATGGTGTGTTTTCCAATAAGAAAACTTTTACGATATCAGCAAAATTTCTAAAAATTACCGCTGTTAAAACAATAAAATGTATAGTTAAAATGATATTGATAATTTTGGAGACAATGGTGCCTAATAGACTGTTACTATACTGTATTACTGTCTGGCGTGGAAATCTGCTACCAAGATAAGCGATTATAAATGTAAGTATTAAAGCACCAATTCCTGCAACTATAGTTACTAGTACACTTCCTGATTCTGCTTGGGCGGCAACCTGCCGAGGAAGTGTCATAATTCCCGTACCTATAATTGCTGAAGCAACCAAAATGGTTATCTGTAATCCGCTTAGCATATCACTGTTTCTACTCATTAACCCATCACATCTCCTTTATAGAGTCCTGTTCATACCTATCGATATCTATAGGATTAATATACTCAGGACGTCTCCTCATTAGTTGAAGAGGCATACGACCAAAAACGTCCTTCCAGTCCCTAATCTGAACAGGTGCAACAGGCGATATATAATTGGTGCCAAAACTTTTTAGCAGTACCATATGAATATTGATAAGTATAAATCCCAAAATCAATCCATATAATCCTAAAACAGCTGCTAACAGCATGATTGGAAACCGGATAATCCGAAAGGCAATTGCCACATTATAGGAAGGGATAATAAAGGAAGCTATGGCGGTAACCGCTACAATAATCACCATGAACGGGCTGGTAATTCCCGCTCTGACCGCAGCATCGCCCATAATAATACCGCCTACGATTCCTATTGTTTGTCCTATGGCCTTGGGCAGCCTTGCTCCTGCTTCCCTCAATAATTCTAACGTTATCTCCATTAATAGTGCTTCTATAAAAGCAGGAAAGGGAACCGGTTCACGGGTGGCAGCCACCGACAACATCAGGGACGTGGGCAGCATTCCCGGATGGTAGGATACAATTGCTATATACAAAGCCGGTGCAAAGGTGGCTACAAAAGATCCTATCCATCTTAGTGTCCTTAGCAACGTACCAATAATCCACCGTTCATAAAAATCTTCCGGGCTTTGAAAAAACTGATACAGGCTGCTCGGAGCAATCAGTGCAAAGGGAGTACCGTCTACCAGTACTACTACACGCCCCTCTGTCATGGCGGATGCAGCTTTATCCGGGCGTTCAGTATTCTGTATTTGAGGAAATGGGCTTAAACTGTTATCCTCAATGAATTGCTCAATCTCTCCTGATTCAGTTATATCATCTATGTCAATCTCTTTAATTCTTTTTTCCACTTGTGCTACCAAGTCAGGATTTGCAATACCCTTTATATAGCTGATCACCACATTGGTTTTAGAACGTCTCCCCACCGTTAAATTCTTTATTACCATATTGGGGTCGCGTACTCTTCTTCGCAGCAATACAGTATTAAAACGTATAGTCTCTGTAAAACCATCCTTGGGGCCTCTCACCACCGATTCGGTAGAAGGTTCCTGTACTCCTCTGGCTTCCCACTGCCGGGTGCCAATTACGATCACCTTATCATATCCATCAATAACTAAAATGGTCTCCCCTGACATAAGAGGTAACATTGCTTTATCAAGGTCTTCCGCTTCCTTGACTTCAGCTGCTGAAACAATATGCTCCAGCATTATTTTAGCTGCGTTCTCCTTATTAATTTCCTTTTGTTTGTCACTTTCAACCTGCCCTGCCTCTAAAATAAGGGGTAGGATCACGTGCCTCTGCACCCAATCCTTACTTACCATTCCGTCAATAAAAATCACGCCGCACTTAATATTCCCCACTGCCGAAACAAACTGGCGGAATACAATATCGTCACTATCTTGTAAATAAGCCTTAAACTTATTAAAATTTTCTTCAAAATTTTTTGAAAATTCCGGTGTTACCCTCTCTTCAGGAGGCAGCTGTTGCTCTTGATTATTTTCATTATTATTTCCATTTTTGTTTTTCTTAATGATTTTTACCATAAAACACACCTCCCGGTAATCATTGCATAAAATCAGTTTTATGGTTAGCAAAAGAAAATGAAATTATACATGCATTTTGTGAATTGTGGATGGTATCAAACGAGACCGGAGAATATTTCTATACGCATGAGGTTCCTGCATAATATATATAATGTCATCTAGCATTTTCTTTGCCTTTGGTGTATCTGCATGGATTGATTTCTTTGTACCGTTTAGAAGAGTAAGAAGCATGGAATAATGAAAATCGTGATAAAATTCCTGTTTGCATCTTTGGGTATAAAGTTTATCAAGAAGATAATCTTTTATTTGAAGGCTTTTTACCACTTCCTCTGCAGCTATTTCACCGCTTCTAATGGCATAATAAATCCCTTCCCCGGAAAAGGGGTCTACAAATCCTCCACTATCTCCGGTAAAAATAATATCCTGTTCACCGAGACATCTGCGAAAGCCTCCCGCAGGTATATAGCTCCCTCTGGGTTGTATAGGTTGCATAGTTTTCCGGGAAATATTTTTTATTCTTAATACTCCAGCTACGAAAGAAGAAAAATACTGCTTAAGCTTTACCGAGCAGCACGCCCAACACCCTATCCCGATATTATAGCCGTTCTTTATAGGGAAAGCCCATCCGAACCCTCCTAAAAAAGGTATACAATATAGTTCAACATATTGTTCAACTTGCAGCGGCAGTTCTTGTTTATATTTTATAGTTGCAGCAAGTGTAAAGCCCTTCTGCCATTTTTCCCATTTTTTTACGACTCCAGTCCTTCTCGCTATAGAGTTATTGACTCCATCAGCTACTATTATTTTTTTTGCACAAAAAATCTGATCACTAGTATATACATTCACTATTTGTTTACCTTCCACTTTAGCAATGTTCAGTGCTTTATAAGGGGCAGCAAACAGTGCTCCCGCCTGCAAAGCCTGCTGAACAAGGAAATAGTCGAAATTGGACCGCTGTATTGTCACGCCTAGTAAATGGGAAGTGAGTTTTTCATTCCATCTATATTGTCCATCATACAATCTTGCACCATAAATTCGGTGCTCAATAATACTTTCAGGCAATCTTCCTTTTAACAATCCAAGTGTCTTATAAGATAAATACCCCCCGCATACTTTCTCCCGCGGAAACTTTTCTTTATCTATCAATAAAACCTTAAGCCCCTTCTCTGCTGCAAGTCTTGCAGCCGTACTGCCAGCCGGCCCGGCACCGATTACTATCACATCATATATACTATCGTTCATAATACCCTCCAACCCAAAAACAATTAAGAATTGAGCATGTAACACTTCATAAATTTATTCATATTATGTAACTATAGGGATAATCTAATACTCTCAACCTTTTAAGTTGTATAAAATTATCCTAAACCAGAAGGGAGGTTTGCTAAATGAGTGTTCCTGTAACAGACTATCCTCGCAAAGACAGTACCATACTATTTTTTATACTGCTATTTCTTCTTTTGTTCTATGATAATAGCCCCCTTTACAGATATCCTAGCGTTGTGGGGCAAGTAGAAGTAAAACGCGATAGCTCTATACTTTTCTTCATTTTGATTTTCTTGCTACTATTTTACGATAATGGATACTACGCTACGTAACAAACCGTGTTAAGTTAAGATTGAGATTAAGAGCTGTATAACTTATCTTAATCTCAATCTTAATTTTTCTTTTAAAAAGATGTAACACAGTGGGAGCCTTATTCATACTATAAAAGTGAAAGCACCGATTTACATGATTTTCAAATTAACAATTGCCACCAGGCATTATCAAAATCCTTATATGTGAAAGGGGGTATAAGCATGGGATTCTTCGGATTTAATGGTGATGATGAAATTTTGTTCTTCATTATTCTCTTCTTGCTTTTGTTCTTCAACGGAAGATACGGATATGTTGACAAGAAATAACCAGTGATTAAGCAATAATAGATATTACATAACCTATCTAAAGAAAAATGTACTCTTTTTAGTGATAATTGTCTTCATTGCACCATACATATAAATGTATGGTTATTTTTGTGAACAGGAGGTCTTTAAATGTTTCCAAATCTAAATAAAAAATTTCAACAGATAATTTCTAATATGGATCCGAAAGTACTAGAAAAAGGTCTTAAGACGATGGCAGAATTTATGAGTACTGAAGAAGGAAAAAAATTGGCTGATCAATTCAAAAATATCGATAAGCAAAAACTGATGGAACAGGTTAAAGGAATAGATGAAAAATTGCTTACAGAGAAATTAGAAAGTGTAGATGTAAATGAACTTTCTAAGAAAATGAATGATGTAGATAAAGAAAAACTAATCAGGGAATTAACCAGCAATCCTGATTTAATCAAAAAAATGCGTGAGCTCATGGATACAAAATAAAGAGTGTAATAATGATCTGACAGTTCACCAACTTTAAAGGGGGGGTTACAAGTGGCGGACGATTTTAGCAAAAAAATGGAGCAGTTTAAAAGCCTTTTGGAAAACGAGAATATGGCTGAAAATATCAAGATGTTCATGAATATGTTAGCCAATAGCAGCCAAAACGATAACAAAAATCCTTCAGGAGATTCCAGTACTGAAAATAACTATGGTAAAACACCTGTAAAAGAGATGCCTCCATTAGGCGCTCCAGCTTCAAAGGTATCCATGGATGATACAATGGATACAATTATCAAAATCAAAAGAATATATGATAGAGTAACAAGTACTGACGATCCTCGAATAAACCTGCTTTTGGCTCTCAAACCATATCTTAATCCAAAAAGAAAAGCAAAGCTTGATACCGCTGTTAAAGTAGTCAATCTTACCAGACTATCAAGTGTTTTTAATGAAATAGATAAATGGTAAGGAGGAAATTTAAGTGTATCGAAGGTATTATCAAAGATATGACAGGTTTGGTGAAGCCCCGCAGAGACCTATTGGTGAAAATCCTGATATAGATGTCCATAAGGAAGGAAATGAAATCAAAAATGAGGTAAGTGTAACTGCTGAACCTGAAATAATCATTCCTGAAAAGCCTTCTCCAAAAGATGAAGCACACAAGTCAGCATCTGAACCGGTACCACTTAGGACTGCTTCTCATCCAAAACCTATCGGGCAACGTGCAGGTCTACCAAGATTATTTAGCAGGTTTGGAATAGACGACTTAATTTTACTTGGGCTAATTTTTATTATTTTACAAGAAGAAGTGGATGATGATTTGCTTTTAATCGTTTTAATATTCCTATTATTTACCGGACTTTAATATAAAAATAGCGGGGAGTGGGGAGTAAAATCCACACAGTCGCTGCTCATGCGATTTTCATCATCATTTGTGACCTGTTGTGGAAGGTTACAGTGGTTAATAGTTAATACATAAAGATATATATAAATAACACTAAGTATGTCACATTATTGTTATTTTGTTCACGGTTCACAGTTCTCAGTTCACAGAAATTAGCCAAGAAAATACCGTGAACTGTGAACTGTGAACTAAAATAGACAATGTAAAGTACTTAGTAATACTTATATAGATATAGAAATAGATAAAGATACAGATAAAGATTTGGGTATAGTCTTTATCTATATCTTTATCTTGATTCTTTCAACTCATCACCATTTAATACCACTTCCGCTACTACAGGCATATGATCTGAAGCCTGGCTTTCGATAGGCTTGCTGCTTTTTATATCTATTTCATCTGATACGAAAATATAATCTATTCTTACATTTGGTTTATTTGCAGGAAATGTATTATATTCTTTACCAGCAGAATCTTTCATCACTTTAGAAATCCTTCTGACTTCATCAGACAATGGCCGAGCATTAAAATCCCCCATCAATATTTTAGGACCCTTTGTTTCTTTCAGTTTTTTTTCTATAAATTCTACCTGCCTGGGGCGTTCCTGATCTTGGGTAGATAAATGTGTAACCATTACCTTGATAGTCTTCCCATCAATATCTAATTCCGCTTCAATTAAACCTCTAGGTTCTGTCGTCCTATCGCCCGGCAGTTGGTGGTTGGTTGAGGATTTTACAGGATACTTTGTTACAAGGGCATTTCCATATTTGCTGCCCCTGCTTATAGTATATCCATACACTACGTTATATCCTAAACTTTCAGCAATCATTTGATCCTGTTTTTGCATTTGAGAGCGCAGCATTAGGTGATCTACCTCGTTTAACGCAATAATATCAGGGCCAGCTCTTTTTATAGTATCGATTACTCTTCCCAGGTCTAATTTATTATCAATACCTACACCATGTCTTATATTATAAGTCATAAGCTTTAATGTTTTTTCTCTCGCTGCAACAGGAACAGGCATCGCAGCAGACTTCGCTTGTACAATAGGTATATTTTTAACCGGTAGAACTTCTATCTCTTTTTTTACGGCCGTACAAGATGTTAGAAATAAGAGTATAATGAACAGGATAGGGATAAAAGCAGCACTCTTTTTACAGTCATATGGTACAGTTGTTAGTCTGGATATTAATTTAGTAATAATGGTTCCCATCTCCCTAAACTTATCTTGATTAACTAGCACAATGCATCGATTAAATATTTATGTAAACCTATCAATATTATAACATATACTGGTTGAATGTCCTACAGGTATAAATTTACTTTGCTTAAAACAAGCAACTATTCAGCAATTGATCAACATCCTTCCAATTGAAGCCGTCGGCGTCAACCGGTATCCGTGCCGGATTAGACTTACAACGCCGCCCAAGCGTTTTTACAGCTTCAATTTCCAGGATTGGTTTGTAAACCGCTGAATAGTTACCAAAATAATTTAAGGCCCGCAGTTCATAGGGGGCAACAGATAAACCCTCTGAACTGCGGGCCTTAAATTAATTGTTATAGTTCGCTAATAATTAATTCTCCCATTTCTCTTGTACCAACTAAATTCATACCTTTACTCATGATATCCCCTGTCCTGTAGCCTTTGTCCAGCACATTGCCAACCGCTCTTTCTATTGCATCAGCTTCTTTTCCAAGGTTAAAAGAATACCTCAGCATCATTGCTACGGACACTATGGTGGCAATAGGGTTGGCTTTGTCCTGCCCTGCTATATCGGGTGCTGAACCATGTACCGGTTCATACATTCCCAGTTTGCCTGTCCCCAGGCTTGCGGAAGGCAGCATACCGATAGAACCGGTAATCATAGAAGCCTCATCGGATAATATATCGCCAAACATATTGCTGGTTACAATAACATCAAATTGCCTTGGATTCTTAACCAGCTGCATTGCCGCATTATCTACATACATATGACTGACTTCTACTTCAGGATATTCCTGGGCCAATCCTGTAACAACTTCGCGCCACAATCTCGAACTCTCCAGGATATTTGCCTTATCTACCGATACCAGTTTCTTATTTCTTTTCATCGCAATTTCAAACGCCACCCGTGCAATTCGTTCTATCTCTCCAACACTATACTTTTCAGTATCAAAAGCCGAATCATTGTCCCTACCTCTTTCACCAAAATAAATTCCACCGGTCAATTCCCTTACTACCATTACATCCAGGCCTTCTCCAATAATTTCCGGTTTTAAAGGTGACGCATCTTTTAAAGCACTATGCAGTACGGCAGGGCGAAGGTTGGCAAACAGCCCGAGTCCTTTTCTAAGACCCAGCAGTGCCTGCTCAGGCCTTTGACTTCCGGGCAGCGTATCCCATTTGGGACCTCCTACAGCACCCAATAATACCGAGTCACTATTTTTACAAACCTCTAATGTTTTTGCAGGTAAAGGTTCTCCATATTTATCAATTGCACAACCACCGGCGTCTACTTCTTTTAACTCAAATATATGCCCGAATTTTTCTCCTACAGCCTTTAGTACATTGACAGCCTGCTCAGTTACTTCCCTGCCAATCCCGTCACCAGGAATTACGGCTATTTTATAAGTCATATAATTCGGAGTTTGGAGTTCGGAGTTTGGAGTGTATACTTGCACCCTTTATCATCTCCTCTTTTCCATCCTCCCTGCCTCCTTCCATAACATAATATGTTGCAAGGGCAAACTTGTGTGTTCGCCCTGTGTGATATATGCACTCTTCTATTACTTTTCATTTGACGTTTTACTTTAAGTTATCTTTAATATATTCAATTAACCCATTCTTTTTAATAATCTCCTGCATAAACTCAGGAAATGGGGCACTTTTATATACTTTATTCTTGGTTATATTTGTAATCTCCCCAGTATCGAAGTCCACCTTTACTTCATCACCGTCTTCTATATCTCTTGAGGCTTCAGGGCACTCTAAAATAGGTAATCCGATATTAATTGCATTTCTGTAAAAAATTCTTGCAAAGGTTTCTGCAATTACACAGGATATTCCTGAAGCCTTAATAGCGATAGGTGCATGTTCCCGTGAAGAACCGCATCCAAAATTTTTGGCGGCAACCATGATGTCACCGGCTTTTACTTTTTTCACAAAGTCTGCATCCAGATCCTCCATACAGTGTTTCGCCAATTCCGCCGGGTCTGAGGTGTTTAAATATCTTGCAGGAATGATTACATCGGTGTCAACATTATCTCCGTATTTGATCACTTTACCATGTGCCAGCATCTTACATTACCTCCTCTGGTGAAACAATTTTGCCTGCAACCGCAGAAGCTGCCGCAACTGCCGGACTGGATAGATATACTTCGCTCTCAGGGTGTCCCATTCTGCCCACAAAGTTTCTATTGGTGGTTGCAACCGCCCTTTCCCCTTTTGCCAGAATTCCCATGTGTCCACCGAGACATGGTCCGCAGGTAGGGGTACTCACAACGGCTCCCGCTTCAATAAATATTTTTAGCAGTCCTTCTTCCATCGCTTGAAGATAGATTTTCTGTGTTGCAGGGAAAATGATCGTTCTGACATGGGGATGGACTTTTTTCCCTTTCAGAATGCTTGCCGCAACTCTTAAGTCTTCTATTCTGCCATTCGTACATGATCCTATGACAACCTGGTCAATTGTAACTTCTCCAACCTCATCAATGGTTCTCGTATTCTCAGGAAGATGCGGAAATGCAACAGTCGGTTTGATTTGTCCCAGATCAATAATGTAAGTTTCGCTATACTCTGCGTCCTCATCAGCTTTATAAATCTTGTATTCTTTTGTAGAGTGCTCTTTTACATAGGCCAGGGTCTTATCATCCACTTCAAATATTCCATTTTTGGCCCCCGCCTCAATCGCCATGTTAGCCATGGCAAAACGGTCATCCATGGACAGCTCCTTTACTCCTTCGCCTACAAATTCCATGGATTTATAAAGAGCACCATCCACTCCTATCATCCCAATAATATGAAGGATTACATCTTTACCGCTCACCCATTTGTTTAACTTACCCTTCAGCTCAAACTTAATAGCTTCAGGTACCTTGAACCAGGCTTCTCCCGTTGCCATTCCGGCTGCCATGTCAGTACTGCCTATTCCTGTAGAAAATGCGCCTAAGGCTCCATAAGTGCAGGTATGAGAATCCGCTCCTATTACAACATCTCCTGGAACTACCAGTCCTTTTTCAGGGATAAGGGCGTGCTCAATGCCCATCTGTCCTATTTCGAAATAATTCATAATTTTCATCTTTCTTGCAAATTCACGGATATATTTGCATTGTTCTGCCGATTTGATATCCTTATTAGGAGTAAAGTGATCAGGAACAATTGCAATTTTATTTACATCAAATACTTTGTCTACGCCAATTTTTTCAAACTCCTTTACTGCTACCGGCGTAGTAACATCATTTCCCAGTACCAAATCCAATTTAGCTTTTATTAACTGGCCTGGAACAACTTTATCCAATCCCGCATGATCTGCCAAAATCTTTTGCGTCATTGTCATGCCCATAAATATTCCTCCCTCTTAGATAACTCTATTATTCATATTCCCTATCACGAATTCGTCTTGACTAAGTTTTAGATTAAGATTAATATATCTCTCAAAATTAAACTTTTTAATTCAACTTTAGTACCGCGCTTATTGTAGATGCTTTGTTAGAAAAAGATTAGTTTATTTATTTCTATTGTAACCTAAATAAATATAAATTTCTTCTTAATTACTATTAAAAACAAGCACAAAAAAATAACGTTTCTTGTTATAGAAACATTATTTTATATAAATTTGAATTTTTAAATTATTATTAATTTCCCAACTTATTTATACTCAACATATATCATCAATACTATGTTTCTTAATCTCAATCTATATTTTTATCTGCATCTTTATTTATTCATCCTCGCCGCTTTCATCCTTTTCTTGTACTTTAACGGGGTCATGCCTACATATTTCTTAAAAATATCATTATATCTTTGCTGGCTTGAAAACCCTACACTAAGTGCTACATCGCTTACTTTCAAATCTGTTTTTTCCAGTAATTCCTTTGATTTTTCCACCCTCACTTTGAGTAAATAACTCTTAGGGCTTATATCAAATTCTTCTTTAAAAGCATGAGCAAAATAACTTTGACTTAAGAATATATACCTTGCCACATCAGTAAGAGTTAAATCCTTTTCATAATTTTTTTCCATGTACTCCTTCGCAATTTGCATCAGTTCTTTTACTTTTAAGCTTTTATTTTTTATACTTTCTTCCCATTCCATTTTGAGTGCACGGGAAATAAGCACAAACAGCTCCATAATTAAAAGATAGCTTAAAAAGTCACCCCATAAATCCTGTTTTTCCTTTTCCCTTAAAATTCTGTTCATTACATACACAATATCATTTTTTCGGCTCACCTTAAGTGTAATAAAAGGACCGCTTTCCTTATTCTTGACAAATTCTATAAAGTCATTAAGCGATATATCGGAATATTCATCATCATGTTGATTGCGAAATTTAAACCTTAAAACTATGAATTCACAGCCTGATTGAGATTTTACAATAAACTTGTGTGGCTGATACGGCTTAATAATTACAATATCATTAGGACCCAAATGTACATCCTGCCCGGAAATTTGAAATATTGCATTTCCCCGTTTTATATAAACCATTTCAAAATGGTCATGAACGTTGGTTTCCATTGACCAGCTCGGGTCATGAATCCTTTCCAGTGTTTTTACGATTACAGGTAAAAATGATCCATTATTAATTAACCCTTCCCAGGCTTTAGGCAGCATTGCCTCAGACATGTCACTCATCCTTTTTGTTAAATATTTATACTTATTATAACATAAAACATTAAAAATGAGGAGTAGACGTTGCATCATTATGTATAGGTAAAAAAAGTAAAGACTATTGCCGATGTATCAACAATAGCCTTCCTCTTATAATTAACCGACTCTAAAACTAAAAATTATCATTTTAAAGTTGGTTAATTTCATCGATAACTACATTCATTTATTTTTAATATAGGGTATAGATATAAATTATTTAACTTTTATTATATCTCAACCAACAAATTGGTTTTTTACTTGCATAATATCAGTTTGATCAGCCGGTGCAGCAGGTTTATAATAGCCTTTCTGCTCTGCAATTTTATATAAATTGTATTGGAATGTCTCATCACCAGCTCTCAGCTGGGCAATTGTTTGTCTAAGCTGCTCATTGCCAGCCTGTACGAGAACATTGGAATAACCAACTATACTGCTATTTAACATCGAAAGTACGTCATTTACCATATCTCTCTCTTGCATTTTTTTTCCTCCTTTAGCTTAAGAATGACATTAGTTTTTGTTTAGTATTTTTCGCATCCTGCGCAGATTTCTCAAACATTTGTTTAATCTGCGGATCAGTAGCTTGTTGCGCATAGGTACTCAACTTCTGATATGCTGTTTCATGAGCACCAATAAGATGTCGTAGGTTTTGAAGTTCTAATTGATTTAATTGCATTATAAACAACACTCCTTTCTTGATTTTCAAGTATAGTATCTTTAATTAAATTGTAAATTATTCATATATTTTTATTCTACAAGAGACCGCCGCCTCTATGTAATAAATTTCAAGCAAACCTATCATAACAATAATACATGCTGCCAAGCAGCAACCGCAAATATTGGGCTAGCCTCACACATATACTTTTTAACTTATACAAAACGAAGTAAGGCTATAATTACTAAAATAAACCCCGGCAATAAAGTAAGCTTTTCTCCAACGTGGTTAATTATGCTTTGCCTTGCAGTTATATTGCCTAGCCCTATTAAAATAAAATGTGTCAGTCCAAATAAAAATGGTGTTGTAAAAGGATTTAATCCAAAAAGGGATAGCGTAAAAGCCGCAATAGAAGCGTCCATTGCCACCGCCAGGCCAAGGATGGTTCCTTCCGCAGGTTTAATATCATTTTCCTTATCTACATCTGCCAGCAAGGGGTTACGCAAAACTTTTATCAGGTCTTTTATTGAAATATTTAATTTAGGTGAAGCCTTTTGTTGTTCACACATCTCATTTTTTTGATTGTATCCCTCTTTTAATGTAAACAATCCAAGTAAGAGTAAAAGTGCAGCCCCGATGTATTTAGCCATTTCCAGGGATATGTAATGCTTTAAATTAGAACCTACCAGCATTGTAATCATTGAACACACTACTGACCAGAATGAGATTACCAATAAAGATGGTAAGGATATTTTAATTTTTCGTAATCCAAAAGCAAAACCACCCCAGAAACCGTCTAAACTTACTGCAATTGCAATTAAAAGTACACTGATAATGCCATTCATAAGTAACTCACTCCATTTCTTAATTCTTAACTCATAATTAGAATATGAAATGGAGCATACAATTGACACACCTGCTTAGCACAATAGGTTAAATGGTAATTTCATAAAAATACCTATAGTATCTCTTGTATTCTTTTCTCAAGTAAACCTATTAATAAATCATCATCCTCCAATGCTTTTCCCATCCTAATTGTTATATGCGGATAATCCTGATTCACTTCTTTCAGGATCTGCGGGATATCCTCTTGGATATGGATCCCGCTGTATATGAATAGAGGTACAACCAGTATAGTGTCGACGCCTTTTTCAGCCAGCTTGCTGATTGCCTTGCGAATATTGGGCTCCGCCAGCTCCATATGCGCTCCTTCTACATCTTTATACCCTCTTGCCTTTAACTTGTCAATGATGCTTTTAAAAGTTTGCTGAGCCTCCTGTGCCCTACTACCATGTCCAATCACCAAAATTCCTTGGTTCATATTTATCGCTCCTTGTTTAAGTATATCTATTTGGTCAACCCGGGGACGGTTCGAAACTACTGAAAAAGTGCTTATTTTATATTAATTGAAATAATTCTTCCTTATTTCTCGGCACCTTGGCATTCTTCCCTATTAAACCCTTATCTTTCAACTGTTCATATACCTCAATCACCCAAGGTTTCTGTAAATCAGATTTCTCTAATAAGTTGCTATCCAAAAATATCTCCTGTGGCGGTCCTTCCTTCAGTAATTTCCCATCTTTTAGAATAAATATATAGTCAGCCCAGGAGTAGGCCTTGTCTATATCATGAGTAGAAAGTATAACGGTTTTTCCCTGTTTGTTTAATTCGTCAAAAAGATTCATCATCTGTTGCGTATGTTTAGGGTCCAGACTATCAGTAGGTTCATCAAATATGATAACTTTAGGCTCCATTGCCAATATACCGGCAATGCACACCCTCTTTTTTTGTCCATAACTTAAAAAATGGGTAGGCTTGTCCTTTAGAAAGATAATTCCCGTCTCATTCATTACCTTTTCCACCCTTTTTTGGACTTCAAAAAGATCCAGCTTCAGGTTCATAGGACCAAAGGAAATCTCTTGAAATACACTTGCAGAAAAGAGCTGAGAATCAGCATCTTGAAACACAATTCCTATATTTTTACGTAACTCAACCAGTGAAGAGCGTTTATACGTAAGCTCTTTTCCTTCATATTTCACTTTACCCTTTGTAGGCTGATAAATGCCGTTAAAATGTAAAAAAAGTGTAGACTTACCTGCACCATTACCACCTAGTACGGCAATCTTTTTTCCCTGTTCAATTCTTATACTCAGTCCCTTTAACCCATAGGTACCGTCAGGATATTGAAATTCTAAATCTTCAGTTTCCAATATATATTTGTCCAGCATCCTCACTCCATTTGCTCAATTAAGAATTAAAAGTTAAAAACGATTTGGAACGCACTAAAAATCTTGTATTAATTTTTGTATTTTGCATGCGCATCACAATTGCAACTCCAATGTAAAATCATTATTGCGTTATATAAATCTCTATTTATAGAACAAAGCTAATATAATAAGTAACATATCTATAATAACTATAGAAAAAACATTAACTATAGAATTTTTATACCGCGGCTCAAGAACATTCAATGCTCCATCATATCCCCTGGATTCCAAACTTGTATAAAGCGCTTGAGACCGGTACAAAGACCTTATAAACAGGGCTGAAATCAATTGTGCAAAAGAATGATAGCCTCTTTTAACTGAACAATACCCCAAACGTGCATCCTGGGAAATATATATGCGGTTTGCAGTTTCCAACATAACAAAAGTGAATTTATATATTAGCCCCATTAATTCAAGCAGGATTACAGGGCACTTCAGTTTCCTTAATACCGAAATAAGTTGTATCATAGGCGTGGTAAGTGCCAGGAAATAAAGGCAAGAAACTGCTCCAAGGGATTTGAATACCAATCTCATGGCAGTTTCCATGCTCTCATAAGTAATCCCTATATTATATCTAAAAAAATTATGACTAACAATTATGTTCTCTTCTCCCCTCACTCCTACTACAACAATAGTCATTACACTAAGTATTAAAAATGACAGCGGTAGAAGCATTATTTTTATGTAAAATCCAGCAGGAATTTTAGCTTTAAAAATGACAATCAAGGCTGGAACAAATATTGTTATAAGGGATACAGTGATTGATTTACTTAAAAGACATATTGCCATGGTTAGAAAAGCAAATGTAAATTTTTCCATAGGGCTCGCCTTTAACTTATTTACATAAGCATATTTATCTATATAAATCATGTCGTTTGACTCATTCCTTTTTTCTTACCTACAGTATACCCAATGTAATAGAAGATAAAACCCGCTCCTATTGCTGCCTGCAGTGCAAATAACAGGCTTTCAATTTCTCCGCTGGCAGGTTCTAAAATTGGCTCAAACCATGGTTTATAATCAGGTTTTATAGTTTCTATTACCGCCTGTGCTTTTCCATCAGCACCTCCGAATTCTGCATCCTGAATTAGAAAAAGCGGAATAACAGACAATATCACCACTAATAAAATAAGTAAAAAATTTTTTGCCAGTAACCTGTTACCCTGTATCATACTTTTACCTCCTTGGTTAGGACATTTAATTGTTGGAGTTCTCTGGTATTATAGGCATATAATATATTAAAAATAACAACAGTTAATATTCCTTCACTGATTGCCAAAGGAATTTGAGTAACTGCAAAAATAGCCATAAATTTGCCAAGTGACGCCATGACCCCCCCTACAGGATCAGGGAAAGCCAATGCAAGCTGTATGGCTGTTACCATGTAAGTAACTAAATCACCTAGAGTAGCTGCTAAAAAGACAGCAAGCCAGAGTGGTCCGTTCCATTTTCTTACTCCTTTATATATCAGGAAAGCCACAATAGGGCCGGCAATTGCCATAGAAAATACATTTGCCCCTAAAGTAGTAAGACCTCCGTGGGCTAAAAGAATAGCCTGGAATATAAGTACAATAAGACCTAACACTGATGTTACTGCCGGTCCAAAAAGTATTGCGCCTAACCCTACTCCTGTTGGATGAGAACAACTACCGGTAACAGAGGGAATTTTTAAAGCTGATAATACGAAAACAAAGGCTCCAGCCAAAGCCAGAAGCATCTTTAGATTAGGCCTTTCCTTTGTTAATTTGGAAATTTTTCCTATACCAAATATAACAAAAGGAAGGGATATTATCCCCCAGAAAACAGCCCAGCCCACAGGTAAAAAACCTTCCATAATATGCATGGCGTAGGCTGACATAGGAATCAGTAATAACATAAGAAGTACATAAGACATTTTTAATAATACTTTGTTTTTCATTAACCTGACCTCCTCATAAAATGTTATTTAAATAAGGACTAAACTTAACGCACTTCTGATAAGAAACAAAAATCCTCTTTATAAAGAGAGGGTCAGGTTGTATCATATACTTTATTAACGTTCACGTTAATCTACCCCCCCTATCACTCGTAAGGTTTGTAGCATCTACGATACAGGCAGGTCTCCTGGCTCAGAATCATCACAGCTTTACGCCTTCCCAGTTACTCCAGTGGCATTATGCAAAACCGCTCCTCTTTACAGTGGCGTGACCGCGCAGGATTTACACCTGCTTCCCTATTATGCATTGCTGCACCTATATCTGGTTTTATTATATCTTTTAAAATCCTTTTCGTCTATAAAATATCTTTATTTATTTTGTAATTTATTTCACAACAAAAAAACAGCTCACTGATCTACAAGGCTAAGAGCCTGTAAACTTGCGTCTAAGGTCAGGGGACACACCTCTCCTTCGTCGAGGAATGTCCCCAATAAAGGCATCAAACTCGCTACCGCTCAGACAAGTGATGCGGTTTTTCCTCCGCTGCGTTAACAGGCTCTAAGCCTTTCCGCAACGTTCTTTCCATAATATTCTTCAAATATAAAATATACACTCCAAGCGCATTACACAGTGATGGAAATCTTATCCGATTCAGCGGTAATGGTAATAAAACCACCGTTTTTCTGAACTCTGCCCCCGATCACTTTCTGAACAGCGTTAATTGCCAGCAACCTAACCTGCCATGGTATATTGGACTTGTTAATTGCAATGGTGACAGTATCATGTTCTCTGCCAGTCAAAGCAGTTAGTGCAATCTCTCCTTTTGTATCATATATGTTGGTCTCGATTTTTATCCCATTGCTTATTTCAAAAAGATTAAAAGTAATATTTTCAGCATAATTATAGTCCGGCCTTGAATCATTACTTCCCGTCGCAATAACAGAATTCTCTTTTACCATTAACGGCAGGCTCATAAAACCATGTTTTTCTCTAACCCATTTTCCACCTTGCTTTATTTCCCCTGTTATAAAGTTGAGCCATTTCCCTTCAGGAAGGTAGTAATCTACTTCTCCCGATGCTGAGAAAATCGGGGCAACCAACAGGGAATCTCCCAGCATGTACTGTCTGTCCAGATAATCGCAGGCAGGATCAAACGGAAACTCCATCTGCATCGGCCTTAGGACAGGGACTCCTTCCTTGTGTGCTTCACAAGCTTTTTGATAAATATAGGGCATGAGTGTACATTTTAATTTTGTAAAAAACCTCAACACGTCTACAGATTCCTCGTCAAACAGCCACGGCACCCTGTAGGATTGGCTTCCGTGGAGCCGGCTGTGTGAAGAAAGAAGTCCAAATGCACACCAACGTTTGTATAAATCGGGTGTCGCTGTTTTTTCAAAGCCGCCGATATCATGGCTCCAAAAACCAAACCCTGACATGGCCAATGACAATCCGCCCCTTAATGTTTCTGCCATTGATTCATAGGTCGCCCAGCAGTCACCGCCCCAGTGCACAGGAAACTGCTGGCTGCCGGCTGTCGCTGACCGTGCAAACACTACGGCATTGTTTTTACCCATTTTTTCCTCCAGCACTTCAAAGACAGCTTTATTATAAAGATAGGTATAATAATTATGCATTTTAACCGGATGGGCGCCGTTATAATAAACGACATCCGTTGGAATCCTTTCTCCAAAGTCTGTCTTGAAACAGTCAACCCCCATGTCAATAAGCGCTCTTAGTTGGTCTTTATACCATTCATATGCAGCCGGATTGGTAAAATCAACAATTCCCATCCCTGCCTGCCATAAATCGGTCTGCCATATGTCGCCATTTGCTTTTTTTAGGAGATATCCATTTTTCATCCCTTCATCAAATAAACAGGAATTCTGGGCAATATACGGATTTATCCATAAACATATTTTAAGCCCTTTATCCTTAAGCCTTTTTAGCATTTCTTCCGGTTTAGGGAACACCCGTTCATCCCATTTAAAATCACACCATTGATATTCTTTCATCCAGAAGCAATCAAAATGGAAAACATGCAGCGGAATACCGCGTTCCGCCATTCCGTCAATAAATTGGTTGACAGTTTGTTCATCATAGCTTGTTGTAAAAGAAGTTGTAAGCCAGAGCCCGAAGGACCATGCGGGAGGAAGTGCGGGTTTGCCGGTCAAATGGGTATACTTTCTGATAATTTCCTTAGGCGTTGGTCCGTAAATGAGCATATATTCGAGCTCTTCGCCCTGTACACTGAACTGGATACGGGATACCTTTTCCGAAGCAACTTCAAAAGATACTTTGTCCGTGCTGTTTACAAACACCCCGTAGCCCCGGTTTGTCATATAGAAAGGGATGTTTTTATATGCCTGCTCGCTATTTGTTCCACCATCCTGATTCCAGATATCCACCACCTGGCCGTTTTTAACAAAAGGCGTAAATCGTTCGCCAAGACCATATACACACTCGCCTACCGATAGAAGCAGTTGTTCATGGACATATGTGCAGCTGCTGTTCTGTTCTATGATATACCCCATGTTTCTAAAGCTGCTTTCAGTAAGGATCCGGTTATCCGCTATAAATTGAAGTGCCCATTTCTGAGGGCGCTTGTCAATCTTTGCCGTTAACGCACCGCTTGTAAAGCATACGTGATCCCCGCGGTCTTCTATGTGTGTTTTTGTATCAGGATTTTTATAGAGTTCAAAGGACGGCCCGGTATCACGAACGCCTTTGAAATGTGTAAGTTTTACGCTGATTACATCTTCCATGGGTGATGACAGCTGTACAGTTAATACCGGTGCATTAACGGTACCGCTCCTATCTTGTATATGTCTGGTTGAAGCAAATACAGTTAATTCATTATTCTTAATCTTTACATTATTTACTTCCACCGGATGAATGTTTTTTATACCTTCTTTCACAAGCCACTGACCATTTGTAAATTTCAAAATAATCACCTCTGATTTTTTATTAATTTCATTATAGTGAAAAAATATCCCTAAAATCTTTAACAATACCTGAAATTTTGATACAATTCCGGGATTTTGTGATATAATACAAATAATGAAAGAGATACATTTATTTGAGGTAGATCGGCATGAAATTTGAAAAGAAGGAGTTATATAAAGAACAGTCGGTTCACGGAAATGTTTTATTTCCCTTGCACGTGTATAGGAATGAATATGGCAGTAAGCATGATTTTCTGCACTATCACTGGCATGACGAGCTGGAATTTATTTTTATGCATGAAGGCTGCTATAAATTTCTCATTGGCAGCGAAACAGTGACTTTAACGCAAGGACAGGCTGCAGTCGTTAACTCGGCAGATATTCATTCCGGGCTTGGCGGTATTACAGAAACAGGTATATACTATTCAATTGTTTTTGCCATCAATATGCTGAAAGGAGCATACCAGGATTTATGCTACCAGGATTACATTCAGCCTCTGGAAGCCGGAATCTATAGGTTCCCTCTGCTGATTGAAGGAAAGGAAGCATGGCAGGAAAGGGTCCTTAAGGAAATACGTGAAATCATCAACTGCTTTGAAACCAGGCCAAAAGCTTACCCCCTTTTTATCAAATCCTCACTTTTCCGGATTTGTTCCGAACTTCTATCGAACAGTGTCATAAAAACAGAGGAAGAAACGGATAGGGATAAAAAATTGTATTTTTCAAGATTTAAAAAGATAATAGAATTTATTGAGAAAAATTATCCGCAAAAAATATTAATCAAGGACCTTGCCGGACAAATAAATGTTAGCGAAGACTATTTTTATCAACTGTTCAGAAATATGACGGGCAAGACGCCAGTCCAGTATATTAATCAGGTTAGAGTTAACAAAGCCGCTTTCTTGCTGAATGACACAGATTTAAGCATTACTCAGGTCGCTGAAAAAACCGGGTTCGATAATGTGAGCTATTTTATAAGGATATTTAAGAAATATAAAAATTGTACTCCATTAAAATACAGAAAAAATCTTCCGTGAGCAATAGATTTTCCCATTTTTATCCGGCGTGCGGCCGTGTATGCCTCCATCAGCCGCACTGCTTCCTATTTTTTATGTTCTTATCCCTGTATTCGGTTGGAGATACCCCATGTTCGTAAATATTTTAAGATCAGGGGACATACCTCTCCCTGGTCGAGGAAAGTCCCCAATAAAGGCATCAACCCCCCCGGCACTTAATACAATAATTATATAATATGCAAAAGTCATTCGCAAAGACAAATATCCCCAAGTTTCGTCCCTTCTGTGCTATAATAATATATTTCCCGGGAAATAAAAAACGGCAACCGAGAAATTTGTCATTAAAATTCTCGGTTGCCCCTTGTGCTTTTAAACGCTATTGACGGATGGTTGAAATAATGATTTCCCTTTTGCCAATGATCTTATGCCATGAACATTTTAATATCGTCTTCTACATTAGTTATTCCACCTATACCGAACTTTTCCACCAATACTTTTGCTACATTTGGTGACAGGAAGGCAGGTAATGTAGGTCCCAGATGAATATTCTTGACTCCTAAATACAGTAATGCTAATAATACAATGACGGCCTTCTGTTCATACCATGCAATATTGTATGATACAGGCAATTCATTAATATCATTCAATCCAAATGCTTCTTTTAATTTCAGTGCGATTACAGCCAGAGAATATGAGTCATTACATTGTCCTGCATCTAATACTCTCGGTATTCCACCAATGTCTCCCAGATCCAGCTTGTTATATTTGTACTTTGCACATCCTGCTGTAAGTATCACAGTATCCTTTGGCAATTCTTTTGCAAATTCTGTATAATATTCCCTGTTCTTCATTCTTCCATCACATCCGGCCATTACAAAGAATCTTTTTATGGCTCCTGTTTTTACTGCTTCTACTACCTTATCTGCAAGACTTAGCACTTGATGATGTGCAAATCCTCCGATGATTTCTCCTTTTTCTATTTCAACCGGTGGTTTGCATCTCTTGGCATGTTCAATGATTTCTGTAAAATCTTTTGCTTTGCCGTCTTCTCTTGCCGGGATATGTTTCAAACCTTCAAATCCAACTACTCCTGTTGTATAAACCCTATCTTTATAAGAATCCTTGGGTGGCACCAGACAGTTGGTTGTCATTAAAATAGGTCCATTAAAGCTTTCAAATTCCTTGTCCTGCTGCCACCATGCATTTCCATAATTTCCTACAAAGTGAGGGTATTTTTTAAATGCAGGATAATAATGTGCAGGCAGCATTTCACCGTGAGTATACACATCTACGCCTGTCCCTTCTGTCTGCTTTAACAACTCTTCCATATCTTTCAGATCATGTCCGCTTATTAGTATTCCCGGATTATTTCTTACTCCTATATTTACTTTTGTAATTTCCGGATTTCCATAAGTAGATGTGTTCGCCTTGTCTAATAAAGCCATAACATCTACTCCAAATTTACCGCATTCCATTATCAAAGCAACCAGTTCATCTGCGGTTAAAGTATCATCAACAGTTGCTGCCAATGCCTTCTGGGTAAATGCAAATATATTTTCATCTTCATATCCTAAAACATAAGCATGCTCCGCATAGGCTGCCATACCTTTTAAACCGTATGTTAAAAGCTCTCTTAAAGATCTCACATCTTCATTTTCTGTTGCCAATATTCCTACTTTTTCTGCTTTCTTCTCGAATTCATCTGCCGAATCCGCATACCATGTGGCAGAATCATGCAGATTATTCTCTATCTTCCCGCCTGCTTTTATAAACTGTTCTTTGATATCATCGCGTAATGCCAATCCTTCTTTTACTTTTTGAATAAAGTAATTTCTGTCAAAATTTACATTTGTAATGGTTGAAAATAAACTCTCCATTATGAATTTGTTGGCTTCTTTACTGCTAATACCTGCTTCCCTTGCTTTTGTGCTGTAAATGGAAATTCCTTTCAATACATAAATTAATAAATCCTGTAGTTTGGCAACGTCATCCGTTTTTCCACATACACCTCTTACTGTACAGCCTGTCCCCTTGGCTGCCTCTTGGCATTGATAACAAAACATACTCATTTGAACATACCTCCATTATATTTATATTTTGTCCGGGGTTTATGGTTTAGAATTCACTCTCACCCCGGTACGACCGACTATTTAATGCACATTAACATATATACTATTTCTACCTGAATAATATGTTTTTGTGTGGCTCACCCTTTGACATCTTAATAATACAGGAAAATGAGTTTTTAATCTGTGACTCCAGTTACGATTTTTAAAGTCATTTAAAAAATTTAAAACTTTATAATGAGCGAAGTTTAAAATTCAATATTTCCTTAATACAAACTTCGCGAATTTCATCGATAACTATATAGTTCACAGTTAACAGCTCTCAGTTCACAGTAATAAACGATTTAATAGCTTTTACTGTGAACCGTGAACTGTGAACTTATTTACTTTATCTTCCATGTAAAATCATTATCAGTAAATATATACTTTAATTTATTTTTAACTTTAATACTGGTTATCGATGTTTTTGCAGGTAAACGGAGCAAAAATTACATTCCGTAAAGATATTTGCACAAGATGTAACTTTTTTATCATGAAAAGCATAGTATGTTATTGAAATACCTGTAAAGGAGGGGTGGTAAAATGGCTGAAACAAAAGGATATTATGGCTTCGGTTATGATTGGGTCTGGATTATCATCATTCTATTCTTCTTCCTGTTCTTCTGCAATGGCTATGGCCCATATTATAAAAACTATTAGTTAAAGCCTGCTACTTAAAATTTATCACCTGATACTTATGAAAGACATACGTATTTGTGGGATTCCTAGGAAACTTTTTTTAATGATGATGATAAATTATTGTGGTTTATTATTCTATTCTTACTGTTATTCTGTGGCTGCAGATACGGATATGGCTATGTAAATAAAGAATAATCTGTTAAACAGAAAACAGGGGAGTAATAATGCCGGCATTATTACTCCCCTGTTAACCTTATTCACAACCCGAATTACTATTCGGTTCCCAACACCCTGATATAATCCACATAAGGGTCTGCAGTTCCCTGTAACTGACAATGCTCTGACTTCAAAATGTTCACATATTCAATGATATCTTTCGTAATCCTTTCCCCGGGACAGATTACAGGAATACCCGGCGGGTATGCCATGATCATTTCTGCTGATATTTCACCAGCCGCATCTTCCAGCCTGATACTCTTTTTATGGCTGTAAAACGCATCTCTCGGGCTTACAATCAATTTAGGCTTATAAGGAATTCTGGTAGCATTTTTTACTTCTTTTATTTCAGTTTTAGATGAAATATCTTTAAGTGCATTCACAAGGGCTTGAAGATCTTCCTTTGAATCGCCTATGGTTACAATCGCAAGTATATTATAGAGGTCAGAGAGTTCAATTTGTATGTTATATTCCGCCCTTAATTTTTTCTCTATTTCATAGCCGGTATATCCCAATTTCCTTACATTTATCCCTAGCTTTGTTTCATCAAAATCATAACATCCTGGTGTACCAATCAATTCTTTTCCAAAAGCATACAATCCATCAATTTTGTTAATTTCCCCTCTGGCCCACCTTACCAGTTCCAATGTCTCTTCCAACATATCTGCACCTTGCGTCGCCATTTGCTTTCTGGCTACATCCAATGAAGCCATTAATACATAAGACGCACTTGTAGTGTAGGTTAGGTTAATAACCTGTTTTACCGCTTCTGGTGATACAATATTTCCACGCGTCAACAGCACTGAGCTTTGAGTCATGGAACCTCCGGTTTTATGCAAGCTTACTGCACTCATGTCTGCACCTACTTCCATGGCTGTAAGAGGAAAATCATCATGGAAAGACATATGCGCCCCATGTGCTTCATCTACCAGAACTGCCATGCCATGCCTGTGGGCAATCCGCACGATTGCTTTTAAGTCCGAAATGGCTCCATAATAGGTGGGGTTAATTACAAAAACAGCTTTCGCGTGGGGGTGGTCTTTTATAGCTTTTTTTACCGCCTCCTCGGTAATTCCCATCGCTATTCCCAAGTCCTCATTAATTTCAGGTTGAACGTACACCGGTACTGCACCACTTAGTATAATTCCACCAATAGTAGATTTGTGTGCATTCCTTGGTATGATGATTTCATCTCCCGGCTCACACATACTCATAATCATTGCCTGCACACCGGCTGTTGTGCCATTTACCAAAAAATATGCATTTTGTGCTCCAAAGGCCTGAGCACAAAGCTTTTCAGACTCCAGAATAACACCTATAGGATTGCTGGCATTATCCAAATCCTCCATACCATTTACATCCATTTCCAATACTCTATGTCCAACGTATTCCCTAAATTCCTGAATGCCTTTACCTTGCTTGTGGCCAGGCACATGAAAGGGAATAACCTTGCTGTCTACGTAGTTTTTTAACGCATCAAAAAGCGGTGTTTTTGATTGATCAAGTCTCTTCATTTGTTTCACCCCCAAATTTCTAGGCTTTTTTAATTTTTTGCATGATAAATATATTAATGCATATTAGGTTAAATTTCAAGTATTTTATTTTCAAAAACAACTAAATAAATTTATATCTCTTCAACCCTGCTAACTCCTTGAATACGTGCTACTTCTTTAATAACCCTTTCATGGGTCAGACCGTGAGGCAACTTGAGTCGTAATCTTAACAGTATCTCACTATCATCATCTGCTGTCTCGGTATCTACGAATTCTATGCTCCTGATGTTTACATCGTACCTGCCCAATAGCAAGCCAATTTCTCCAATTTTCCCCGGTTTGTTTTCCATTTCTACAAAAATACTGAGATGTGAAGCTTTACTTTGCAGGACTTTTCCGAATTTACTGAGCAAAATTAGCGTAAAATAGATAATGGCTGCTCCAGCAATTGCACCCTCGTAAAATCCGATTCCGGCAGCTAATCCTACACATGCTACAGCCCAAAGGCTTGCTGCTGTTGTAAGTCCTTTTACACTCATGCCCTGCCTTATAATAGTTCCAGCTCCCAGAAAGCCTATCCCGCTGATTACCTGTGCTCCCAATCTTGCAGGGTCTATATCGGTAATTTCTTGATATTTGTGAAAAATATATTCGGAAGTAGTCATTACGATAGCTGAGCCTACACAAACTAATATATGTGTTCTGAATCCGGCAGGCCGGTTCTTATCCTCTCTTTCCAATCCTATCAAACCACTTAGCATTACTGCCAACCCCAATCTAATAAAAATCGTCTGCAAATCCACAACATCTTCCTCCTTATATTATACACTTCCCACTACTCATTCCTCACTTATTCTATATAATTATATACTATGCTATAACAGAATAGAAAGAACAAAAAAAGTGCCCCCAATATAGAGCACTCTTAATATATCCTGTTAAATGCAGTTTGAACCTTTAACTTCGAATTTTGCCACCATTCAACAATCTTGAATTTGATCTGAACAGGAATCTCATCATCTGTATTTGCTGTAGTAATAATTTTGTATTCCTCTTCAGTAAGTACGTTTTTAAGTTTTTGCTTTGAACTTTCAGGTACTACACCATGGGTTGCATCTACAAAGCATAATGGCGGGAAGAGGACGCACCACCAGTTGGCACCTTTTCCCTCTCCAATAACTACTCTCAACGCCTCATAATTGCCAGCCGGTAATGTTATATCACCATATACCTTGGTAGGAAAAGGGTAAATACCTAAAGATGCCTTAACGTCATAATCTTTATTCCATTTTTTAATTTCATCTTTTGCAATTTCTTCTATTCTCGCAATATTTCTTTGTATTAATTCTTTTGTTGCATCGACGTTATCCGATTCATCAAAATACTCTTTCATCTCATTAATAATTCTATCCCTGACACTCCTTTTTAGCGCCTGGTCTTCCTCTGAATCACTATTCGCTACAACATGAAAACGTACCAGGTTGTGGGCTAAATCAGCTTGTACACTATTTGAATAGTTGCTTATAAAAATTGTACATATCATTCCAATAATTACTGCCAATATTACTTTGTTCATTAATCATTCCCCCTATTTTTGTCTCTACTTAGAGTATTGACATAAATAAGGGAAAACATACATAAAAATTCAATTAATCTTTAATTGCGCCTTTACAAACGCTAAGTCTGATGGTTTATCTACATCGTTTGCCAGTTCCGGATAGTCGCTTATAATTGCCCTTGCCTTAATATCAAATATTTTTGAAAATCTTTTTTCAGCCTGGCTTATAGTTAGCTGTTTTGTTAAAAGCAAAATTAGTGTTCCCAAGCCCAGGACACTTGCCATTTTTAGTACGTTTTTTCTGTATACAATTAACTGCTGCGCCTTGATACAGCATTTGTCAATAACATTTGGATTAATATAAAACAAGTTTCCGCCGGTAAAGGTTCCTTCTTTTATCGTAGTATAAGTCCGTTCTATTCCTGGAAATCTTATATCGTTAACAGTTTTATCGACAATGGGATAACATAAATCTGCCCCAGTTTCCCGCGATTTGCCAATAAAGTCATTAACGCATTCAACTGTTAACATGGGAATATCCGATGTACAAATGATCAGGTGCTTTTCTTTTCCCAGAAATTTTACCCCTTCTGCCACATTATCTATAATGAGCCCTTTTCCATCTATAATGTAGTCTACCTGCCCATTTAACAAATCATAAAGTTTCTCATAGGGGCCTATCACTCCTATTTTATCTACTAATTCACATTTTTTTAATACTTCTATTACATATTGCACCATGGGTTTCCCATGAATGTCTATAAGGGCTTTTACCTGTGTCCCTAATTTATTATTACTGTCTTCCCCAGCAAGGATAAGTGCATTCAGCAATCCCCTATTCCCCCGTCCCCAAAGAATCAATCATAGTTTTTTCTTGGTGCTTTATATGAATAGAAGCCAGCTCTTGTGCAAGTTTTCCATCTCCATTTTCAATCGCCTGATAAATATCATTGTGTTCCTTCACAAGTTCCTTTGGACTGCTGTAATCTTTAAGGTAAACTACCCTGAAACGGTGAATCTGTTCTTTTAAATTGGTAGCAATTTGTACCAGCTTATCATTTCTTGAAGCTTTGTAAATCAGCTCATGAAATTCTACGTCTTTTTTTATCAGTCCCTGTACATTATTTTTTTCCATATATTGCACAAACTGATTTACGATATTCTTCAATTCTTTTAATTCATCCTTGTTAATCCTTTTTGCTGCAAGAGCAGATGCCAAACCGTCCAGAGAACTCCGGACCTCCAAAACATCCATTATATCCTTTACAGAAAGTTCGGCAACATGGGCACCTTTTCGAGGAACCATTACCACCAGGCCTTCTAATTCCAGCTTCCTTATAGCTTCTCTTACAGGTGTCCTGCTTACGCCCATTTTTTCCGCAAACTGAATTTCCATTAACCGTTCTCCCGGCTTTAATTCTCCCATGATAATAGCTTCTCTTAAAGAGTCAAATATTACTTCTCTCAGCGGTTTATAATCATTTAAATTTATTTTTGACAATTTACCTGCCATAAGCTTTATCTCTCCCCGTAATTACTATTATACGTATTAACCACAAAAATATCGCTTGCTATGGTCCTTAGTTTATTTACTGCTTTTCTGGCACTTACCTCATGTTCAAAGATTCCAAAAACGGTTGGACCGCTGCCACTCATAATAGAACCCAAGGCTCCGCTTCCCAACATAATGTTTTTAATCCGGTTTATTACCCTATATTCTTTTGCAGTGACAGCCTCCAGGACATTATACATTCCTCTGGCAATTGCTATAATATCCTGGTTGTATATCGCATTAATTATAGCTTCAGTATCGGGGCGCATCGTTATATTTTCTACTTTTAGTTTACCATATATATGTGCTGTTGAAACACTGATAGGTGGCTTAGCTAACACAACAATCGCAGTAGGCATAGGTGGCAACAAAGTTAGAATATCCCCTATCCCTTCGGCTAATGCAGTCCCTCCTAATATACAATAGGGAACATCAGCCCCCAACTTTTTACCCATTTGCATTAGTTGATCGGTATTTAAGCTTGTTTTAAACATCTTATTCATAGCAATAAGAACAGCTGCCGCATTAGTACTACCACCAGCCAAGCCTGCTGCTACAGGAATATTTTTTTGAATATTGATCTTAATTCCTGCATCATTGATATCAAGTGTATTAAAAAAAAGCTGGGCTGCTTTATATGCAATATTTTTCTCATCTGTGGGTAAATAAGGCAGATTGGTCTTAATTTCTATACCATTTTCTATTTTTTCCAAGTGCAGCACATCATATAAGTCGACAGTCTGCATAATCATCTTCACATTATGATAGCCATCTTCTCTTTTATTTAATACATCTAAAGTGATATTAATCTTTGCTCTGGATTTTATTTCCATTTTATTCATTTTTTCACCGCCCTGTCTTGAAAATATTATATACAAAATACTGTATACTTTCAAATATTTTTTACAGCAATAGACAGGAAGAATATAGATAAAGATAGAAATAAAGGACGATGAAACCTCGCCCCTATATAAATTCTGAATCTATATCTATGTCTTTATCTGTGTCTAATTCTTAATTTTTTATTATTATTTCAACACTATTCCGACAGTTTCCGGGCCAGCTTTACCGCATCATGGGCATCTTTGGAATAACCATCTGCCCCTATTTCCTGGGCATATTGTTCGTTTACTACAGCCCCGCCAATCATGAACTTGCAGTTCAGTTCTTCTTTTTTAGCCAGTGCTATGACCTCTTTCATTTCCAACATAGTAGTGGTCATTAGTGCTGACAAGCCGACGATACGGGCACCAATCTTTTTTGCCTTTTGTACGATTTCCTGTGCACTTACATCCTTCCCCAGGTCATATACATCAAAACCATAGTTTTTCAGCATCAATCCTACAATATTCTTTCCTATATCGTGGATATCTCCCTTTACTGTCGCCAGTACAAGTTTAACCTTATTTTGCTGGTTTTCTCCATTTTCTGTTTTTAATAGAGGTTCTATGTGCTCAAAGGCATTTTTCATTGTTTCTGCGCTCTGGATCAATTGGGGAAGAAAATATTTTTTCTGTTCAAATAAATCTCCCACGTAATTAATAGCCGGAATGAGTGTTTCATCCACCAGATTTCCCGGGTTAACGCCTTCTTTTAACGCAGTATCTATAAGTCCCTTAATACTTTCTTTATTCCCTTTTACCACAGCATCATAAATTTGCTCTGCTATTGTTGAGGAAGGCTTGCTGTCCTTAGCAGCTGACTGTACCTGCTTGTTCCCTCCAAAACGGGCAATATAATCTTTGCTGTGAATGTCCCTGGCTGCCAACACATCACAAGCCATCTTAATATTCATAAGCATTTCGCTGGACGGGTTAGCAATTGCCATGGTCAAGCCCCTGCCTATTGCCATCGCCATAAAAGCTGTGTTAATCCAGCTCCTCTCGGGTAACCCAAAGGATACATTGGACAATCCCATAATGGAATTGCATCCGAAGGTATGGGTACACCAGTCAATCACCTTTAATGTCTCCATGGCAGCCTTTTGGTCTGAAGATACAGTTAGAACCAAGCCATCCACTACTATATCCTGTTTAGTAAAACCATATTTTCGTGCTTGGTCATAGATCTTCTCCACAAGAGTACATCTTTCTTCTGCAGTTTCGGGAATTCCTGCATCATTTAATGGAAGAAGTATAAACATTGCACCATACTTTGCAGCAATGGGAAGCAGTCTTTCCATCTTTGCTTTTTCTGCAGATATGGAATTAATAAGGGCCCTTCCGGGATAAATACGCAAAGCTGCTTCAATAACCTCCGGAGAAGATGAATCTATACACAATGGTACATGCACCATGCTGCTCAACTGCTCCACCACCCGGAGCATGGTTTCTTTTTCATCAATTCCAGGCATTCCCACATTTACATCCAGGATACCTGCTCCACTCTCCACCTGATCCATCGCAAGATCCAGTACTTCTTCCATCCTTCCTTCCCTTAGCTCTGCCTGCAACTGCTTTTTACCGGTAGGATTGATTCTCTCTCCCACGATAACCGTCGGACGCTCAGCCCCAATATACACGGTTTTTCTTGTTGACGTCAGGGCACCTACTGCTTCTGCCTTAGGGGGTACAGGCTTAAGTCCGGCAGTATTTTGACGGATTTGCTCAATATATTCGGGAGAAGTACCGCAGCATCCACCGATAAGATTAACCCCCAGGTCTATGAATGGTTTTACATATTTCCCAAATGTGCCTGCATCCATGTCGAACACCGTCTTACCATCCACCAGCTTAGGCAACCCGGCATTAGGCTTTGCAAGAAGCGGTACTTTTGCATTAGCTCTCATTGCTGCAATAACATCAAGCATTGCCTGAGGTCCGGTAGAACAGTTGCAGCCTACCGCATCTGCACCGAGACTCTGCAGTGTGATTAATGCCGTAACAGGGTCTGTACCTGTTAGTGTCCTGCCATCCTCATTAAATGTCATGCTTACGCATACCGGTAAATCACAGCTTTCTTTAACAGCCAGCAGGGCAGCCCGGGCTTCCTGGATATCCATCATGGTTTCAATGACAAAAAAGTCCACCCCACCTTCAAGCAGCCCCTGCACCTGTTCTTTATAAATATCAACCAGCTCTTCAAAAGACATTTCTCCTATAGGTCGCACAAATTCACCCGTAGGTGCAAGATCTCCCGCTACAAAGCCCTTTGGCCCTACCGCTTCTCTCGAAAGCTGCGCCAATTTTCTATTCATCTCTATAACCTTATCGCCTAAACCGAATTCGTTCAACTTGATTCTATTTCCTCCAAAAGTGCAGGTGTACACCGCATTGGAACCAGCCTTCACATACTCCTTTTGTACTTCTACGATCACTTCGGGGTGTTCTATTACCCATTGTTCAGGACACACACCACGAGGCATTCCCTTCTTTTGAAGCTGGGTCCCGGTAGCGCCATCCAGTATCATGATATTCTCCCGAAGATATTTTCTAAAATCTTCTCTATTCATCTTCTTCAATCCCTTCTATTCCTGCAATAGCCAGCACTGACTTTTCAGGAATCAACATATATTTTTCAGTAAGCTTAAGTCCTAACCTATTCAAGCCAAGCATATCAAAAATGATTTTCTGATTTGAAAGCGGAAGGTCGCCGTATCCCGGGCTGTAGCGGTGTTTAGTCAGCTTCTTTCCTTCCCTGCGTATCAGTTTATTGATAAAATCCATCATCCAGTTCAATCCCGCATCTGCTGTCTGGGAAGCAACAGAATCCAGTATCACTCCCAAAGCAGCATCTCCGCCGGTTACTTCAGTTGAAATTCTTTGTACTATTTCTTTTCCAACGGTAGATGCCATTAGAAGCACTTCATCACTTTTCTCTAAAAGTCTGGCAAGACTTTCACTCTCCAGTATTTCTCCACCTTCCAGCTTTACAAAATTGCTGCTGCGTTCAATAATCGCAAAACGTCCAAATGCACCTTTAGGATGGCAGAGTAATAAACCCTGTTTTATACTGTCTTCCAACATATCCTTTTGTTCATCATTTAAAATTGTTACATTCTTTTTATATCCTAAGCGCAGCAGAATCATATCTCTTTTAGGTTCAGCCGGAATACTCTCAAGATATTTGATATTTGCCATAATCCATCAACACCTACTTGTTTGTATACACTATATTATATTAATTATAGAAAATTTTCAACTAAGTCCAGTGATTAGGGGTGCATTTTCTGAATTTGAAGAGTATTATTCCTACACTTAAGGCTACAAGGCTAAGAGCCTGTAAGCTTGCGTCTATTGTATTTTTTATAAAAGCTGCAAATAAATTTGAAATATAATGAAAATTGCCTGAAAATCTTCTTAAATTAGGAGACTCTTGTATTTTTCTCACTGTTTATGAAATCTATAATATGGTATTATAATATTGGACAAAAAAACTAAATATACTAATTATTTCTACAAATAAGTACATAAATATATTAAATAATCTATAAACTACTGGACGTTATACTAAATCATCCTAACTGAAACAGTAAAACATATTACAAAAGGAGGAATAGGGAACAAATGAATGACATCCAAGCTGCGAACATCATAAAATCTATATCAGTGAATTCAAAAATCTATACTAATTGTCTCATACTTTTTTTGCTGTTAATAGGAGCATTTTATATTAGTTCCCTTAATTATCTGTTGTTTCATACTGCTATTGAACTCTTTGCTATTATCATCGCTTTTAATATTACTATTATAGCAATAAATACCTATCCTATTTCCAAGAACGATTACTTTATGTTTTTAGGAATTGCCTTTGGTTTTGTAGGTATCTTTAATTTGTGTCACGTTTTTACTTACGAGGGAATAAATATATTTAGCAGAAGTAATACTAATATATCCCTCCAGTTTTGGATTGCCGCAGGATGTATAAAAGGCTTATCCATTTTATTTTCGTTTATTTTCTTCCATAGGACTGTTAAGCCTTACTTTATATTTTTCTTTTACGCTTTCGTATCATTATTCCTGTTATTAGCAATTTACTACTGGGGTATATTTCCCGATTGTTTCATTGATGGTAAAAGATTAACAGCTTTTAAGATAATAAGTGAGTATGTAATTTCCTTAATTTTACTGATATCCATTACCCTGCTAATACAAAATAAAAAGCATGTTCGTTCCAACATATTTTGGCTTATGTTATTATTTTTTATTACTGCCATTGCGTCCAAACTTTCATTTACACTTTTTTTAAACCCAAGAGACCTTTTACACACTATCGGCCATCTTTTTAAATTAATATCATTCTATCTAATTTATAAGGCAATTAATGAAACCAGCTTAAAAGATCCCTACTGGCTTTTATTTAACCAGTTATCTAAAACAAATAATGAAAACTCAAAGTTAGAAATAGCTAATAGGCAATTATCTGAGGAAAATATTAATCATAAAAACTTCCAGGAAAAAATTACTCACCTCAACCGCCTATATTCTGTTTTAAGTGAAATTAATAAAGCTATTGTTCACATTCATGACACAAAAGAACTGTATAAAGAAGCATGTCGTATTGCTGTTGAAAAAGGCCAATTTCGTATGGCATGGATTGGTCTCATTAACTCTAATGCCTCTTTAGTAGAACCGGTTGCTTACTGGGGTTTTGAGGAAGAATATCTAACAGCGATCAAAATTTCTACTAAAGATATTTCGACAGGATGTGGCCCTGTAGGTCTTGTAATCCATGAGAATAAGTATTTTGTAGCTAACGATATCGAAAATCAATTTCATGCATATCCATGGTATGCTGAAGCAATCAAGCGCAATTATTATTCTATCGCAGCCTTTCCAATACAGGTACAGGGTAATGTTGTAGGTACAATGTGTTTTTATTCTGAAAAACGCAATTTTTTCAATGAAGAAGAAATCAACCTGCTTCAAGCGCTGGTAGATGACCTATCTTTTGCAATTGAATCTATAGAAAATGAAAGACAACACGAACTTATTAAGGAAACATTAAAGGAGACGTTAGATCTGGATAAATTAAAAACTGAATTCTTTGCAAATATCTCTCATGAGTTAAAAACTCCCATAAATGTAATTTTCAGCACTTTGCAACTGTTAACTTTATATTCAAAAAGTAGCGTATCAAAAAATAATGAAGATAAAATGGATAAATATATACATGTAATGAAGCAAAATTGCTACAGGCTTATACGTTTGGTAAACAACGTAGTGGATGTCACCAAGATAGATTCAGGCTTTTTCAATTTGTCTCTACAAAACCATAATATTATAAATCTTGTTGAGGAGATCACACTATCAGTTGCACAGTATATTGAAGGAAGAGGATTACTGCTTGAGTTTGATACTACTATCGAAGACAAAGTTATAGCCTGTGATCCTGATAAAATTGAAAGAATTATCTTAAACCTGCTTTCCAATGCAATTAAATTTACCAATCCAGGAGGTAAAATATCGGTAAATATAGATGATAAGGGAGAAAGTATTACCATCTCAGTAAAAGATACAGGAATAGGAATCCCGGAAGATAAGTTAAATATGATATTTGAGCGTTTTAGGCAGGTGGACAAATCCCTTGCAAGAAACCATGAAGGCAGTGGTATCGGCCTTTCTCTTGTTAAGTCCCTTGTTGAAATGCATGGAGGAAAAATCTCTGTAAAAAGTGAATATGGAAAAGGAAGCGAATTTATTATAGAGTTACCGGTGAGGATATTGCCACAACAGGATCATACAAGTGAACACAATATGAATAATATAAAACAAGGAGCAATAGAGAAAATTAATATTGAGTTCTCCGATATATATGTATAAAACTAGTGTTAAGATTAAGATTGAGACTAATAGATTATACAATAGCTTAAACTATTAATTTTAATCCCAGTCTCAATCTGACTTTCATTATATATTCATCTTTCAAAGTCATTTTTCTCAATTATTAATACCGCTTACCGTGAGGTTTTTCTTTTCCTTCCCTATCAAAAGCTAAAGTGGCATTAAGTTCTCCCCCCATTAGAATAACCATCGCACTAAAAAAAAGCCAGATTAAAAGTACAATAGCTCCTCCTATGCTGCCGTAGATTCTGGAATAATTTCCGAAGTTATTTACATAATATGCAAACCCTAAAGAAATTAAGATCCACCCAATAGTAGCAAAGATGGCTCCAGGGATTACTTCTTTCCACATAAGACGGCGGTTGGGTATGTATCGGTAGAATGCAGCAAAAATCAGGACCATAATAAGTAACATAATAATATATCTTAAAGTATCCCATATAGCATGAAAAAAACCGGCCAGTCCCAGCCATTTGGCTAAATAAATGCCAATTTGCTGACCAAAAATTAATAATATAAAGGAAAGCAATATAACTACAGCCAGCGCGACGGTAAATAGGATAGCGATTCCCTTTATCTTCCACAACGGACGCTCTTCCTCCTCATCATAGGCTTTATTAAGCCCCCTGACTGCCGCACCGACACCATTGGACGCTGCCCAGAGGGTCGTAACGATTCCAAAGGACAATAATCCTCCATTTTTTCTATTTGTTATATGTGAGATGCTATCATAAATTAGTGCATAAGCATTTTGAGGCAGAATATTTGATAATTCTCTAAGCACTTCCTCACTTGACAGGGTAGTATATCCAATCATTGTTACCAGGAAAATTAAAAATGGGAAAAAAGATAATAAAAAGTAATATGCCAGCTGAGCTCCCAGTGCAGGAACTTCATCATCATAAAAACGAAAGTACAAATTCCTGACGTACTTAATTAATTTATTGAGATTCATTTTTATTTTCCCCCTAAGACATATCCAATTTTGTTCTTAATATTCCCCTTTTTGCAATTGAATACACTTAGAGAGGGCTTAGACCTTTTTAAATAGATTTCAAGACTTTAGAGCAGGAAGTTTATCATGCTGTTCTGAAATTTGGACGATCCATCATGAAAGCTATACTTGAGGGCATTGATAAAGAATTAAGGATAGCCAAGCAGGAACAGGAAAAAGTTAGAGCATACCATGAAGGCAAGCTTGAAGAGACCAAGGAAGTCAAAGTGCTGAAGGAAGTAAAAAAGATAATACGCCTGATTAAATCTGGAAATGTAGAAAAAGCTTTAGCGCGTATAGAAGAGCTCAAATATGAGTGTGGCGGAGAATGCGATAAGGTAGAAAAGCTTAAAAAGCTCGAAGAGTACCTAAAGTATATCCAATACATCAGGGGCAGATTCCTTACACCGGTTGTGCAATGACAGAAGGCCGTAAAGCTATTAGAAACTTGGTAAGTTATAGAAGGTTAGAAGAGATCATTTAACATACCATATGGAAAAAAGAGAAAGAAAAAAGCACTATAAAGATACCAAAGACCTACGAAGCCCTGCTTCTTGTCAAGGCCGCCGGTGATGGCGTTCATTTTAGCCTTGACAAGAAGGCTTATGGTATATGGTCCCATTGTGTGGTTACTTCTCATTACAAAATCTTCGAATACTCTTTGCCGCTTAGCTTCAAGCTCTATCTCAGAAAGCAGTTCTTTGGCAATAAGGCAAAGAAGCTTTTAAAGAAGCTTTTTAAGAACAAACAGCAACTTGCCATGCAGCTTACGGATAAGTTTGTACCGGTTACACAAACAACGTACTTATTGGTTGATGCTTGGTACACATCGGGAAAGCTGACACTTCATGCTCTTAGGAAAGTCTATCACCTCATTGGAAGAATTAAATCCAATATTGAAGCGAGCTACCGGCACCATAAAAACTCACTTGGCTTTGATGAGTATCAGGTTGAGTCCCTAACCTCAATAAAGCGTTTCTGGAGTATGGTCTTTATGACCTATATATTCCTGGAGCTTTTCAGGGTTTCTACCAAGAAATCCTTGAAGCTTAATAACATTGGAGATATCATAGGATATTTCCGCAACAATACTTGTTCAGTATTTGCTAAGTTTGCATATACCTGTGCAGTAAAAGGGGTAAATATTGATGCTGTTATTACCAAATTAGGGATGGTGCATAAATATTTACAATTTACTGCACAACACTAATTTCATTACTTAAATAAATTAGGTAGGAATAATGAAATTTGAGGAATATAGGTTATAAGCATCAGTAATAGAATCATTACAATCACAAATGGTCCTATACCCCTTACTACCTCGTCTAGCTTAGTTTTTCCAACTCTGGCTGCAACGAAAAGATTAACACCAAGTGGCGGCGTGATAAAGCCGATTGCCAAGTTAACAACCATAATAATCCCAAAGTGTATAGGGTCAATACCAACTGCTTTTACGACGGGTAAGAATATTGGTGCTAATATCATAATAGCAACTAATGTATCCATGAAACAACCAACAATCAATAACATTATATTTATCAGCAGCATTATAATAATAGGATTGCTTGTAAGGCTTGTCATACCCTCGGCTATAGCCATTGGTACACGTGCTATTGTCAATATCTTAGTAAATGCAGATGCACATCCAATAACAACGAGAATTGTACCAGTTGTTAAAGCAGCCTCTCTTATAACACGAAACGAATCTTTAAAGGTTAACTCTTTATATACAAATACTCCGACTATAAAGCTATAAATTACGGAAACAGCTGCTGCCTCGGTGGGTGTGAAAACACCGCCATATATACCACCAAGAACGATTATAGGACTGATAAGGGCCCACTTTGAGTCCCATAATTCACGTCCTGCACGCTTCCATGTGAATGGTGTTTCGTCACCTTTGTAACCCATCTTTTTTGAATAATAAAACGCCCATCCAATTAATCCAAGACCAATTAATATACCTGGAATAAATCCTGCCATAAACAGAGCGCTTATTGAATTACCTGTAGAAACACTGTAAATAACCATTGGAATACTTGGTGGAATAATAACACCAATACTTCCTGCTGCAGCAACTAATGCTAATGTAAACCTTCTATCATAGCCCTTTTGTAACATTGTTGGTACAACCATACCACCGATAGCAGCAACTGTTGCAGGTCCAGAACCTGAAATAGCTGCAAAGAACATACATACTACAACGGTAACAATTGCAAGACCGCCAGTAATTCTTCCAAAAAATACATTAACTGTGTTAAGAAGTCTTCTAGAAATACCTCCAGCACCCATAAGCTCTCCTGCTAAAATAAAGAAGGGTACTGCCATAATAGGGAATGAATCTACACTAGTTACTAAGTTCTGTGCGATATAGTTAATGCCTATAGTTTTTGAGTACATAATTGTTAACAAAGAAGCTCCACCGAGGGCAATTCCTACAGGAACATTGAGTATTAAAAACAATGCTAAAGTTCCAAAAAGTATCAAACTAATCATGCATTTCAACCCCCGATTTAAGATTCTTGATTCTCAATATAATTACTTGTATCGTTCTAAAAGCAGTAAGTGTAAAACCTACAAATGGTGCTGCATAGATGTACTGCATAGGTATTCTCATGGCAGGAGATATCTGGCCGCCAGAAGCCTGCCTTAGAACAATCTCCCATGATGTTACTATAATGAATGCTGAAAAAACAAAAACAATTATGTCGCCGATAATAGGCATATAAGGTCGTACATTCTTCGGCATCAGATACAATGCTGCTTCAATTTTAATGTGCTTGCGTTCCTTTACCGCATAGCTTATTGCAAAGTAAACAATCCACACAAATAAATATCTTGCTAACTCTTCCGACCATGTAAGGGATGAGCGAAATACATAGCGCATTATCACCTGGAAGAAAATGACAACACTCATAATAGCCATAAAAGCAACTAGGATGTAATCCTCAAGATGTTTGTCTAAAAATTTCAACACTTAAATTCCCCCATTTTTCACCCATAAGGGTTTAATGATCAGTTAATACAGGTGCAATAAATCTACTGCTATTTGTCTTAATGTTCTTTACTATTTTTTAATAGCGGCTATTACTTCATCCAAATATTCAGGATTGTCAATTTTACTCTTTACTAAATCAAATACGGGCTCCATTTTTTCTTGGAATGCTTTCTTTTCACTTTCTGTTAGTTCAATAACCTCTGTGGTTTTAGCTGCTTTAATTTTTTCAATAGATTCTTGATCGTATTTCTTAGCTTGTCCTCTTTGGTAAACAGTAGCTTCTTTCATTGCATCCATGATTATTTTCTCTTGCTCATCTGTGAGTCCGTTAAATTTGTCTTTATTCATTACGATTACGTATGGCGTATAAACGTGTTCTGTTCTGATTAAGTATTTTTGTACTTCATGGAATTTGTTAGCATAAATAAGCTCTGATGGGTTGTCTTGTCCGTCAACAGTACGTTGCTGTAAAGCAGTAAATAATTCAGTAAAGGCCATAGGTGTTGGATTAGCATTCAATGCTTTCCAAGCAGCTATATGAACTTCGTTCTCCATAACTCTAAGTTTTAATCCCTTAGCATCATCAGGTGTTTTTATCGCTCTATTGCTTGTTGTTAAGTTTCTAAAACCATTCTCATTATATGCAAGGAATTTTAATCCTTTGCTTTCTAAGCCGTCCCCAATTTTCTTACCAATTTCTCCATCAAGCACTTTATATGCTTGTTCTCTGTTTGTAAATAAGAAAGGAATATCATAAATATAAAGATTTTTATAGAAAGAAGATAGTGGCGTTGATGAAACCATTACTATATCAATATTACCAAACTGAGCTCCTTCTATAAGCTCTCTGTCTCCACCTAAGGAGTTGTCTGGATGAATATTTATTTTTATAGCGCCGTTTGAATTCTTTTCAACTATTTCTTTAAATTTCACTGCCATATCTTTTGCCGACTGAGCTGTACCTAATGCGAATTTTAATGTAATTGCGTCCTGTGTATTTCCTGCTGAATCCGCACCCTTCTGTCCACAACCAACCAATATAGAACCAATTAATCCCAAAACAAGTGTGAATGCAATAACCTTCTTTAACATTTCTATTCCTCCTTGTTATTTCATAATATTTTTTATAGTATCATTCAAGTTATTATACTACTACAAAATTCAATTCATCATTATTGAATTTTGCTGCAACATTCTTTGCACAAATTATACTTACAGCAGAAATTGCTTCTTTGGTATACATTCCAATATGAGATGTTATAATCACATTAGGTAAAGTCAATAAGGGGTTATCTTCCTTAATCGGCTCATCAACAGTAACATCAAGTGCCGCTCCCGCAATATGCCCTGAAACAACTGCATCATATAAATCTTGCTCATTAACAATACCACCTCTTGCAGTGTTTATAATATATGCTCCCTCCTTCATGCTTGCAATTTCTTTTTTTGAAATTAAATTAAGTGTCTGGTCATTTAAAGGCAAATGAAGAGATAAAAAGTCACAATTTTCAATTACTTCTTTAATATCGCAAAGCCTCACATGATCAAATTCCTCCGGTACTTCCGTTACAAAAGGATCATAAGCAAGCACCTTCATGCTAAAGCCTTTTGCTCTGCGTGCAACGTTCTTTGCAATAGCCCCGAAACCGATCAAGCCAAGAGTTTTATTATAAACATCAGTACCTATAGCAGGCTTCCACTCACCGTTGTGTACCCTATTATTAGTAAGTACTATTCTTCGAGCACAAGCAAGCATCATACCAAAAGCTAAATCTGCAACAGCATTAGAATTTGTTCCCGGTGCATTTGTCACTGTGATTCCCAGCTCCTTTGCCTTTTCTAAGTCTATGTTATCAAGCCCTGCACCATGCTTACATATGATTTTAAGCTTAGTACAACGTTCCATATCCTCAGGATAAAATTTATGTGCACCAATAATAAGTGCATCATAATCAGGAATAATTCTTGCAAATTCTTCTTGGTTAAAATCTTTTCCAGCAAATGTTATTTCAAATCCTGCATCCTTTAAAATATTAATAGGCTCATCACTTATTTGCCCAAAAGATCGTGATGTAATCAGAACCTTTTTAGTCATGACAATCCTCCTTTTAGATTTTGCTGTTAATTATTTTTCTCAATCCGTCTATTGCGTAGCTTTTTTTGTTTGAGATAGGCATCCAAATTATATTTTTAATAAATTTGCTCTGTGATAAAATTGTGCTGTAAATTTCATACATTTTCTCGTTTGCAACAATTGCCGCTGTCTCACAGCCTGTCCAAAAATATTCGCAATAGTAATCAAGCACATTCCCTACGGCTCCTGTTATTACACCTTCTATATATGACAACCTAGAAATTTCGTCACCATTGTTAAAAAGTCGCATAGCATGACAAATATATATTGCACGGTTAATTCCAAAACGTCTAAGGTTTTCACAGCCTTTAAGTATCATTTCCTTATTAAATTCCTTTGCCTCTACGCTTAAAACAGGAGAGAGAATTGTTGCTGTTTTAAGTGCATAAAAAAGCTCCCCTGTGAAGTTAGAAATAATATCTTTTATCTCATCGTTTTCAATACATGCAATATGAGTATGAGAACCGGGCATTATAACTGCTACCTTTTCGTCTGGACATTTCTTTATAAGTTCATCCAATGTGCCAATAATCTCTATTTCCTCACCGCGCATATTATTAATAAATGAAATATCATCACCAGTTGTTTTAATCCCCGGTACAAGGTAAATATTTCGTTTAAAACGTTTCCCTTCATAGTGGCAATAAATACTTTCTGCAAAATTCTTTATTGTAATAGGTATAATCAAATGAGGAACTTCTATGAGACCATAAGGGGATGTCACCATACCTGATGCATAAATTTCTGAAATATCTTCATCTGAAAGTTCATTCTCTTGAAGAAGTACATCATAAAGCTCCTTCATACCATCAATAAGTACATTATTACTTCCTGCAATGGCTGAATCCTTTGAACCAACATTTTTCTTTTCGGTAAAAAGCACTTCAAAATCTTCGTTCAGTAAGTATATTCTTGTGTTTGAAGTACCAGAATCGTAATAAACAATTTTTTTATCCTTCATAAACTTACAGTCCCCTAATTGCATCTACGTATTCTTTTGCAATAGCTGCAATTTCATCAAATTTGCCTTCATCCACAAGCTTAGCACTTACAAGATTTCCGCCAACGCCTGCCCCCACTGCTCCAGCCTTTATGAACTCTGCAATGTTGTCCGGTGAAACACCGCCTACTGCTGTTATAGGAATATGTTTAAGTGGTGCTTTTACCGCTTTGATATAAGATGCCCCGAAAACTCCTGCGGGGAAAAGCTTTATAATATCCGCACCTGCATTGTAAGCAGCTACTGCTTCTGATGGCGTCAATGCTCCCGGAATGGATACCTTATCTAGTTTTTTTGTTTCCCTAATAACCTCGAGATCCGTGTTAGGAGAAATGATATATTCAGCACCTGCTTCAACTGCCTTATGCACCTGTTCCACAGTAAGTACTGTTCCCGCACCAACCATTACCTTTTCACCAAAGTGCTCCTTGATTTTTGAAATGCTTACTAATGTATCTTTTGCTTTTTCTTCACTTGACTGATCAAATGTTACCTCTACACAGCAAATACCGCCGTCGAGCATTGCCTGTACCAAGCTTATAATTTTATCACTTGAAATTCCTCTTACAATTGCAATTATCTTACTTTCTAAAATTTTATCTAAAACCTTCTGTGACATTTTGCGTTGCCTCCTTTTCACTTCTACACTATTTTTATCTTAAATATCCTTACAATCGATAACAACCTTTACTGTGCCATTTTTACTATCAGCTATCAGATCGAATACACTTTCGCTGCTCTTAAGAGGAACTACATGGGATACTATCTTTTCAAGGTCATCCTTAATTTGAGCAGAATATTCTACTGCCTGTCTAAATTCTTCCTTTGTGTATACTCTTGTTCCAACTATATGCTGTTCTTTAAAATTGATATCTCTTAAATCAACTTTGTGTGGTGCTTTGTGAACTGATACCAAACAGATAGTCCCGCCAACTCTTGTAATCTTCGACATTTGTATTGCAGCTATTTCAGCGCCACTGCATTCAAACAGTACATCTACGCCTTCTCCTGCTGTAGCAGCCTTTGTCACTTCTTCCATATCTGAAGTTTTTACATTTACAGCTATCATTCCGAATTCTTCTGCTTTTTTAAGACGCCCCTCGTCAATATCAGAGATGAATATTTTAGATGCACCCATATGCTTTAGCATCATACCTGTTATTATTCCAATTGGGCCTGCACCTATAACAGCAGCAGTGTCTAAAGCTTTAAATCCACTTTGGTGAATAGCTCGGACAATAACAGCTAAAGGCTCAATAACAACTGCTGCCTTATCAGAAACTGTATCGGGTACTTTGAATAAAACGTCTTCATCAACATAAGCATATTCTGAAATTCCACCATCAACATCAATACCAATAAGACGTAATGTATTACAAACATGTGCGTTTCCTGTTCTACATGGGAGACAATGCCCACATGAAAGAAGCGGATATGCTACAACTCTATCGCCTTTTTTAAACTTCTTAGTATCTTCACAAACTTCGCCTAGAAATTCATGGCCTAATACTAATGGTGCTTTTGCCCTGGGATGTGTTCCGAGAAAAATACCTATATCTGAGCCGCAAATCCCACAATATTTCATTGCAACCTTGACATACCCAGCCTTAGGTACTGGATCTGGAACTTCCTTAAACTCAGCCTTTTTAGGACCAGTATACACTAATGCTTTCATAAATGACCCCCTTTTATTATTTTAATAGTTATAGCAGCTTTCTGCTTAACTTAATAAACGACCGAAATTTTTGCTCTGCTTACTTTAATATTATTACATTGAATAACACTTCCAACCTTTAAGACTATGCTGTATTTCTATAACGTTTACTTAATAAGTCTGAAAATCATAAACAAATGGAATAAAATTTTTTTTAGAATATAAAATATTTTAATAACTTGATTATAAATTTTTTAGAATAGTCTGTCAATACAAAAATTTTATAATACAACTAAAAATAAAAATAATTTTTATTATATTGACAAAGCATTAATTTTATTTTAAACTATGGATAATAATTTTTATGTATGAGAAAAAAATTTTTATTTCTAGTTGAAAAATTTTTCCTATAAAAGTTTATTTAACTGACTTGACTTGTGCATCAATATGTAAATAACTGCAATATTTGATGCGTATTATTATTCACTATATTATATAAAGGTTTAAGACATGGAGAATACCGAAGCAATTAAAAAACAAATAAAACTACTACAAGATGAAATTAGTACTTTAATTGAAAGAAATAATTATACAGATTTTAGTCGGTTACTTAAGCTAAGTCAAAAGTTAGATGATATCATAAATAATTGGTTAATAGCTAATCAAAACAAAAGGTAGCCCGAATGCAATATACAATTGTTTACAATTAAGTGCACAATTTAAGTTAACTGAATTATTTATTATATAAATTATCTTTATCAAAGAAATCAAAGGTGAAAAAACATGGACAAACATACTTCAAAAGCAACGTTAATTGACACTATTTATCACAATATAAAAAGGGATATTGCTCAAAGAATATTAGAACCAGGAGAAAAAATAAATATAAAAAAGCTTTCTGAACGGTATGGCGCCAGTGAAACTCCTATTAAACAAGCTTTAAATCGTCTTATTTCTGAAAATTTGATTGAAAACATTCCACGAAAAGGCATGAAGGTAAAAACTCTTCAACCAGATGAAATTGATGAAATTTTTGATATGAGATTAATGCTTGATTTATTTTACACAAAGGAAATCATCACTACTGTTAACAATAATGATTCATTGCGTGAACAGTTAGAAAAAAATGTTAAGGAGCACCTTGAAATAGTTTCTAAACCTATGCCTATTGATGCTTATATCATTAATTATGAATATGATAAGATATTTCATGAACTTTATTTAAAAAGTTCAGGTAGCAAAAAAATTGTTGAAATCTTCCACAACCTCAATCCATATATGTACACCAATTATGTCTTTAGAAGGCAATCTCCTGACAGAGATGTTGCAGGCGTAAAAGAACATGAAGCTATTTTAAATGCCATCCTCTCACAGGATGAACAAGCTTTGAAAGAGGCAGTAACAACTCATATTCTCAATTCTAAAAGGACTATTGGGCTTATTTTAAAAGTAGATAGAATGTTATAATTTTATTTGCACATATATTTTTTATATTTTATATTAGGAAAGGGGATTTTTGATATGAATTTATTTGATGTAACGGGTAAAAAGGCAATCGTAACAGGTGCTGCACAGGGACTTGCATATGGTATGGCTGAAGGTTTAATGGAAGCGGGAGTTGAGGTTGCAATTATTGATATTTCTGCAAAAACCGCTGATGTTGCTGCAGAGTTTGTAAAAAAAGGCTATAAATGCCATGCAGTTAACGCAAACCTTGGGAACAAAGCAGACCTTAAAAGAGGATTTGATGAAGCGCTTGAAAAATTAGGTGGACGCCTTGATATTATTATCAATGCTGCGGGAATTCAAAAAAGACATTTTAGTGAAGAATTTCCTGTAGAAGATTGGGAAGAAGTTATCAATGTTAATCTTAACTCCGTATTCTTTCTTTGCCAACTCGCAGGAAGACAGATGCTTAAACAAGGCTCAGGAAAAATCATTAACATCGCTTCTATGCTTAGCTTCTTTGGCGGCTACACAGTACCTGCATATGCAGCAAGTAAAGGTGGCGTAGCTCAGCTTACAAAAGCGCTTTCTAATGAATGGGCATCTAAAGGAGTTAACGTTAATGCTATAGCTCCAGGATACATGGACACAGAAATGAATGTAAATCTTGTAAATGACCCTAATAGAAATGCTGAAATTCTCGGACGTATCCCTGCAAAGAGATGGGGAACCCCTAACGATATGAAGGGTGTTGCTCTTTTCTTATCAGCTCCTGCATCTGACTACTTAAATGGTGCGATTATCCCTGTTGATGGTGGTTATTTAGGAAGATAATAATTCTTTTGTTTCTGTACAGGCGTTCCTACTCCAGGAATGCCTGTACTATTTTCTATCTCTGTTTCATCCCTTAAACAGTTATGAGCAATGTTTTCCTTTCCATAAGGCAGCAACACTATATCTGATACTTGTATTTGTCAAGTGAAAATTGAAATATCGCAAATCCATATTTGGAAAAGATTAGGTGTGAAAAGTTATTGATCAAAAATTGTAAAAAAGTACTTGACATTCACACAGCATTAGAATCATTCAATGTAGTTTGAATTACGTGTCTTTTTTGCTTTGTAAAAACTCAAATATCAAACCGCATTGACCTATGCTTCTAACAATGCTAAGATATACATAATTGATGTATTTTGATGGAGGTCTTAAATGTTTACAAATTTAAATGCAGTCATATTTGATCTGGACGGAACATTGATAGATTCCCTATGGATCTGGGACGAGATTGACATTCAGTTTCTGGGTAATAGAGGTATCACTTTACCGGATGATTTGCAAAAAATTGTTGAAGGAATGAGTTTTACTGAAACAGCTGTATATTTTAAAGAAAGATTTAACTTACAGGAAAGTATAGAGGAAATTAAAGAAGAATGGAATACAATGGCCAATCATTACTATAAAGATAAAGTACCCTTAAAAGAAGGTGCTAGAGAGTTCATTGAATTTTTAAGAAGCAAAAATATTAAAATGGGGATTGGTACAAGTAATTCCAGGGAACTCACCCTGGAAGTATTAAAAAAACATGGTCTTCTCCACTATTTTGATGCTGTTGTAACTTCCTGTGAAGTAAAAAAAGGCAAACCGCACCCGGATGTGTTTTTAAAAGTGGCTGAGCTTTTAGAGGTAAAGCCTGAAGAATGCCTGGTTTTCGAGGATACTTATGCAGGGGTGCTGGCTGCCAAAAGAGCCGGGATGAAAGTTTTTGCCGTAGCTGATAGGTTCTCTTTTCCTTACAAGGAGGAAATTGCGGGTTTGGCAGATAAATATGTTGAAAGTTTCAAAGAAATTGCATAATATAATAAAACAACCACCTTTTTTTAAGAGGTGGTTGTTGAGTTGCCCTTTCTTAATGCAGTTGGACTTATGCCATATATTCGCTTAAATGCGCGTCTAAAGGATTGGGCACTGTTGTAACCTACCATTTCAGCAATATCATTGATGTTAAGCTCCGTATTTTTTAGAAGCTTGCAAGCATGGTCTAATCTAACCTTTTCAAGATAATCGGTAAAGTTTATTCCAGTTTGCTCTTTGAATAAATGAGAGAAGTATCCCTCTGATAAATTAAATTGGGAAGATACTTTATAAAGTCCAAGGTCCTGATGCATATAGTTAGTATCAATATATTTTTTTATATTATTCATAAGCTCTAAATTATTATTGCTCTTTTGCTGTTGGACCAATTCACACATTTTGCTAAAGATAGTTTCTACTAATTTAAAATTTTGCTCTATCGTATTAGAAACATCTATACTTTTAACTATTTTTTTTATGGCATCCTGATCTGCAAACTGAGACATTAGCTTGATAATAGTACTTTTCAGTTCATAAATCAGTTCTTTTGACATATAAATTGATAAACTTCTTGATATAAAGTTTTCTTCATAAATTATAGACAATAGTTTTTGTACTTGTATTAAATCACCTGCTTTTACATAATTAATAAGTCTTTGTTCAAAATCTAATGGATAGTAGTAGATATCACTTTCCTTTGGTATATTCTGATACCACACAATTGCGTCATTTGTATCAGTAACATAATTAAGAGCCTGTTCAGCCTGTTCAAAAGAATGCCAAATATCCATCGGCCCATCACAGGGCTCACCTATTCCAACAGATATTTTCATATTATAAACAGAAAACAGTTCATTTTTTATGTCATTGATAATTTTTTGGTTATAATTAAAAAAATAGGTATTATTCACATTGTTTGCAGTTAGTAAAATGGCTATCGTACGATTATCTACGTCATGAAAAATCATTTTGTCATCCAAATATTTAAGTAATGTGCTCCTCAAAATAGCTTTTGTCGCATTGAGTTCTTGAATTATTTCCCTGTTTATGCTTATATCCATAGAATCATTATTATATATTCTTAGCAGCAATACTATAAATTTATTTCCATTAATATTTAAACCAATATAGGAGGAAAAAGCGTTTAATTCTTCCTCATTATATATTTGTCCTTTAAAAAGCTTATCAAGAAAGCCCGCTTGGATAAGAGGCTTCTGGTTTTTCATATCTTCCTGAAGGGATTTATTACTTGCAATCAACTGCAAAACACTCCCATTAATCACAGAAAAAGCATCATGTTCTTTAGGTATATCATCACCTAAAAATTCTTTAAGTTGCCTTACAATATTCACCAACGGCTTGCTGTTTTTATATGCTAAAAAAATGGCTATTGCTACACCAAATATCAGTGTGAAAAAAAATATCGTCCAGTTAATACGTTTAAAATAGTTCAACCTTTCAAATACTATCTCTGAGGGGAGAACGATGACATATTTCCAGTGATTATAGCTTGAAGTTGTATAGGTAATAATCATCTCTTTATCAGCAATATGCTTTTTGACAAACCCTTCATCATTTTCCAATCCCTGTATAGCAACATTATCAATAATATCAGGATTTAATATCCCGGCCATTATTGTCCCATTGCTATCCAGTATATATGCCCAGCCACCTTTTGATAAATCTAATGAAGAAAATAGTTTGGTCAGGTACTCCTTGTTAAAGGATATTGCCAAGGCTCCTTGAGATTTTTGCAGATAGCTCAGAGGCAATGACTGAATATATGTGATGACAGGTGAATCATTTGTTTCTGAATCAACCAGGGTATCGGGAATATATTCGCCTATATAATAGCGGTTTGTCAATATTTCCTTCCATTTTTCATATTCATTTTTATTATACTTTAAAACGCTGTCATAGTAAATATCTCCTGGATATAGTGTTTCGTGCGTAACGACATAATTGGTATTTTTTAAATAGATATATACACTGCTTATAAAATCTCTATTAATCATGTAACGTGAAAGATCACGTATTGCAACACTGAAATCATAGTATGCTGAATGATTTAATGGCTGTTTTAAATTTAACAGCGCATTAATTCTAGAATTTGTTGCTATTTGCATAGACAATGTTTCAACTTGCTGAAGTTGATGGTCTACAATCTCCTTAGTTTGATTTAACATAGAAAGATTGGATTTTCTAATGTCTTCTTTAACAATGGATAGCGCAACTTGATAACTCTGAAGCCCAACAAATAAAGGCAACAATAATATACATATATAAGAAAGCACGAAGTGC